>NZ_CP020918.1:1200000-1547500 GCF_003076455.1 Flavobacterium faecale
GCCTTACCCATTACAAGGGGGAAGTAGAGAGAGACCTATTGGAAATGATGGTAAAGAAATTGTGACTTTGCAAACTGCTGCAGCTTCAAATATCTCATATGCTACTCCTGATGGAATTTTCAAAACTAATATTAGAGATGGTGTTGCTACAAAAGGAGGTTATTTTATGACGAATTTTGTTCACGATTTTTCAGATAACTTCTCTATTGATGCTAAAGTTAGAAAATCGAACTACAAACACCAATTTAACTTATTCTTAGATGGAAGTGGATTAACTGGGCCTAAAGTTGTTGAAACTCAAGCCGAGTACAAAGCAGCAAGAGGTATTGTAGCGGGTAATTTTACAAATCAAAACGGTGCAGCTTTACCAGCAAATGCACTTTTATTCGAAAACAGAATATTAGATAGAGTTCGTCCATTAGATGAATTGGTATCTGAGATCAAATTGATTAACAAAATGGGAGTGCATACGGTAACAGCTGGTACCTTTATGTCTAGAGCTTCTGCAGGAGACATGAATGTTACTTCTAGTTATTTAAGTGAATATAGCAACAGTCCAGGTTTGGTTAACCTTTCTGGATATACTGTAGATGGTGTTACTAATAGAGGTGCAGGATATTCTAACAAAAATGTTACAAGTAATAAATTAGCTTTCTTCTTGACAGATCAAATTAAATTAGAGAAATGGAATTTTGATATTGGAATCAGACATGAAACAGCTTCTGGAACTATTCAAAACGAAAAAACAGCTTCTTTTAAAATGAGCACTTTCGCAGGAAATTCTAAGATTGAAAATGTAACTTGGGGTACTGGAGCATATGAAACAGCTAAAGTTTCAACAGATGATTATGCAGTTTCATTGGCGGCATTGTACAAAGTTAGTACAAGTACAAGTGTATATGGTAACTTTTCAAAAGGATATTTCTTCCCTGAATTGCGTTCTGTAAAAATAAATGCTAATGGAGGTCATTCTACTTATTCTCCTGAAAAAATTATTCAATCTGAAGTTGGTGTTAAATACGGTAAAGGAAATTTTTCTGGAACAGCTGCGATTTTCTCTCTTAACTTATCTGATAGAAGAAACATTGCCTTCTTAAATGATGGTGTTGGTGGATTTACTGAAAAAGTAGATTTACAAGATACAAAATCAGCAGGTATTGAAACTACTTGGAACTGGAGATTTGTAGATGGATTTGCCTTCAACGGAACATTTACATACCAAAAACATGAGTTAACAAAATCAGAGAACAACCCAGCATTTGTAGGGAATAAATTGGCAAGACAACCAAACGTTATGACAAAATTAGGTTTGTCTTATGACAAATCAAACTTCGATGCAAATTTTGACTTTAACTACGCAGGTGACAAATACACTAATGATGCTAATACAGTTTTATTAAAAGGTTTTGGAATTGTTGATTTAAGTTTAGGATACACATTCAACATAGGTAAAGACAACGAAACATTACGTATAGGTGCACAATCTTTCAACTTGTTTAACTCTGCAGGAGTTACAGAAGGATCTCCAAGATTAGGTGATAACCAAACAGATGAGCAATTCTTCGTAGGAAGACCTATTATTCCTAGAACTGCTTTGATGAACTTAACGTTCAATTTCTAATACATTAATTACAATAAAAAGGGTGCTTTTGCATACTGTGATAGCACCCTTTTTTTTAAAAAATCTGATTATGGCTACTGATTTAACAAAAGAAGCACAACAAATATTAAATGAAAATTTCCAAGCGGGAGGATATACTATTCCGTGTAAAGGGTTGTACCCTTTTCAATGGAAATGGGATTCTGGGTTTATTGCCCTTGGATTTGCTCATTATGATATGGAAAAAGCAAAGGCCGAGATGAAAACACTTCTTGATGCACAATGGGACAATGGATTTATTCCACATATCGTTTTTCATCAAAAGTCGGATACTTATTTTCCTGGACCAGATTTCCACCAAGCCGAGTTGCATCCTTTGTCCAACAAAGACTATCCTTCAACAGGAATGACGCAACCACCTGTTTTGGGCTTTACATTAGAAAAAATGTATCAAATAGCACAAAACAAAGAGGATGTTTTACAGTTTATTATAGAAAATATTGGAAAAGTATACGACAATCACAACTATTTCTATAGTAAAAGAGATCCTCAAAATGAAGGCTTGGTGTACATCTACCATAACTGGGAGTCGGGAACAGATAATTCGCCACTTTGGGATGATATTTGGGCAACAATGGATCCGCCAACGTATACCTTTGAACGAAAAGACACAAAGTTAATTGACCCTTCGGAGCGACCTTCAAACAGAGAATACGACCATTATTTGTACATTATAGACATTGCAAAAGAGCACAACTATGATGACCAAAAAATTGCCGAACTGTCTCCGTTTTTAGTACAAGATCCGCTTTTCAATGCGATGTTGATTAAGTCCAATCAAGCAATGATTGATTTGTACAAAATAATTGGAGGGAACGAAGACAAAATTGCACAATTAGAAAAATGGCAAGCAAAAAGTAAAGCCTCTTTTAATTCGAAATTGTATGATGAGGAGCTAGGTGCCTATATTCATTATGATTTGAGAAATGAAAAACCAATTCGTTTTGTGAGTTCTTCTTCTTTTTCACCTTTATTTGCTGGGGTACCAACTATTAAGCAAGCCGCAACGCTTGTCAATACAATGATGACCAAGTTTGGTGGAGATGATATGTACTTGTGTGCATCTTTTGATCCTACAAATGAGCGTTTCAATCCAAAAAAATATTGGAGAGGTCCTGTTTGGATCAACCTGAACTGGATGTTGTATTATGGTTTAAAGGATTATGGTTATGATGAAATTGCCGATAGAGTAAAATCGGATAGTTTTGAATTGTTAGAAAAAGTGGGTTTTTATGAGTATTTTAATCCCGTGAAAGCAGCTTATGATACAGAGACCAAAGGGTACGGTGGAGGAAATTTCTCTTGGAGTGCTGCTTTGTACTTGGATTTGATGAATCAATAATTAGTAAAAAAATAGTTAATTATGAACTGGATAGACTATATAGTGGTTATCGTTTACCTAATTGCCTTTCTAGGATTAGGAGTTTTTTTTAAGGAAAATAATGATGCAAAGGATTATTTCTTAGGAGGTAAGCAAATGGGTTGGTTTCCCTTAAGTTTATCTGCCATGGCAACCCAACTCTCTGCCATCAGTTTCATTTCTGCTCCTGCCTTTGTTGGTTTGGCACAAGGGGGCGGAATGAAGTGGTTGACTTTTGAGTTGGCAGTGCCACTGGCAATGATCGGAATTATATTAATTATTGTTCCCCCCTTATATCGCGCCAATATTGTAAGTATTTATGAATTTATCGAAAGACGTTTTTCTACCTCTACACGTATTGTATTGAGTGTTGTTTTTCAAATAAGTCGTTCATTGTCTACAGGAGTTGGGGTATACACCATTGCTATTATCTTGCAGTCGGTTTTAAATATTAGTTTTCATTACACCATTATTTTAATTACCATTATTACCATTGTATACTCATACATGGGCGGCATGAAGGCAGTTGTATGGGGTGATGCGATCCAAATGGTAATCTTATTTGGTGGTTTGTTAATCTGTATCTATTTTGGTTGGGATTTGTTAAAAGCCAATCCAGATTTCACAGGATTTGATAGTCAACGTTTACAAGTTATCGATGTTCCTAATCTAGGATTTGATGGTGGAACTTACGGGTTGCTACCTATGGTTTTGGGTGGTTTGTTCTTGTATCTTTCTTATTATGGTACCGATCAAACACAAGCGCAACGTTTAATATCTGCAAAAGATGAGGATGCTGCCAAAAAAATATTATTGACCAATGGATTACTTCGTTTTCCGGTAGTATTAACCTACTGTATAATGGGATTGATTATTGGAGCTTTGGTAAACTTGACTCCAGATTTCATGAATGAAATTGCAGCAGTTACCAAACAACATTATCCTGAAGAGTTTTTGAAAAACGGAATCAAACCTGATTTGATGTTGCCTGTTTTTATTATGAAATATTTGCCTCACGGTTTAATTGGTATTTTGATCGTCGGAATCCTTTCTGCGGCAATGTCATCTGTGAGTGCTACAATTCACTCGCTAGGAGCAGTAACTGTTGAAGATTTGTTTAATAGAGGAAAAGTAAAGTTGAGTCAAGCTCGCTACATGAAACTATCTAAACTAGCAATTGTTTTTTGGGGATTTGTTTGTATCGCATCTGCGTATCTTTTTGGAAACAATGGCGGTACTGTGATTGAATTGATCAATATGATTTCGTCACAATTTTATGGTCCTATCTTGGCGACTTTTATTATCGCTATTTTGGTAAAAAGAGTGAACTACATTGGAATGAATGTTGGTATCGTAGGTGGAGTTTTGATAAACGTTATGATCAAATATTTCTTTGAAGATATCTTTTGGATTTGGTTTAATCTTACTGGTTTTGTTTTGACTTTTGTATTGGCTTTAGTTGTGAGTGCATTGTATAAAACAGATAAAAATGAAGATATTAATATTGAATTTAAAGTAAAAAGAGAAGATATATTTACAAAAGAGGTTTACATTTTGGTGGTTTTCTTTATAGCTATTTTAGGCCTTAGTTGGAGTCTACCTGCTATTCTTGCAAGTGTACATTAGTAGTACTTTGTGCGTTGCACGCCCAAAATAATAGTTTTAATTTAAAAAAAAGTAGCGCTGATGAAAATAGTGATAGCACCAGATAAGTTTAAAGGTTCGTTGTCTGCAATGGAAGTTTGCAATGCCATCGAAGCAGGGATTCATAAATATGATGCAACTATTGAAACGATCAAACATCCGTTGGCAGATGGAGGTGAAGGAACCTTGACTATTTTGCAGAATTATTTTGAGTTAAAAACAGCAGCCGTTGTAGTGAAAGATCCTTTGTTTCGCACCACAACAGCTACTTATAAATACAATGATCATACGGCATTTATTGAAATGGCAAATGCATCGGGCTTACTGCTTGTAGATGCATTGGATAGAGATTGCAGCAATTCGACCTCATTTGGTACAGGACAACTCGTCTTGGATGCGGTGAATAAAGGTTTTCGAAAAATAATATTATTTATTGGCGGTTCGGCTACCAATGATGGTGGCATTGGAATGGCAACCGCATTGGGTTTTGGTTTTTTTTCGAAAGAAGGCCAAACTGTTGCACCAGTGGGTAAAGAATTGATCAATATTGATAAAATCACAACAGACAAAGTGATCGAAGTCTTAAAGTCGGTTCATTTTACGGTAGTTTGTGATGTAAAAAATCCCTTGTACGGTAGCAATGGCGCTGCGCAGGTGTATGCTGCGCAAAAAGGAGCTTCACTAACAGATATTGAGCAACTTGATTTGGGATTGCAAAACTTTAGTGTTCAGGTCGAAAAATATTTGGGACAAAATGTAGCAACATTAGAAGGGGCTGGAGCTGCTGGAGGAATGGGTGCTGGAGCAGTTTGTTTTTTAAATGCTAAAATGCAGTTAGGAATAGATTTTGTAATGGAGCAAACAGGTTTTGATGTAGTAATCCAAAATAACATAGATCTAATAATTACTGGTGAAGGAAGTGTAGACAAACAAACCATTGAAGGTAAAGTAATCAAGGGAATTAGTGAGAGAGCACGTCAAAATAAAATTCCGTTTGCAATAGTTGCTGGAATTGTGAAAGATATGGACTTAATTACTGATAATTTGAAGCCAGAAAGTATACAGTCAATAATGGATTTGGGAGTGACGGTAGAAGATGCTATGCAAAATGCAGCAGTACATTTAACCGAAATGACATATCAAATGATAGAAAGTAATAGAGCAAATTGATACAAATAGTAAGGATTTGAAGTCCTAGCAAAAGCATAAAAAAAGCAGAAACACAGTGTGTTTCTGCTTTCGTCGTTTAGTAGTAGTCGTTAGAAAAATAGGCTATTGGTTTACCAAATCATCTTTTGTACTGTTAATTGTTAAAGCTGGTTTTTTCATAAATAGGCTTTTTAACGTTAAAATTTGTTAACTGTTTAACATTTAGGCTTATATTCGCAGAACGACTTTGGTGCAATCTACAGCGCTTTTTATTTGTGACCTATATGAAAAATGTTTTTTTATGTATTTTATCGATATTATTTATGCAATTTGTTTTAGGGCAAAAGGCAGAGACAGATACCTATGTGGTCGATACTTTGCAAATAGATACTTATCTTAAAAAAGCATCAAGCTTACCAATAGAACAAAAAGCAGAAGCCGTAAAATTATTTAATAAAGCATCTTTTATTGCGATTGATAGAAAGTTAGAGGAGCAAGTCGCAAAGGTTTACTTTAAAGGTGGGATGTTTTTTTACGAGCGATATGATAATTTTGAGGCAATAAAATATTTTAATAAAGCTTTGCCGATTTATGAAAATTTACAAATGCCCAAGGCGTTAAGTGAAATAAATTTTTACTTAGGTGAATCTTATTTGAGTGTAGGATCAGATGACGTAGCATTTAAGTATTACATACGTGCACTGCGTTTGTTTGAAGATAGTGGTAATAAATTGCGAATGGCTGACTGCTATAACGGAATCGGTACAATCTACGGTAATAAAAATCCTCGAGTTGCGATCAAGTATATTAAAAAGACTTTTCCGATTTTTATGGAAGCCAAAAATTATAACGGTATAGCTATAAGTTATATCAATATGGCTAATACCATCGCTAATCAAGGAAAATTTGAACAGGCTATTGTGTTTTATTCCAAGTCTTTGACGGCTGTAAAAAAAACAAATAATCGCTACAACCTAGCAATTAACTACAATAACATTGGTGACTGTTATAATAATCTGAAGCAGTATAATAAGGCAATCTCTTACTTTAATCACTCTTTGGCACTAGCCAAGGGCCTAAAGAGCGATGACTTTAACTCATTAATTAAATATAATATTGCCGAGGCTAAGTTAAATTTGGGACTGTATGATGAAGCCATCGATTATGTCAGCAGTAGCTTAGAATTGACCAAGACTACCCATAATATTGAAATTGAAACCAGTAGTTTACTTTTAGCTTCAAAAGCTTATGAGAAAATGGGTAAGCAGAGTTTGGCACTACAGTTCAAAAATGACTACATTGACATTAAACAAAGAACCCTTAAAGATACCGAAAAAAAGAAAATACAACTTTTTCAGAGTGTTCTTGAACTTGAAAAATCACAATTTCAAGTTAGTGAACTGGAGGTTAAAAATGAAAACAATCAATTAAAATTACAATCAAAAAGAGATATTACTTACTTTCTTGTTTTTTTATTACTCGCTCTGGTAGTCTTTGTTGTCGTTTTAAAATTTCAGCAAAAAGCAAAACGTGAATTCAATCGTCAATTAATTTTGAAATCTAAAGAAATTAGTGAGATGAAGGATAGAATTCAAATTCAAAATGATTACTTAAGCGACTTAAATACAACTAAGAATAAGCTCTTCAAAATTATTGCGCATGATTTGAAAAATCCTTTGAGCTCTATCGAAGGCTTTACCGACTTAATGATCCACGATGATGGTGATTACGACGAAGAAGAGAGTAAAATGTACCTCAAGGTTATTCAAGAGTCTGCAACCAAAGCATCGGTGATTTTAAATGATGTTTTGCAATGGGCCGTAAACCAAGAGAATCCTGTTAAAAATAAAAAAGTTGATTTGTTTAAAGTAGTGACTGAGGAATTAAAACTGCTCGAAATACAAGCACTGCAAAAGGAAATTATACTTGAAAATAAGATTGATCCTAGTTTGAAATTTATCACTGATAAAAATAAATTGGCAACTATAATTCGCAATTTAATTTCGAATGCAATTAAATTTACACCCGAGAAAGGAACTGTGACAGCCATAAGTGAGTTAATAGACAAAAAGATTTGCATCACGATTAGGGATACAGGGATTGGTATGGCTCCAAATATACTCGAAAAAATATTTGTTGTAGATTATCGAAAATCAAGGCCAGGGACTAATAGTGAAGGAGGAACGGGTCTAGGTTTGATTTTATGCAAAGATTTTGTAGAGAAATTGGGCGGAACTATTACTGTAAATTCAGAGGTAGGAGTAGGTTCATCATTTAGTTTTACATTGCCGTATTGCACAGAAGAATGTATGGATCAGCCAGAAATAGCTGTTGAAGAGTTAGTATAATATTTCAAATTTTTTTTAAATGACTACAATTGAAGGTATTTCTCAAATTATACGTTGGGGAATCATAGGCTGTGGTAATGTCACCGAAGTAAAAAGCGGACCTGCTTACCAAAAAACGCCCGGTTTTGAATTGCTCGCTGTCATGCGTAGAGATGGAGCTAAAGCAGCAGATTATGCACATAGGCATGGAGTTCAAAAGCATTATGCAAATGCAGAAGAATTAATTAATGATCCAGAGATAGATGCAATCTATATTGCTACGCCACCAGATTCTCATAAATTTTATAGTTTAAAAGTAGCTGCAGCAGGTAAAATTTGTTGTATCGAGAAACCTATGGCGCCAAATTATGAGGATTGCGTCGAAATTTATAATGCTTTTGAGGAACAAAAAATCCCGTTATTTGTGGCTTATTACCGCCGCTCATTACCTCGTTTTACCCAAATTAAAAAATGGCTCGATGCCAATTCTATTGGTGATCTAAGACATATAAATTGGCATTTAAGCAAGAAAACATCCGAACAAGATCTTTCAGGAGAATACAATTGGAGAACGGATTCGAAGGTAGCGATTGGTGGCTATTTTGATGATTTGGCCAGTCACGGTATGGATTTATTCAATTATCTATTGGGAGATATAAAACAAGTTTCTGGGTTTGCTAATAATCAACAAGGATTATACTCCGCTTATGATGCTATTGTGGCATCGTGGATGCATGAGTCTGGTGTAACGGGTACAGGAAGCTGGAATTTTGGGTGTGCTACACGAGAAGATAAAGTACAAATAATAGGAAGTAAGGGTAAAATTGAATTTGCAGTTTTTGAATAAGTTCCCCTATTTTTGACGAATGAAAACGGAATGGTAGAGCTATTTATCGAACATCCTGAAAATGTACAGTTATATCACGTACAAAACATGAAAGAGCATTTAGCAGATAATATGGAACATCCATCTACAGGGAAATCAGCACTACATACAAGCTGGGTATTAGAACAAATTGTTAAAGAATAAGAAAGGTGTAAGTTGTAATTTTACAAAATGTTAACTTTTAACTAGTTGTTATTGAGCTGGTTAATTTGTAATTTAGCATAAGTTAATACATCATATGCTTTCTCTTTTTTTAAGATGTTTGAGAAAGTAAAAAATCCCAATTCTGATATTTTAGAATTGGGATTTTAATTTATATTCCTACTTTTATTGAAGGTAATAGATGTAGCCAAAATTGAGCCATACTAGCCAATCATTAGCCTTGTTTTCTTTATAAATATCTGGATTTGGGTTTAGACCATCGACCCAATTCGAAAAGAAATACTGAAATCGTAAATCGATCATTAAATCACGCAAAGGACTTAGCTTATATCGAGTACCAACACTTGAAACTACAGACCAAACGGTATTACTTTCTGTAGAAAACCCAAAAGGACGATTGCCTGAAGGAGTAAGGTATTTTGGAAAAGTAGTTAAAGGAGATCCTAATGGACCAAGAGATGAATGTGCTTCAGCATTGTAATAGCTAAACTGTGCTCCCAAACTCACAAAGGGTCCTAGACTACCCGTTCTTGATGTAAAATCGCGAATACTCAACGGAAAATATTCGAGCTGCATACCAATATTTGTCAGTTGCGTGCTTCCCTTCATCGCTCGTAGTTGGTCAGCACCTAGACCTGTGCGCTCTGGCTTGACCCATTCTCCTGCATGTTCCAAGTTTGTTTTATTATAAGACAACTCTGTTCGCAGTTTAAAATGGTCGTTGAAGTAGGTGTCAGGAGTGTAGCAATTACAATCGGCTTCGTATGAAAAGTTTAGGTAATGGATAATCCCTATACCAAAACCAGAATTTTCTAGATTAGTTTTAAGGTCATAGCGTTCACCGTAATCAGATTGAAATGCAATGGGGCCTGCAATAATTCCGATTTCATGTGAAAACCCAAATTGCGCTTGTGCTGCGTTCGAGCAGGCAAATAGAGCAAATAATGGGATAATAAAGCATTTGAACATATTAAGTAGGTTTTGCATGTCAAGACAAAGATATAAAATACTAGTTACCGAGGCCTATCAAATGAGAAATAACCGAAAGATTATCAGTATACTAATGATTGAAAATTCACTAGTATAACAATTTAATAGAATTTAGTTAAATTTTAAGGTTACTTTTTAATTGGGATTTGTTAAAAAATGTATATTTGCCTTAGCACGAAATCGATTTCTTAAATGTGCTTAAAATGTAAATGTATGTCAAAAAATATTGAAAATTTTATAGCGGAGGTTACTCGTAAAAATCCAAATGAACCAGAATTTTTGCAAGCTGTTGTTGAGGTAGCAGAGACTGTAATGCCGTTTATTGAACAAAATGAAAAATACCAAAATAAAATGCTATTGGAGCGCATGGTCGAATCTGATAGGATTATCATCTTTAGAGTTGCTTGGACAGATGACAAAGGTCAAACACAAGTAAACAGAGGATTCCGTATTCAAATGAATTCAGCAATCGGACCTTATAAAGGAGGTCTTCGTTTCCATCCATCAGTAAATCTTAGTATTTTAAAATTTTTAGCTTTCGAACAAACCTTTAAAAATAGCCTTACTACATTGCCAATGGGTGGTGGAAAAGGTGGAGCTGATTTTGACCCTAAAGGTAAATCAGATAATGAAGTAATGCGTTTTTGCCAAAGTTTTATGACCGAATTGTCTAAACATATCGGTGCGAATACTGATGTTCCTGCAGGAGATATTGGAGTTGGTGGTAGAGAGATAGGGTACTTGTTTGGTCAATATAAACGACTAAGAAATGAATTTACAGGAGTACTTACTGGTAAAGGTATGTCTTATGGAGGTTCATTAATTCGCCCAGAAGCAACTGGTTATGGTGCTGTTTATTTCACACAAAGTATGTTGGCTACCAAAGGAGATGATTTGTCTGGTAAGATTGTTGCTATTTCTGGTTCTGGAAATGTGGCGCAATATGCCGCTGAAAAAGCAACACAATTGGGTGCAAAAGTGGTTACCTTATCAGATTCTGCTGGTTATATTTATGACGAGGAAGGAATCTCTCCAGAAAAGTTAGCACACGTGATGTACATTAAAAATGAAGCTAGAGGTAGAATTAGTGAATATGTTGCAAAATATCCTAATGCAAAATATATCGCAGATAGTCGTCCATGGAGTGTGAAGTGTGACATAGCAATGCCATGTGCAACACAAAATGAAGTTAGTGAAGCTGAAGCAAAACAATTGGTAGCAAACGGATGTATATGCGTGACCGAGGGAGCAAACATGCCAACTACGCTAGAAGCTTTGGCTGTTTTTCAAGAAGCTAAAGTTTTATTTGCACCAGGAAAAGCATCAAATGCAGGAGGGGTTTCTACTTCTGGATTAGAAATGTCTCAAAACTCATTGCGTTTAAACTGGACAGCAGAAGAAGTAGATGAGCGATTAAAAGGAATCATGACTTCTATTCATGCTTCATGTGTAGCTTATGGGTCAGATGCATCAGGGTATGTCGACTACGTAAAAGGAGCAAATATTGCTGGTTTTGTAAAAGTAGCAGATGCTATGCTTGCACAAGGAGTCGTATAATTTTTTTTTAACTTATAGTTGAAACTCTCTACGGTATTGCATGACGCATTATTGTAGGGAGTCTTTTTTTATAAAGTTATAAATTTCGAATACCTATCTTTACGTTATATTTGTGGACCTAAAGGGTGTAGATAATGAAAAAGATAATAGCAGTTTTTTTACTCTTATTTGTGAGTCATGTGGTTTTGGCACAGAGCAATTTATCGTGGCAAGGCTATTTCTCATACAACGAAATAAAAGATATTTCAGCAAGTACTTCAGCTGTTTTTGCTGCATCTGAAAATGCTTTGTTTTCGAAAAATTTGGTTTCGAATGAATTGAAAACGATCACCACTATTGATGGTTTGTCTGGTGAAACTATAACAGCAATGTACCATAGTACGAGTTTGAATAAAACAATTGTGGGATATGAAACCGGTTTGCTGACTGTGATAAATGACACTGATGGCAAAATTTTGAAAGTGGTTGATATCTTAAACAAACAAATCCCTACTAGCGTCAAAAGAGTTAATCATTTCATGGAATACCAAGGTATTATATATGTTTCTTGCGATTTCGGAATAGTTCAGTTTAATTTAAATACAATGCTTTTTGGAGATACCTACTTTATAGGTGATAACGGTGTTGAGATAAAAGTCAATCAAACTGCGGTATTTGATGGATTTATCTATGCCGCAACAGCAGTCGGAATTAAAAGAGCAACAGTAACTAGCAAAAATTTAATTGATTTTAGTCAATGGGTTACCATCTCTCCGGGATATTGGAGCGGAATAGAGACTTTTGGATCAGAGTTGGTAGCAATAGACTCTGCTGGAGCTCTACATAGATATAGTGCAAATTCTTTTGTAAATTTTAGAAGTTTACATCAATTCCCTAACGATATTAGAAGCTCAGGTGAATATTTAATAGTCACAACTCAAAGTACTATTTTTATCTTTAATTCAGCATTGGCAACTACACGGCAAATTGATACAAGTAGTATACCAGGCGGCGGAGTTTTTAGTTGTGCTGCCATCGTAGAGGACAAGGTTTATATTGGTACTACAGCCAAGGGCATGTATACGCTATTGTTGCAAGGTGGGACCACCGCTGAAAACACAACCCCTAGCGGACCAATTAAAAATAATATTTTTGCAATAGATTCTGGTACTACAGCCTTGTGGGCAGTTTATGGAGGATATTCAAGTAGCTATAACCCTTATCCACTTAAAAGTAATGGTATTAGTAAGTTTAGTTCATCAGGATGGTTAAATATACCATATGAAATGGTGTTAGGTGTACAGTCTACAGGTAGAGTAGCAGTCAATCCCTATAAGGAAAGTGATGTATTTGTCTTTTCTTTTTTCAGTGGTCTATTGAAAGTTGTAGATGATGTTCCAACTACCTTATATACCAAGAGTAATAGTGGGCTGGAGGATATATCTTTTATACCCAATTATTCAAACGATGTAAGAGTGAATGGTGGGGTATTTGATAAATCAGGTAATCTATGGGTAAATAATAGTTTTGTAAAAAACGGAATAAAAGTATTTAATGCCAATGGGACTTGGCAAAGTTTTTCAACTGAAGTAATTTTGAATAATTATCAAATTTGTAGTTTTGGTAAGATGTCAATTGACAAGCGGAGTACAAAATGGTCTGCTACCTTTACTGAAGGTATACTAGGTTTTAATGAAACTGGTAATGTATTCAAGAAAATTACGGTAGGTGAAACAGTTGGAAATTTACCTGACCGTGATGCTAGAGTTGTAACCCCTGATAATAATAATCAGCTATGGATAGGTACTATTAAAGGACTTCGTGTGCTGTCTAATATTAATGATTTTTTTACCGAAGATCAGTTGACTACAAAACCTATAATAATACTCGAAGATGGTGTGGCTCAGGAACTATTGTATGAGCAATTCATCACAGATATTGTTGTAGATGGGGCTAATAATAAGTGGATTGGAACGGCAGATTCTGGAGTGTTTTTTGTTTCTCCAGATGGTCAAAAAACTATTTATCATTTTACATCTACAAATTCACCTTTGCCCGGCAATAGTATAAATGATATTGCAATAAATGGCCTTACAGGGGAGGTTTTTATAGCAACATCCAAAGGGATGATCTCGTTTAAGGGAGTGGCCACAAAAGCAAGTTCAGACTTAAACAACGCTTATGTCTATCCCAATCCTGTGCGACCAGGGTATGAAGGTACCGTCAAGATTGCAGGATTGGTAGATAAGGCCAATGTTAAAATTACTGATATTGAAGGTAATTTAGTTTATGAAACCACTTCACAAGGTGGGACGATTGAATGGGACACAACGGCTTTTGGTAAATATAAAGTTGCAACGGGGGTGTACATGATCTTTATCGTAGCCGAGGATGGTATTGAAACGAAAGTTAAAAAAGTGATGATTGTACGATAATATAAAAATAACAGAAGAATCACATTTGAAACGTTTACCTAATCTTACAGGTCTCCGTTTTGTACTGGCAGTTTTAGTTGTCATTTTTCATATTCCGCAGTTTTTTCAAAATAGAGGTTTACCTTTTTATAATGATTTTGCAGTTTTTCATAAAGGTTCAGAGGCTGTTTTTATGTTTTTTTCACTCAGTGGATTTTTGATTATAAGGCAGTTATATGTTGAGAAAAGAGCAAATAATACCATAAAAATCAAAGCCTTTTTTTACAGAAGAATATTGCGAATTTTTCCGCTTTATTATTTAGTGTTGATTTTTGGATTTCTCTATTATCGATTTATCCTACCATCTTTTGGTTATCCTACAGTTGCTGATTACGATCTGTTTTTGGGCGTGTTGTTGTCAGGTACATTTTTTGCAAATATTTTTTGTACATACTCACCTGGAGGTATCATCGAAATGTTGTGGTCTATTGCTATAGAGGAGCAATTTTACTTTTTTATAGCTCCGATCTTCTTTTTTCTACCTCTCAAAAGAATAAAGGTTTTTTTAGCCGTGTTCACATTGTTATATTTTGCACTTTATTTTTCTAAAGTGGTGCCATTATTACGAAATTATAGTATGTTCTTTTTTTATTTTTCATTCAGTGGACTTTGTGGTATAATTATGTTAAGTAGCACCGTTCAAAATTTAGTACTTAAATTTAAGTATCCACTTTTGTTTACTTTTTTAATTTATTTTTTTACTTCAATTTTTAGATCAAATTTACTAGATATACCTTATCATATGCTAAGTATGGTGCTGTTTGGTTTAGTGATTTCAGTTTTGTCGCAAAAGAAAAATATACTATTAGACAATGTAGTCTTAAATTATCTAGGAAAAATTTCCTATGGTATTTACATGTATCATGCTATTGTTATGCAATTTGTTGGTTTTTTATTTTTAAAATTTTTAAATAAGATATATCTCTCGTATAGTATTTATATAGTACTTGAAAACACTTTAATAATATTAATAACCGTACTACTTGCACATTTTTCATTTAAATACTATGAAACTTATTTTTTGAAGCTAAAAAAGAAATTTTAGATTTAACAATGTTTATTTTTTACATATAATTTTACCCACATAATTCTATTTAGTCCGTGCTAGTCAAAACAAAAGCCATAGTAATTTCTTCCATCAAGTATCAAGAAAAAAGTTTGATTGTAAAATGTTTTACACAATCTAGTGGGCTCAAAACTTATTTTGTACGCTCTGCTTTTTCGGGTCGAAAAAGCAACCAAAAGATAGCTTATTTTCAGCCGCTTTCTATTTTAGAAATCGAGGCAGATCATAAAAACAAAGGGACTATGGAGCATTTCAAAGAAATTAAAATTAGCGCTCCTTTTCAGAGTGTACACACTGATATTTTTAAAAGTACAATGGTATTGTTTCTCTCTGAGGTCTTGTATCATTCGATTCATGAAGAAGAGAAAAACGAATCGCTATTTGATTTTTTAGAAGTAGCTTTATTGTGGCTGGATACGCATGATGATATTTCAAATTTTCATCTTATTTTGTTGCTTGAGATTTCCAAATATTTGGGTTTTTATCCGGATGTTACCGATATTGATCAATCTTTTTTTGATATGCGTGACGGACAATTCACGCCATTTATAGGTGTAGATTCTCTAACAGGGCATCAAACGACATTGTTTAAAGTATTGATCGGTCTTAAGTTCGATACCAATCAGAAAGTATTTCATGTACTTGAAAGGCAGATATTATTGAAGATTTTGATGGATTATTATCGTTTTCACCTAGATGGATTTAGAAATCCAAAATCTCTTGAAGTTTTGAAAGAAGTTTTTTCTTGAAAAAGTTCAAGTTAGATGCTAATCTTTCTTAATTTTGAAAAAAACTTATGTCAAAAACTACTCTTACCCTTCTTGGGATATTTTTCTTCGGTGCAACCGCTATCGCTCAATTAACAGATCCGATTCCGGGAGATAGCTGGGCTATTTCTCAATTGGGACCAAATAATTTGTTAGACAATCCGTATGATATTTTGTATGCGCCAGATGATAATTTATGGATTACGCAGAGGGTAAATGGAGAAATTGCAAGGTACAATACAACCACAGGAACAAAAGATCTTTTAATCGATATTGCGGCAGTGTATTCCACAGGCGGGCAAGACGGTTTGTTAGGGATTGTTTTGCATCCACAGTTTGGTCAAAATGTAGGTAATGATTATGCTTATGTGGCTTATACTTATTATTCTGGTTCGCGAAAACTTAGAATTTCTAGGTTTACATATTCTAAAACCGGAGAGGATGGCAGTTTAGCCAATGAAATGGTTTTAATCGAAGGATTGTCTGGGAGCGTGGACCACAATTCGGGTCGCTTGGCAATTGGATCCGATTTGAAATTATATTACACAATTGGAGACCAGGGTAACAACCAGTTTTCTAATGCTTGTAACCCAATAAAAGCGCAAGTTCTACCAACAAACACATCGGATTATAGTGCGTATGAGGGTAAGATTCTAAGAATGAATTTGGACGGATCAATACCGACAGATAACCCAACATTGAGTGGAATAAGAAGTCATGTATACACCTATGGACATCGAAATGCACAAGGATTAGTTTTTGGGTCTAATGGAAAACTATATTCGTCTGAACACGGTCCGAAATCAGATGATGAAATGAACATTATCGAAGCGGGTAAAAATTATGGTTGGCCAAATATTTCTGGATATGTTGATAATAAGGCTTATGAATATTGTAATTGGTCTACTGCTCCAAATTGCAACAGCAACAGTTATTCAGATTTTAGTTGTCCATCCGGAGCTACAATTACTACAGAGATGAGTTGGGCGCTGCCTTCAAACTACAAGAATCCTACTCAAACGTGGGGTACTGTTGCTAGTTCTTATGATTTTCAAGCTGGTTGTGGATATATTTGTTGGCCAACAGTTGCTCCTGCAGGGATGGATATTTATGAAAAAGGTCTTATACCGGGTTGGGGAAACTCATTACTTGTTACGACCTTAAAACGTGGTCGAATTTACAGAGCAGCAATTGATGCTTCGGGTAATGGATTTAATGCTATTGCAGATCCAGAGGCAGACGGAACAAATGATGATTTTGAGGAACTTTGGTACACCCAAAATAGATACCGTGATATTGTAGCTGCACCAGACGGAATAACATTCTATATTATCACAGATAGCAGTGGGTCTACTTCGGGGCCTTCTAATAACAACTCCATATCAATTCAGAATCCAGGAATCATTATCAAAGTAAAATATACGCGAGTAACTCTGGGTGCGACTGCTTTTGAGTCATCAAAGGAGGTGGTTTTGACACCCAATCCGGCTAAAAATGATTTCAAAATCTCTTTTGATAGTACAAAAATGCAGTTTCAAAAACTTCAAATAATTGATACTAATGGACGCATTACGAAAGAAGTTGTAAGTCCAAAATCAAATCAATCCATTTCAATAAACGAAATAGCAAACGGTTTGTATTTTGTTAATTTACTTGATGAAAATGGGAATAAAACAACCAAAAAATTAATGGTTATAAAAGAGTAAGCAGAAGCTCACAAGTTAAACTTTCGACTTTCGACTTTCGACTTTCGGTTTAATTTTATTACTTTCGCACTTCGACTAAAGAAAAGGACAAAATGAGCTCAAAATTTACTGAATACAAAGGACTTGACCTACCAACGGTAGCGTCTGAAGTACTTGATTTTTGGAAAGAAAAAAATATATTCGAAAAAAGTGTCACAACAAGAGAAGGTGCAGAACCGTACGTTTTTTTTGAAGGCCCACCATCAGCAAACGGATTACCTGGAATACATCACGTAATGGCACGCGCCATAAAAGATATTTTTTGTAGATATAAAACCCAAAAAGGGTATCAAGTAAAGCGTAAAGCAGGATGGGATACTCATGGTCTGCCAGTTGAACTGGGCACCGAAAAAGAATTAGGAATTACCAAAGAAGATATTGGTACCAAAATTACGGTAGAAGAGTATAACGAAGCTTGTAAAAAAACGGTTATGCGCTATACGGACGTATGGAATGACCTTACAGAAAAAATGGGTTACTGGGTAGATATGGAAGATCCATATATTACTTATAAATCCAAGTATATGGAAACGGTTTGGTGGCTCTTGAAACAAATCTATAATAAAGATTTGATGTACAAAGGGTATACCATTCAGCCGTACTCTCCAAAAGCAGGAACAGGATTGTCCTCGCACGAGGTAAATCAGCCAGGAAGTTATCGTGACGTTACAGATACGACCGTAGTGGCTCAATTCAAAGTCCTCACCCCAACCCTCTCCAAAAGAGAGGGAGACGTTGTGGAAAATACTTTTGCCAAAGCTTTCGGACTAGACTCCCTTCCCTTCGGGGAGGGTAGGGGTGGGGATTTTTATTTTCTTGCTTGGACCACAACACCTTGGACATTACCTTCAAATACGGCTTTGACCGTAGGACCGAAAATTGACTATGTGGTTGTAAAAACATTCAATCAATATACGTTCATGCCTACAAACGTGGTTCTTGCTAAAAACTTAGTTGGAAAACAATTTGGGAAAGGTTTCTTTGCTAGCGAAGACGCAACTGACTTTGAGAATTTCAAATCAGGTGATAAAAAAATTCCGTTTCAAATCATCGCTGAAGCAAAAGGTGCAGATCTGGTTGGAATTAAATATGAGCAATTAATGCCATTGGTACTTCCGTACCAAAACGCAGAAAATGCTTTTAGAGTAATATCAGGAGATTTCGTAACTACCGAAGACGGAACAGGAATCGTACATACGTCACCTACATTTGGTGCAGATGATGCAAAAGTAGCCAAAGAAGCTACTCCAGAAGTACCCCCGATGTTAGTTTTGGATGCAGATGGAACTCCAGTGCCACTAGTGAACTTACAAGGAAAGTTCATTGAAGGATTAGGTGCTTATTCAGGTAAGTATGTTAAGAATGAATACTATGATGATGGCGAAGCTCCAGAACGTTCATTAGATGTGGAAATCGCTATTCAGTTAAAAGAAGAAAACAAAGCCTTTAAGGTGGAGAAATATGTCCATAGTTATCCACATTGTTGGAGAACAGACAAACCTATTTTGTACTATCCTCTTGATTCTTGGTTTATCAAGATCACAGAGGTTAGAGATCGAATGTTCGAATTGAACGAAACGATCAACTGGAAACCAAAGGCTACCGGAGAAGGACGTTTTGGAAACTGGTTGAAAAATGCCAACGACTGGAACTTATCTCGCTCGAGATACTGGGGGATTCCGTTGCCAATTTGGAGAACAGAGGACAAACAAGAAGAAATCTTGATTGGGTCTGTGGGTGAATTATACGAAGAAATTGAAAAAGCTATTGCTGCAGGTGTTCAAGCTGAAAATCCGTTTAAAGGATTTGAAATTGGAAACATGGACGAGGCTAATTATGATTTGATTGACTTGCACAAAAATGTGGTCGACGCTATCACATTGATTTCGCCTTCAGGTAAACCGATGAAGCGTGAAGCAGATTTAATTGACGTATGGTTTGACTCTGGGTCAATGCCGTATGCGCAATGGCATTACCCATTCGAAAACAAAGAGAAAATTGATGGAAATCAAGATTTTCCAGCCAACTTTATTGCCGAAGGTGTAGATCAAACACGTGGATGGTTCTATACTTTGCACGCTATTGGAACTTTAGTTTTTGATAAAGTAGCCTATAAAAATGTGGTGTCGAATGGATTGGTACTAGACAAAAACGGACAAAAAATGTCTAAACGTTTAGGGAATGCTGCAGATCCTTTTAAAACCTTAGCCGAGTACGGACCAGATGCAACGCGCTGGTACATGATTGCCAATGCAAATCCTTGGGACAACTTGAAGTTTGACTTGGAAGGAATTGCTGAGGTACGTCGTAAATTTTTTGGTACACTTTATAATACGTATTCGTTCTTCAGTTTGTATGCCAATATTGATGGTTTTAAATACAATGAAGCAGATATACCAATGAAGGAGCGACCTGAGATTGATCAATGGATTATCTCGGAGTTGAATACGCTTGTAAAAGATGTAGATAGCTACTATGCAGATTATGAGCCTACCAAGGCAGCACGTGCGATATCTGACTTTGTTCAAGAAAATTTAAGCAACTGGTATGTACGTTTATGTCGTCGTCGTTTTTGGAAAGGTGAATATGCACAAGACAAAATAGCGGCCTACCAAACACTTTATACTTGTTTGTTAACGATAAGTAAACTAGCTGCGCCAATTGCTCCTTTCTTTATGGACAAGCTTTACAGAGACTTAACTTTGGCAACACAGTCAGAAGATTTTGATAGTGTACATTTGGCGAAATTCCCAGAATACGTTGAAAACTTTGTTGATAAATCGTTAGAGAGCAGAATGCAGAAAGCGCAGACTATCTCATCACTGGTTTTGTCACTTAGAAAAAAGGAAATGATCAAAGTACGTCAACCTTTGCAAAAGGTAATGATACCGGTACTTGACGAAGGTCAGAGGGTAGAAATAGAGGCCATTTCAGACTTGATAAAAGCAGAAGTAAATGTTAAAGAAATACAACTTTTAGACGATGCATCTGGAATTTTAGTGAAGCAAATTAAGCCTAATTTCAAGGCATTAGGACCACGATTTGGTAAGGATATGGGGCTGGTTTCCAAGAAGATACAGTCTTTGTCAAACGATGAGATTAACCAGTTGGAGCGTAGCGGAAGTTATATAACTGAGATTGCAGGAAATAACATAACTTTAACCTTGGAAGATGTAGAGATTACATCCCAAGATATTGAAGGATGGTTGGTTGCAAATTCGAACGGAATTACGGTGGCATTAGACATTGTAATCTCACCAGAATTAAGGAGTGAAGGGGTTTCAAGAGAGTTGGTAAATAGAATTCAAAACCTAAGAAAAGATTCTGGTTTTGAAGTAACGGATAAAATTAAAGTCCATTTACAAAACAACAGTATTTTGGAAGCTGCGGTGAAAGAAAATTTAAACTATATCAAATCAGAGACATTAACAGAGGATTTAATTTTTCAAGAAAAAATTGAAAATGGCAATGAAATTGAATTTGATGATATTAAAACGTTAATAATGATTACTAAATAATTGGGTTATGACAGATGAAGCTACAAAATACTCCGACGCTGATTTAGCGGAGTTTAAGGTTATTATTTTAAATAAAATAGAGAAAGCGCAATCTGACTTAGATTTGATCAAAAGCGCCTATATGAATGACTTGAATAATGGTACAGATGATACATCGCCAACATTCAAAGCATTTGAAGAAGGTAGTGAAACAATGTCTAAAGAAGCAAATTCGCAATTGGCAATTCGTCAAGAGAAATTCATACGTGACTTGAAAAATGCATTATTCCGTGTAGAAAACAAAACATATGGAGTTTGTAAAGTAACTGGGAAATTGATTGGTAAAGAACGCTTAAAAATCGTTCCTCATGCTACTATGAGTATCGAAGCAAAAAACTTACAGAGATAATTAGTTTCTTCTATTGGTATTTAACGCTCCTTTGGGAGCGTTTTTTTTGATAAAATCATTACTTTTACGCACTTAAAATAGGTGAGCTTGATTACCTTTTTTAGTAGGGTAACTTCAGAAAGCACTTTGTTTAGTGCTTTAAATCTGAAAAGTACCACGTCACAATAACAAATATAATTGATTTAAAATGTCGTTAACCAGAGCATACCTCTTGATCTTCTTTATTTTATTACTAGATCAAATTACCAAAACATATGTCAAAACCAATTTTATATTAGGTGAAGAAGTCGAAATTTTCAACTGGTGTAAAATTTTATTCGTCGAAAACGAAGGAATGGCTTGGGGTACAAAAATACCTGGAGAATACGGTAAATTGTTCTTGACTGTTTTCAGGATTTTTGCCGTTGGCGGAATCGCATATTGGTTGTGGGATACGGTGCAACAAAAAAGTAATTCAAATTATCTAATTGTAGCGATTGCATTAATTTTTGCAGGAGCGTTTGGTAATATTGTAGACTCCGTTTTTTATGGGGTAATTTTTGATGATAGTCACTCACAATTAGCCACCATTTTTACCGATCAACCCTACGGAACTTACTTTCATGGTAAGGTAGTAGATATGTTTTATTTTCCAATATGGCATGGCTTCTTACCAGACTGGTTGCCACTGTGGGGCGGAAAAGAGTTTACTTTTTTCAATGCAATCTTTAACATCGCTGATATTGCGATCTCTACCGGTGTTGGAATCCTAATAGTATTCAACAAAAAAGCATTCAAAAAATAGTCAGTGATAGCTGTACAACATAAAAAAAGCGGACAAAATCGAATTGTCCGCTTTTTTTATGACCTCATTTTAATTCAATCTGTAGCTTATTTTTGTTAAGATAGGGATTTCGCTTCATATATAAATAGTTTGTAGCTTGGTACGGTTAATAAAGTAGTTAGGCTTATTTTAACAATAACTAGTCCTAACTCAACTATCAAAATAGACGGGTATAATTATCTATATTTTTATATTCAAAAGAGTTTTAAACAAAAAAAAGCACAACTCTCGTTGTGCTTCATCTAGTGCCATTACTTTATCGTACAATTTTCATTGCTTTATTATCATCTGTTTTCAAAAGGTATACGCCTTTAGTTAGTGATGATAAATCAACAGTTTTTCCATTTAATAGAGAAACTGTTTTAACTTCTTTACCATTTAAATCATAGATTGAAACTTTTTTTGATTGTGTTTCTTTGATGATTAACATTTTTGTACTGTTATCAAAGTACATTTCTTCTGGACTGATAAAAGCTGCAGTTCCAAGAACTGTTCCTTCAGGATAAATCTGAGTTACAATATTATTATCTCCATAAGCAATATCTGTTCCAGGAGTGTTAGTATTAGGATCTGCAGAAATCTTTACAAACCATTTGTAGTTTGTTCCAACAGGATTTTTAATACTAGTTGGATCTACATATTGGTGAAAAGTTACCGTAGAGGGTGTCGCTGTAGCGGGTAGCTGAGGGTAACCTGCTGTGGTAATAATTTGTGTAGGCGGATTTGTGCCCGTGTAAAACTTTCCGATGTAAATGTCTATGCTTCCATTTGCATAATCAATTTCACCTCCAACAGTTTTAAATAGTTGTATTTGGAATTCTACGGGTACTGCTGAGGTGTACGTAATTGAAAGATCTACCTCTTTTCCTTGTACTAGTTTGGCTGGAGTAGACTGACTAGTAATACTCATTTGACAAAAGCCCATTGCTCCAGTAAATAAAGAAGTTGTTAAAAATAATGCGCGTGTAAAATTGTTCATGTTTATAAATGGTTTAGTTAATAATTCAGGTTATATAATCTCCAAGGCAAATACTGTTTTGCAGGTATGAGATACAGAATGAAGAGTTGAAAGCAGCAAGTTTTAAGTGGCTTGTACTGCGGTTGTAAAGGTAGCAGTAGTGAGTGTGAGCAATGGCAACAAATGGAGCAAAGAATGTAACTAATGAAGCAAAATATGCCATTGGTCGAAGAAATTAGAGGTTTTGTCTTCGGTAAACGGTTGAATATTAGTTATTCACATGACTATTTTGGGTTCACAGAAAGCTACATTCCATTCATGGAAAGCAATATGCCGTTCGTCGATAAAGAATGCTGATAAACGTGTTTAGTTGGTACATTTGTATAACAAACAAACAACAAAACAACTTTTACAAACTCAAACTCCCATACCATGAAAGCAATTATACTCCCATTATTACTTACGATCTTTTCGCTATCAATGAATTCTTGTTCTAGTGAAGATGCTAGCCCTGTAGCTGTACACACAAATAAAAATGTAATCATAAATCAGCATAATTATGATACTTTAGAGATCGAAACATTAGAGTTAATTAATGCCTATAGAGCAAGCAAAGGCTTGAATAATTTAGAGAAAGTAGATTATGCTTCTTTAAAATCAGAAGAGCATTGTGATTATATGATTGCAGAAAATAAAATTAGTCATAATGATTTTACTGCGAGATGTACTGCGATTATTAAAACGCTGGGAGCAGAGAAAGTAGCTGAAAATTTAGCGTATAATTTTAATAGCTCACAAGCTGTTTTATCAGCTTGGTTGAACAGTGAATCTCACAAACAGAATATTGAAGGCGATTTTACACATTTTGGAATTGCAATCAAAGAGTGTCCAAAAACAGGTAAAAAATATTACACCAATATTTATGTAAAATTGTAATCTCAAGATGGATTCGATAGGTAGTTTTTATCGAAAGTAAATCAATCAGTGAGAATTGGGTTTGTAATTGTCGTTAAAGAATAGGGTTGAAAGTATAGATTTGTTTGGGAGTAACACAATAATCTAATGCAATATCACCTTCAAAAACACCTTCAATTTGGGTTTCGGGCTCAAAAAATGAAAGTCCGATTTTGATAGTTTCGGGTTTACATTGCGTCAAAAAATTATCATAAAATCCTTTGCCGTAGCCCACACGGTTTCCTTTTTGATCGAAAGCTAATAAAGGAAGAAACACAACATCAATTTTTGATGATGGAACTTCCAGACCATCCACGGGTTCAGGAATATTATATTCGTTTTTTTTAATCTTAGTATTATCGGTTAACAAGAAGTGTATCATGGCTCTAGTTTCGAAATTGGCTTTTGAGATTACAATTTCTTTGTCTTTGCCAGCGAGTAGGTGCAAGATTAATTCGGTATCTATTTCTTTTTGTTCCACGATGGGCAAAAAAATATGGAAATAGGTTTTGTCCCAAATAGGTAATGAGATGGCAAGGTTAGTAATATCCAAGCTCAGTTCTTGAATAGTATCTTCACTTAATTCTTGTCGTAAGTTTTTGTACTTGGCGCGCAAGTCTTTTTTATTTTGGCTCATTGTATAACGTTTTTGAAATGTGATAGACCGCATCTCCCTGGTAAACAATTGGCGAGTGGTTGGCATTGATGATATAACCATCGTTGGGGGCTTTCACTTTTTGTTCAAATTTCCCAAATGGATCAGAGATAGTGGCCAATACATCGCCCTTTTTTACAAACTGTCCTATTTTGTTATGATCATGTAACATACCTGAGCATTTGGCGCGTAACCAAAGCGATTTGTTGATATAGATACTCTCAGACTCCTTAAATTGTACTTCGTGTTTTGGGTCCAACATACCTAAAAATGATAAAAAGCGTTTCACACCTTCTGTTCCAGCATCGGCTACGTCATCGTTAATGTCTAATGATTTACCACCTTCAAAAAGTAACATTTTGACATTTGTTTTCTGACTCGAATTTCTGAATGTCCCCGCAATATTTTTTGAAAATAAGGTAAAAGGTGCGTTAAATATATCCGCTAGTTGTTTGAGCTCTACATTATCAGGTACCAAACGTATTTGTGGTGCATTGAAACGACTTGCTCCACCAGCATGAAAATCAATTGCATAATCAATATGTGGTAAAATCTCGGTCATTACATGATAGGCAAATCGGCTAGCAAGGGATCCTTTTTTGGTTCCTGGAAAAACACGATTCAAATCACGCCCATCTGGAAATTGTCTAGACATATTAATGTATCCAAACATATTGATGATCGGAATACAAATTATGGTACCTCGTTTGGGCTTGTTGATTTTTTTGGTAATCAATTGACGTACAATTTCGACGCCATTAATTTCGTCACCATGAATTCCCGCCGAGAAAAGTACGGTTGGACCATCAATTTTAGAACGTTGAATAATTACAGGGATTTTGAGTTTGGCGGCATTGTGGAGTTTAGCGATTTCCATATCGATGGTTTTGCTTTGCCCCGGCAAAATGGTTTCTCCTAGTATTACTAACGGTTTACTGTTCTTCATATCTTAAATAAAGCCTAAATGTAGAAATTATTATTTGAAATTCGTAATTTTGGATGAAACAGCAAGTAGCACCTACTATTTTTGTCTTGTACCAATAGGTTGGTGTGGGATAGTATTTTTTTAGGATTAATGGCTAATTGTTGGTTTGATTTTGTCTTGCGTGAGTGATAAGAGCTAGCTACCATAGTAGCGTGCCTCGAAGCGTCGGGAGCATGAAAGCAATAAAAAGGGGGTTTTGTACCCACAAACTAGTGTAAGCTCCGTTTTTATTGCTGGCACAGCCAAATAATAATTTTTAAAATAGATTGGGATAGTAGCCCGATAATGCAATTGAATGTTTAAAATACATTTGATGAAACAGATAAATAATGCAAAAACCACCTCTTGAACTTCAAATACAAACGTTGCCTGATGGGCCGGGTGTTTATCAATATTACGACAAAGAAGGAAAAATTTTATATGTAGGTAAGGCTAAGAATCTAAAAAAAAGGGTTTCGTCTTATTTTAATAAAGTGCATGATAGCGCCAAGACAAATGTGCTGGTAAAAAAGATTGTGACCATAAAGCATATAGTTGTACCCACAGAAACGGATGCCTTGCTGCTAGAGAATAATTTGATTAAAACCCTGCAGCCGCGCTACAATGTACTCTTGCGTGATGATAAAAGTTACCCTTGGATTTGTATTAAAAAAGAACCTTTTTCGAGAATATTCGCTACAAGAAGAATGATCAAAGATGGGTCGGAGTATTTTGGACCATATACTAGTTTCAAGACCGTGAGTACGATTTTGGATTTGATCAAAGAATTGTATCCCTTACGCACTTGTAATTTGGATTTGAACAAATGGAATATCGAATCGGGGAAATTTAAGGTTTGTTTAGAATACCATATTGGCAACTGCAAAGGCCCGTGTGAAGCCTATGAATCCTTAGATAATTACCAACAGCAAGTAGATGCGATTCGGGATATTTTGAAAGGGAACTTCAAGAGCAGCATGCGCGATTTCAAAAAGGTGATGATGGATTTGGCCCAAAACATGCATTTTGAAGAGGCGCAGAAAATTAAAGAAAAGATAGAAATATTAGAGAATTATCAGTCACGTTCTACGGTTGTAAATCCTAAGATTACCAATGTAGATGTGTTCTCTATCGTTTCGGACGAAGGGGCTGCGTATGTAAACTTTTTGCAGATTTCGCACGGTGCTATTATTCGTTCGCATACCATGGAAATCAAAAAGAAGTTGGATGAAACGGATGAGGAATTGCTAGAATTGGCCATTGTGGAGCTTAGAGAGCGTTTTAAATTATTGTCTCGTGAAGTTATTGTTCCGTTTACAGTCGACTTGGGAGAAAATATAAAAGTGACGGTTCCTCAATTGGGTGACAAAAAGCAAATACTCGACTTATCGATTAGGAATGCTAAATTTTATAGAATTGAGCAACTGAAGCAGTTACAAATTGTAGATCCTGATCGCCATACCAATAGAATTATGGCACAAATGCAAAAGGACTTACGTTTGCCGGTAGAGCCAAGACATATTGAGTGTTTTGATAACTCCAATATTCAGGGAACCAATCCGGTTTCGGCTTGTGTTGTTTTTAAAGATGGAAAACCAAGCAAGAAGGATTACCGCCACTTCAATATTAAAACAGTGGTTGGTCCAGATGATTTTGCTTCGATGGAAGAAGTAGTCTATCGCCGCTACAAGCGATTGCTTGATGAGGAACAGCCTTTGCCCAATTTGATTATTATTGATGGTGGTAAAGGGCAATTATCATCGGCTTTGAAGAGTTTGGACGCACTCGAGTTACGAGGAAAAATAGCGATTATTGGTATTGCCAAACGCTTGGAAGAGTTATTCTATCCGGGAGATTCGGTGCCCTTGTATTTGGATAAAAAATCGGAAACCTTGAAGGTGATTCAGCAATTGCGAAATGAGGCACACCGTTTTGGAATCACGCACCATAGAGACAGACGAAGCAAAGAAGCATTGAATGGCTCGATAGAATCGATTCCCGGAATTGGAGAAAAGACGATGCTTGCTCTAATCCAGCAGTTTAAAAGTGTTAAAAGACTGCAATTAGTAACCGAAAAAGAGATTTCGGCAGTGATAGGTGCATCGAAAGCCAAAAAAATAGTCGAATTTTACAAAACACAATCCGAAAAGAAAACAAATTAATTCTTTTGTCAGTACCATTTAAATCCTTTTTACTTTCTATGCAAAAAATCATTACAATAATCCTACTAGTGCTTACCGGTTGTCAAATGTTGAGTCAGGAGCAAAAAAGACCTAAAGTAGGTTTGGTGCTAAGTGGTGGTGGAGCAAAAGGTTTTGCGCATATTGGTGTTTTAAAAGTACTTGAAGAAGCAGGAGTGAAAGTCGACTACATAGGTGGTACCAGCATGGGCGCTATCGTAGGTGGGCTATACGCCTCAGGCTATAACGCGAAACAATTGGACTCGATATTTATTGCTACCAATTTTGATGAGTTGTTGAGTGATTATATTCCGAGAGCTTCCAAGAATTTTTACGAAAAAGGAAATGATGAACGATACGCTCTAGTTTTGCCATTTAATAGGTTTAGAATTGGAATACCGCAAGCCATTTCAAAAGGACTGTACAACTTTAATCTATTAAACAAATTAACGCGCAATGTACGCGATATAAAAGATTTTAATGCCTTACCTACGCCGTTCTTGTGCATAGGATCTAATATTGAAACAGGTAAACAAGTCATACTAGATAAGGGTAACCTGGCACAAGCCATGCTTATTAGTGCTGCTTTTCCGTCGTTGTTTTCTCCGATAGAGTTAAATGGAGAATTGTTGATTGATGGTGGAGTAACCAATAATTATCCTATTGACGAAATCAGAGCCTTGGGTGCAGACATTATAATAGGTGTAGATGTACAAGATGATTTGCTCAGTAAGAAAGGGTTAAATGATGCTACCAAAATTTTGGTGCAAATAACCAACTTGCATTCTATTGAAAAAATGAAGAGTAATGTGCAGCGCACAGACATTTACATCAAACCCAATATTAAGGACTATGGTGTAATCTCTTTTGGTCAAGGGGTCGAAATTATTAAAAAAGGAGAAGAAGCCGCTTTCTCTGTCTACGAAAAATTAAAAGCAGTAGCCGAAATCGAGCCAGGATATGTAAAACCACCATTGAAACTTTGCGAAGATAAATTGACACTTGGAGAAATAAAGTGCAACGAACTTAATAATTATACCATGGAGTATATTACTGGGAAATTGCGTTTTAAAGAAGGGTCAAAAGTCGACTATAAAATATTAGAGAAAGGAATTAATAATATTGATGCCACACACAACTTTAGCCATATTAATTACTATCTAACACCAAATGAAAAAGACGGGGTAGTTGATTTGAATTTAGAACTCAAAGAAGAACCCGTTAAGTCCTATTTAAAGTTTGGTTTGCACTACGATGAATTGTTCAAAAGTGGTGTCTTAATCAATTTGACACAAAAGAAACGCTTCTTTAAAAATGACATTGCTTCACTAGATTTGGTTCTTGGTGACAATGTTCGATATAACTTTGACTATTATGTAGAGAATGGTTATAATTTTAATGTTGGTTTTAAATCGCAGTTCAATCAATTTAATCGAAATATTACTAATACATCAAACGATCTAAATTTTGCTTTCTTGGGGATGAATACCATAAATGTCGATTATTGGGATTTGACCAATCAGTTGTATTTTCAATCCCTGTTCATTCAGCGATTTTTAGTAGGTGGAGGCTTGGAGTTAAAACACCTGAACATAAAATCAGAAACGCTGAGCAGTTCCAATCCAGTTATTGACAACAGTAATTATTTTAGCGCTTTTGGCTATGCAAAATACGACACATTTGACAATAAACATTTTCCAACCAAGGGATACGCTTTCTCCGGGGATGTGCATACCTTTCTAACCTCTTCAGATTATACGAATGGATTTAATCCCAATACTATTATAAAAGGCGAAATTGGTGCTGCTTTTACTATTCTCAATAATGTCACCTTTACAATAAAAAATGAAGCCGGTTTTTCTACGGGAGATAGGACGGTACCATTTTTAAATTTTGTATTAGGAGGTTATGGATATAATCCTTTTAATAATTTCAGGCCTTTTTACGGATATGATTTTTTGAGTATTGGCGGAAATAGTTATATCAAGACCTTGGGTAATTTGGATTATGAATTTTATAAAAACAATCATATTAATTTTTCTGCCAATTATGCCAATGTAGGTGATAGAATTTTTAAAGATGTAAATGATTGGTTCAAAGTACCCAAATATTCAGGTTATGCGGTGGGTTATGGATTGGAAACTATTATTGGTCCAATCGAAATAAAGCACACCTGGACCCCAGATAACTCAAAAGGATACACTTGGATCTCTATTGGATTCCTTTTTTGATTAAAAAGCGTAGTTTTAGGTATTTAATGCAGCCATTTTATCGTAGAGCAACCTTAAGATAATTATTGGGTATTTATAAAAAGTAGCTATTTTTTATAATATGTAAAAAAATAAGCCTTTTTATGAATCAAGTTCACAAATCGTATCTGAAAATGTATTTTTAGTGTAGAATATTCAATGTTCTTAGCTAACTTTGTAATCACAAAACGGAAGGGGTGGTTTCCTTCCTATTTGATATAAATTTCATAATTTATAGTTTTTTGGTTAGTTAATAGTATAAAAACTCAGTCATTATTTGACTGAGTTTTTATGTTTTAATATATTTGGAACAAATTTTGTATTCCTAGTCAATAAATAAAGTAAGTTATGAAAGGAGCATGCTCTTCAACGGATATTTAATCCAGTAGAAAATGCGAATGACATACGGCTGATAAAATTTTTAAAAATATCTCCCTATGAAAAAGTTAGTACTCTTCTTAATATTGATTACCCTCTTCAGTTTTGATACTCCAAAAGACGACGCCTATGATACGGGCGAATGGTTCAAGTTTAGAATTCATTACGGAATTGTAAATGCAGGCTATGCAACCCTAGAGGTAAAAGATGCCATTGTAGACAACAAAAAAGTGTACCATGTTGTTGGAAAAGGATACACCACCGGAATGTCTCGTTTCTTGTTCAAAGTAGATGACTTGTATGAAAGTTACATTGACAAAAACACCGGCAACCCATATTTGTTTACTCGAAAAATAGATGAAGGTGGATACACCAAAGACCAACAAGGTTTCTTCTATCAATCGACCAATAAAATTGTGGTAAAAGATTATAAGAATAAGAACGAAAAGACGTTTAGTATTCCAGATAATACCCAAGATATTCTTTCGTCTTTTTATTATCTAAGAAATCATCCCAATATTGATAAGTTGAAAGTTGGTGAATCAATCGCTATTGATATGTTTTTTGACGATGAAACCACAAAATTTAAGTTAAAGTATATTGGTCGTGAAGATATTAAAACTAAATTTGGAGTCGTTTCATCCATGATCTTTAGACCATTGGTACAATCTGGACGTGTTTTTAAAGAACAAGAAAGTTTGACGGTTTGGATTTCAGACGATGATAATAAATTGCCTGTTCGAATAAAAGCCAATTTGGCGGTAGGTTCGATAAAGGCCGATCTAGATGGTTTTAAAGGGTTAAGTAGTCCTTTTAAAATTAAATCGAAATAAATAAAATCATAGCCAACTAACTTTGTACAAAAGTTTAAACATAATAAAGAAATAAAAGTTTGAATAAAATAGCCTCCTTAATCCTCGTCTTAGCAACATTCGTCGCATGTGATAAAACAGAAAAAAAAGTTGAGGTACAAAAAGTAACCAAACCCAAAGTCGAATTCTCTGACTTTGGGTTTAATTATGCCGACTTTAATGTTATTCAAGATACCGTTAGAAAAGGAGATACTTTTGGAACCATCATCGAAAAACAGAATATTGGTGACCGCAAAGTGTATGAGATTGTACAAGCTGTAAAAGACACCTTTGATGTACGAATCATTCGACCAAACAAAGCGTTTACCATGCTTCGTTCCAAAAATAAAACCAATAAACTTCAGGTTTTTGTTTACCAACCCGATCCATTAAATTATTATATTTTTGATTTTAGAGACAGCTTGGTTGTTGCTCACAAAAAAACAAGACCAATTACCATTCGAAAAAAAATTATTGGGGGTGTATTGAAAGGTTCCTTATCTGAAACACTTGACAATGCTAAAGTTTCTACAGGATTGGCGAGTCAAATTACCAAAGTATACTCCTGGACTATTGACTTTTTTAAATTAAAAAAAGGAGATCGTTTTGGAATCGTGTTTACAGAACGCTACGTCAACGACTCAATCTATAATGGAGTGGATGAATTGAAAGGTATGTTTTTTGAATATAAAGGTAAAATAAGTTACGCTTTTCCGTTTGTGAAAGATATATCGACGGGTAAAATCGATTATTATGATGAGAACGGAAAAACCCTGAAAAATTTGTTTTTAAAGACACCAATTAAATTCAGCCGCATTTCGTCTCGATTTTCTAACAATCGTTTTCATCCTGTGCAACAACGCTGGAAAGCGCACAAGGGTACAGATTATGCCGCACCCACAGGTACACCTATAACCACAACGGCTGCTGGAGTAGTCGAAATGACGGGTTATACCGCAGGAAACGGTAATTATGTAAAAGTAAAACACAACGGAACCTATTCGACTCAATACCTACACATGTCTAAGATTTTGGTGCGACGTGGTCAACGCGTGACACAAGGTCAAGTTATAGGGAAAGTTGGTAGCACAGGACTCGCAACAGGCCCGCACGTATGTTATCGTTTCTGGAAAAACGGGGTACAGGTTGATGCATTAAAATTAAACCTGCCAATGGGTGAACCAATGACTGGAAGTGATAAATCAAGGTTTTTAGAAAAAATTGAACCACTGAAAAGAGAATTGGATAGCATAGGAAATTTATAAAATAAAAATTAAATATTTAGCATTTAAAAATCATTGTCTTTGGGCAATGATTTTTTTTTGTTCGAATACGTTGATTTGGTAGGAATTCTAGGTGTTTCTAAATAAAATCAAGTAGATTTGAGAAGGATTAAATGCTAAAGTGTAACGGATGAAAAATACAATACTATTGCTTTGTTTAATTATTGCGTTTGCGGTACATGGTCAGGAAAAGGGACTGTACATGATTAAAAAATCTAGTAAAAGAGTTGAGTTCTTGAGCGAGAATAAAAGAGTTCGTATTAAGACTACCGATGGTAAAAGGATGTTAGGTAGGTTTCAAATACTTGATGACAAAACAATCTTGATTGATAAGAAAGTAGTACTAATCGAATCTATAAAAAAAGTTCGTTATCGTCCGCTAGGATTGTCAATACTTTCTACAACTATAAAGACGGCAGGTGCTACAGTTGCAGGAATGGGCGTGGTATTACTGTCAGTTAATACTAAAAACACGGATAATAGCCATAGCGAACATGGTAACGAGGGCAATTTTATAGCTCCGCTACTAATTGGTGTTGGTGCTTTTTATTATGGTATTGGTGCTTTGCTGCATACTCCTTTTAATAGCCATAAAAATAGTCGATGGAATTATCAATTGAGCATTCCTCAAGATAGTATTGCAAAAAGTGTTGTAAGATAACTGTATGGCGCAAAGTGCAGTTGTAATGCTGTTCTTTTTGATATTTAGAATTCCCAAAAACAAGACAAAAATAGTCTTCCAGCCCTGATCGTCCCGAAGTTTCGGGAGATATCCTTGTGGGGGCTTTGGTTTTGCCCCCACAAGATATTAGGGAGAGCGGGAAATTAATCTACTGAAAAAGCCTGAAATTTCGCTTCAAGAAATCTCCATAATAATTTTAAATGAGGATTTAGTTTGCCATTACAAATCTGTTAAAACTATTTTCAGTATTTTTACGGTAATAAAAATCTTGAACTAAAAAAAATGGCTTTACAAACAAATAATCCAACAACAACTGCAGCTTGGAGCAAGCTTCAAAAACACTTTGATGCAATACAAAACGTTTCTATGCAGGAAATGTTTAAAGAGGATACTTCTCGAACAGAAAAATTCAACATTCAATGGAATAACTTCTTGATTGATTATTCTAAGAACAATATTAGCCAAGAAACGATGACTTTGTTGGTGGAATTGGCAAACGAAATGGGTTTGAAGGAGGCCATTGCTGATTATTTTGGGGGTGCTATAATTAATAAAACTGAAAATAGAGCGGCGCTTCACACTGCTTTGAGAGCCAAAGAAACTGAAGTTGTAAACGTAAATGGTGTCAACGTTGTTCCTGAAGTTTACGAGGTTAAAGCAAAAATCAAAGCTTTTACTAACGAAGTTGTTTCTGGACAGCGCACAGGTTACACAGGGAAAACGTTTACAGATGTAGTTAATATTGGTATTGGTGGATCAGATTTAGGTCCGGCAATGGTGGTAGAGGCTTTACAGTTTTATAAAAATGATTTGAATGTTCATTTTGTATCCAATGTTGATGGGGATCATGTAAATGAAATTATCAAGAAATTAAATCCAGAGACGACTCTTTTTGTGATTGTTTCAAAAACGTTTACAACCCAAGAGACGCTTACTAACTCTGAAACGATTAGAAAATGGTTCTTGACTACTGCTAAGCAAGAAGATGTTGCCAAGCATTTTGTGGCAGTGTCTACAAATATGCAAAAAGTTACCGAATTCGGAATTAATCCTGACAATGTTTTCCCGATGTGGGACTGGGTTGGAGGACGTTTTTCGCTGTGGAGTGCAGTTGGATTAACGATCAGTTTGGCGATTGGATATGACAATTATGAGCAGTTGCTTGAAGGAGCAAATGATATGGATATACATTTTCAATCTACTGATTTTGATAAAAATATTCCTGTAGTTTTGGCTTTGTTAAGTGTTTGGTACAATAACTTTTTTGGAGCAGAGAGCGAAGCATTGATTCCGTACACACAATATTTGCAAAAATTAGCGCCTTATTTACAGCAAGGAACTATGGAGAGTAATGGTAAAAGTGTAGGTCGAGATGGTAAGCCAGTAGACTACCAAACAGGTACTATCATTTGGGGAGAGCCAGGAACGAATGCGCAACATGCCTTTTTTCAATTGATTCACCAAGGGACAAAATTGATTCCGTCTGACTTTATTGGTTATGTAAAACCATTATATGGTGATGAAGACCATCATGATAAATTAATGTCGAATTTCTTTGCGCAAACAGAAGCACTGTTGCATGGAAAAACTGCTGATCAAGTGCAAGCTGAGTTTGATAAACAAGGACTAGATGCAGCAACTGCTGCTTACCTTTTACCTTTTAAAGTGTTTACTGGTAACAAACCTACAAATACAATTTTGATCGAAAAGTTGTCTCCAAGAACTTTGGGATCTTTGATTGCAATGTATGAGCATAAGATTTTTGTACAAGGAATTATTTGGAATATTTTCAGCTTTGATCAATGGGGCGTAGAGTTAGGTAAACAATTAGCCAATTCTATTTTGGCAGAGATTAATACAAAAACAGTAAAAGAGCATGATAGCTCAACTACTTTTTTATTAAATTATTTTTTCGAAAATAAGTAATAGAGAAATAGCCTCAAAAAGGCATTTTAAACACCAAAGCCTTAACGTTTATCGATCGTTAAGGCTTTTTTTTATTACTTTTTTGCTTATATTTGTTTTAAAAAATAAATTTTTATGTACGATATTTTAAAGCATTTTCACTCTGGCTGGGCTTTTTTGGCTCTTTTTTTATTGGTTTTGGCCGTTGTTAACTCTATTATTGGTTTGGTTTCTAAAAAAGAATTTACTCCATGGGATAGAAAAGTAGGAATCATGGGATTGATTGGTACGCATACCCAATTGCTATTTGGACTAATCTTGTATTTCGTTTCGCCACTAGGAGCAACATCTTTGGGACAAATGTCAGACAAGGCATTACGATTAACTTCGTTAGAGCACCCGCTAATTAATATTATTGCGATTGCATTAATAACTATCGGTTGGACAAAACATAAAAAAATTGTAGAAAGCAACAAGAAATTCAAAACGTTTGTAATCTATTACGGTTTAGGATTGGTGCTTATTTTGAGCAGAATTCCTTGGGATTTGTGGCATATTGCCCTATAATCTAGATTACAACTTAGTTTTTTTGGTAAGTCTAAAGCGCTAGGTATGGTTATTGCAAAGTAGATAGTAATAAAAAAAATCAACATGAAAAAAACTATAACACTATTTTTTTTGATCGCAGTTATAGGGTTTGCATTTAGCAAAGGCCCTGTAGTTGATAAAATAAAAGCTACTATCAACACTATGAAAACTAGTGGTAATACAACCAAAACTGCCAAAGATAGCGTTATTCAAGATCCGAAATTAAAACTTAAATTTTATAAAAAAGATGCTAATGCCTCCTATTATCACGACAAATTTAATGGGAGGCGTACGGCAAGTGGCGCAAAATTTAGTAATGATGGCTACACTGCCGCACATAGAAAATTTCCTTTTGGCACCAAATTAAAGGTAACCAATCAAGCTAGTGGTAAATCGATTATCGTTGAAATAAACGATAGAGGTCCTTTCTCCAGAGGACGTGAAATCGATTTGACCAAAAAAGGGTTCATGGAAATTGCTAAAAACAAAGGTATAGGCGTAATGGTTGTAACAATTGAAGAAATTGTAGACTAACGTTGCCAGTTTTTAAAAGGGTGTAGACTTAAATACGAATTATAAAATCGTTCATCTGTCGTTACTTCTTTTCCTAACCAATCTGGCTTTTCAAATTTTTCATTTTCAGACAAAAGCTCAATTTCGGCCATTATCAAACCTTCATTCTCTCCATAGAATTCATCAATTTCAAAAACATTCCCTTTCACTTTTACTTCGAAGCGGGTTTTGTCAATAATACCTTTTTCGCATAGGAGTAGTAATTGTTCTGCTTCTTCAATACTAATTTCTTTTTCCCATTCAAATCGAGACATTCCAGATTCACTTGATGCTCCTTTGATAGTCAAAAAGGCACGATCACCTTTTGTACGTACGCGTACGGTGCGCTCGGGTACCGAGCTCAAGTAGCCTTGTTTGATTCTTTTTTCAGAAAAGGCTTCTTTTTTAAAAGCGTCTGAGGTAACCAAAAATTTGCGTTCTATTTCTATCATAATTTTATATGTTTTAGGAACTTCGCTTGAAGCCTCATGATTTGCTGTACTTTTCTCAAAATAATTAGCTACTTCTGACTGTTACTGTCGTCAGGGTTATTTTGTTTTCAAAAGTAAAATATTTTTATAACATTAACACCTCCAAAACCAAATCCTGATTAAATTTGTACTATGGATCAACCGTTTCCCGAAAGAAAGATTATACACATTGACATGGATGCCTTTTACGCCTCGGTGGAACAAATGGATAATCCTGAGTTAATAGGGAAGCCCATCGCTGTAGGTGGATCTGAAAATCGTGGTGTAGTAGCAGCCGCTAGTTATGAGGCTCGAAAATTTGGTGTACGCTCGGCCATTAGTGGCGTGCAAGCCAAACGGAATTGCCCCGATTTAATTTTTGTACGACCTCGCTTCGAACGGTACAAAGAAATTTCGAAAAAAATCCATGCCATTTTCAAAGATTATACCGATTTGATCGAACCCTTGTCACTCGATGAAGCTTATCTTGATGTGACTCAAAACAAAAAGGGAAACCCTAGTGCTAGCAATCTTGCAGAAGAAATTCGTACCCGAATTTTTAATGAAGTTGGATTGACGGCCTCTGCAGGAATTTCGATAAATAAATTTGTAGCCAAAATTGCTAGTGACTACAACAAGCCAAATGGGCAAAAGACGGTGAAGCCAGATGAGGTAGAAGTTTTTCTAGAAAATTTAGCGATCAAAAAATTCTACGGAGTAGGTAAGGTTACCACCGAAAAAATGTATCAGTTAGGGATTTTTACGGGAGTTGATTTAAAATCGAAGTCGTTAGAATTTCTTGAAAAGCATTTTGGAAAGGCAGGTGCATTTTATTATAATGTGGTTCGAGGGATTCATAATAGTCCAGTAAAATCGGATCGAATTTCGAAATCAGTTGCAGCAGAACATACATTTGAAACCAATCTTTCATCAGAGATTTTTATGCTCGAACAACTGCAAGGAATTGCAGCTACACTTGAAAACAGGTTAAAAAAAAATGCTGTTTCGGGCAAAACGGTAACCTTGAAAATAAAATATAGTGACTTTAGCCAACAAACACGTTCCAAAACATTGCCATATTTTATCGCTGACAAAGGATTAATTATGGAAACGATTGAAGAACTATTGTATCAGGAGCGAATGAAAGATTCAGTACGATTATTAGGGATTTCAATGAGTAACCTTAATACCGAAACATCAGAAAAGAAAGAAGTCGTAGCCGTACAACTAAAGTTTAAGTTTTAATATGATGGAGCACTGATTGGCATTTTTTATTTCGAACAAAATAAAATAAAAATATATTCTGGTTTCAATAATAATCTAGGTAGAGGACAAAAAAAAATCCCTCTTTTCAGAAGGATTCAATTTATTTAGATATGTTTTTAGTCTCTACTTGACAGCTTAGATAGTAATCTCAAAAATTCGATATATAACCAAACTAGGGTAACCATTAATCCCATAGCACCAAACCATTCCATATATTTTGGTTTTCTTTGTTGAACGCCTTGCTCAATTTGGTCAAAATCTAAAAAGATATTAAGTGCTGCGATGATGATCACAAATACACTGATACCTATACTCATCATTGAATTGCCATAATGTACAGGTTGAAAACTAGTAAACATTGAGACTAACCATGAGATCAAATAGTAAGTTGCTATTGCCATTGTAGCCGCAACTACTACCGATTTGAATTGCTCTGTTACTTTTACAATTTTAAACTTGTACAATCCTAAACAAACTAAGAAGGTAGCAAAAGTAGCACCCACCGCTTGAATGACGATGCCAGGAAATTGTGCTTCAAAAATTGCAGAAATCCCTCCGATAAATAACCCTTCAAAAAGTGCGTAGCCCGGAGCCAAATAACCAGAATATTGTGGTTTGAACGCTGAGATGACTACTAATATCAAGCCTATTACGGCTCCAGCTATTGTAGGTACAATTGGATTCATTCCGTTAAAAGCCATCCACCAAATTACCATTGCAGAGGCAGTTAATAATAAAAATAGTAAAGCCGTTTTGTTGATGGTTCCAGACAAAGTCATTTCTTGGTCCTGTCCTATTACAGACGCCTCATGAACCTGAGCTGTTTTTGAAGTAGCAGAGAATGATTTATTGCTTAAAAACGGATTACGTGATTTAAATTCCATAGTTTCTATTTATTTGTTATATCAAAGATAATTTAAATTATAATGATTCAAAAAATTGACCCTTTATTTTAGTTAAAGTTTAAGGATGCAACTTATTTCATTTGTCGTTTTCGATTAAGAGTGTTTTTTTTCGAAAAATTTAATGTTCGCCATGTAAGTATTTTTAGTCACAAAGGTAACTGGTTAACCAGTTTTAGTTAGATTTTGCAATGCATTCTAAATAATTCTTTAGGTTTGTTAAGTGAATCGACTCACTATCAAAACTCAATAGAACAGTGAAAACAATAAAACTACCTATTTTACAAGCTTTAGTGCTTTTAGTTTCAATGGGCGCAACGGCTCAATTAGTAAATAGCAATGCTGCTTTGGCAACTGCGATTACCAATGCTGGTCCAGGTACAACCATTACACTAGCCGATGGGGTGTGGACCGATACTTTTGTTAATATTAAAAAAACAGCAACGGCCGAAAATCCAATTATTATAAAAGCACAAACTCCAGGACAGGTATTTTTTGAAGGTAATTCAAGAGTAGCAATGGGTGGTGCTTACATTACTTTTCAAGGAGTGGTTTTTAGAAACCCTTCCAACCTTGTAGCAACTACAACTACCCTTGAACCTGTGGTAAAATTTAGATATGATAGTTCAAATACTTGCAGTAATTGCACTTTGACCAACGTCAAAATTGATGCCTACAACGGTACAGCTGCTCAATCGGCAACTACTACTTTGGTATACAAATGGGTATTATTGTACGGACAGTATAACGAAATAAGTTATTGCTCTTTTACAGGTAAAAATGGTATTGGGAGTACAATTAATGATAATAGAGATGTAACAACGGCAAATTACACCAAAATACACCACAACTATTTTGGTGACCGTACTTTTGTTGGAACTTATGTAGATCAAAATAATGATCAAGATGCTATTCGAATAGGAAACAGTTCAACATCATTATCAGACTCTTATACAGAAGTGTATGAAAACCTATTTAGCAATTGGTTTGGAGAGATTGAAGTAATATCTAATAAAAGCTGTAAAAATAAATATTATAACAATACTTTTAAGAATTACAGTGGTTCGCTCACCTTACGTCACGGAAATGATTGCGAAGTTTATGGGAATTATTTTTTAGCAGATAACAATCTTTTTTCTGGTGGTATTCGTGTTTTGGGCGAAAATCATAAGATCTATAATAATTATATCGAAAATGTAAACGCGACCAAATCAGCTGCTGCCGGAAATGGAACTTCAAGTAATTTAGGGGGTATAAATTTAATTGGCGGAATTGCAACTTCTGTAAATGGTGCAAATTTAAGTGGCTATTATCAAGTAAAAAACATTACGATTACCAATAATACCTTTGTAAATGTTGATTCTGGTCTTCGTTTAGGTGGAGGTAGTTATACACTTCCTGCGTTAGGAATGGTAGCAGCAAACAATATTTTTATCATGCCAACTTCTGCAAGCAAAGCTGTGGACGAAATAAGACCAGCAGATGCTTCTTCGGCTTATACCTATACAGGTAATATGAAGCAATCGGGTACGTGGCCGTCAAACATAACTGCATCGGGTAATTTGACGTTTACCTCTGGTCTATTAAGTGCAGGAGCAGACATGTATCGTCTGCCGTCTTCTAGTCCAGCTATTGATGCGGGATCAGGTAGTTATTCTTTTCTAACAAAAGATATTTTAGACGGAGCAAGACCAACCCTTTTTGATGTTGGTGCAGAAGAATTTGGTGCTGGTGGAACTAGGGTACCATACAAAGTAGCAGATGTAGGAGTTAAGATTGGTTTTGGCGCAAGCTCAAATTTAGCTGTCGTATCCAATAATATAAAATCTTCAGCGTTACTTTTATATCCAATTCCTGTTCAAGACGGATTTTTAAATATAAGTTTTGGAGATAGTATAGTAGGTAAAGTTCAGATTATTGACGCACAAGGAAAAGTGGTTAAAGATATTTTTATTGGGTCTACTGCTGATCGCATCGATATAAGTGCGCTACCAAAAGGTGTGTATGTTTTGAAAGCCGGGACAGCAACTAAACTTTTCGTGAAATAAAGTAGTACAATATAGTTCGAACTGTATTTTATAATAAGACCTCTATCAATATAACTTTGGATATATTGATAGAGGTTTTTGCTTTTTTAAATAAAAGCTAGTTATACTACGTAATTATTATTGATCTAGTTTCCTCTAGATTCCAATGCTTCCTATCCATTTTAAATGATTGTATGAATTGGAATAAGTATAGTTCAGCTACATATTTTATGATTTCTATTGTAGTGCTATACTTATAATGAAAACGATGTAGTTATCACAATTTGATTATTACCTTCTATTTTTGGTAGCTAAATGGACTACTTTGTAAGCTAGTTATGTTAAACTTTTTTTGTAACTATTTGATAGTAAAAGTGATGTAAAAATCATCTTTTTCTATTACATATTTAATAAGCTTAAATGTTATAATGTGACTTAAAATAATATAATTTTGTGATATTGCAATTAACTAAAAACTATCGTTTAACGCGATTATTTATTATGAAAAAGAAGATATTACTTTTAGGAATGATGGCTTGCTCAATAACTATGATGGGGCAATCCAAAGAGGACACTACTGATAAGGGATGGTACCTTAAAGTTGGTGGATCATACTTTGTGCAAACTGCAGCAACTGAGTTTCCTGTAGTAGGTGGGCAATTGCCAAATAGAGATGTGTACACAGGAACATTGGGAAGCAACAAATTAGCTTCTAGAGAAAGTGTTACGGGTTCATTTGGAGAAGGATTTAGAACTGGATTAACTGGTGGTTACAGAATTAATAACCGCGTTGGAGTTGAAATGGGATTGAATTATTATTCAAGTAATAGTAAAACAATGGCTGAAACTACTAATAGATTGATTTCGTACAATCCTGCAACTAGTCCTGCCGCTACTTATGTTAGTTTTGAAGCTGAGGGAAAAATTAGAGCATTTGATTTATCACCTGCATTAGTTTTGTTTTTAGGTAAATCTCATGGATTCGAACCATATACGAAAGTAGGAATCATTGTTCCAGTACACGGAACATTAGAAATTGACACAAATAGAGACTACCTTACTTTTGTTGGAGCTAATCAAGTTGCTGAAACAAAAGCCTACTCTAAAGATGTAATTAAGCCAAATCCGACTCTTGGATTTATGGCAAGTTTGGGAACTTCTTATAAATTAGGAAAAAATCTTTCTGCTTTTGCTGAATTAGAATACCGTAATTTTACTGTACATGGTAAAACCAAAGAAACAGAAATTTATACTGAAAACGGCGTTGATAAATTAAATACTACTACAAGTTTCAGAGCAGCATCTTACTCTGCAATCCATACAAATTATGTAAGTAGCTTGAATAGTACATCAAACAACAGTGAATACAATACCAATGCTGATACTACAAAAGCGAAGGAAGAATTAAGTTCTTACGTAGGGATTAGTGGTTTAGGATTAACATTAGGATTGAAATATAACCTATAATAATCTAAATTTCATATAATACAAAAGGCTGCCCGAAAATCACTTTTCGGGCAGCCTTTTTTTATGGATTAAATGTCTTGATGCTTTTATTTTATAGATAATTGTTGAATGGATTACAACCAATCAACTTTTTATGTTGAGGAAAGGGAATTGGATCTATAAAAAAAATCCGTCCTGGTGTGAACCTAGACGGATTTTTTAAATTTAGTTCAAGTATAATCTTGTAATTATTCTATTTCAGAAACTCTCAATGTATTAACCATTCCTTTTTCTTTGATTGGCATCGCAGCAAGGTTGATCAAAAAGTCGCCTTGTTCAACTAGTCCAGATGCTTTAACGATGTTGTTTACATCCGTTACTGTATCATCTGTACTATTGTCTTGGTCATAATAAAAAGTTCTCACTCCCCATAATAAACTCAACTGAGTAAGGATTCTTCTGTTTGGTGTAAAAACCAAGATATGAGCATTTGGTCTCCAAGCCGAAACTTGAAATGCAGTGTATCCTGAATTTGTCATAGTACAAATTGCTTTAGCTCCAATTGTGTTGGCGATCAAAGCTGCTTGACGACAAATTGTTTTAGTGATAAAACGTTTCGTTCTAATTTGAGGTGTATTTTGAGGCACTTGAATAAGCGGAGAATTCTCTACAGCTTCAAGAATTTGTGTCATTTTTTGAATAACTTGTACTGGGTAGTTACCAGCAGCAGTTTCTCCAGAAAGCATTACAGCATCAGCACCATCCATTACAGAGTTAGCAACGTCATTTACTTCAGCTCTTGTTGGAGTTAAGCTAGTAATCATCGTTTCCATCATTTGTGTTGCAACAATTACAGGAATACGAGCCATTTTTGCTCTACGAATCAAGTCTTTTTGTACCAATGGAACTTCGTGTGCAGGTAATTCAACACCTAGATCTCCACGCGCCACCATTAAGGCATCACAATAAGCTACAATTTTGTCCATGTTTTCAAGTGCTTCTGGCATCTCGATTTTGGCAATAATTGGAATTTTAACGTCTGAATGCTCAGCAATTAAATCTTGTAAGTCTTTTAAATCTTGTGGTGTTTTTACAAATGAAAGAGCAATCCAGTCTACTTTTTGTCCAATAGCAAAAATAGCATCAGCAATATCTTTCTCTGTCAATGCAGGAAGTGAAATTTTTGTATTAGGAAGGTTAACTCCTTTTTTAGATTTCAATTCACCACCTTGTATAACTCTTGCAACAACTTCTGTTTTCTTATCTGTCGAAACGATTTCGAAAATTAACTTACCGTCATCCAGTAATATTCTTTCTCCTTGATTTACATCATTTGGAAAGTTTTTGTACTTCATGAAAACGCGTTCAGCAGTACCAATAACTTCTTCGGCAGTAGTAAAAGTGATTAAATCACCATCATTTACAACAACACCATCTTCCATGATTCCCACACGAAGTTTTGGTCCTTGTAAATCTCCTAAAATTGCAGTTGAATAACCAAATTCTTCATTAAGACTTCTAATGATATTTATTTTCTCTTTCACACCTTCATAGTCTGCATGAGAAAAATTAATTCTGAAGACATTTACTCCAGCATCAATCATATCCTTGATGATCTCTCTTGTACTTGTTGCTGGCCCAAGGGTAGCTACAATTTTGGTTTTTTTGTTTGTACTCATTGTTGTTAGAAAATTAAATTGTTTTTTGATTTAATTTGATTCGTGTCCACGGCATAAGCAGTTTCTATCTCCTCAATTGTATTTAGTTTTTGTTTTATATTTTCGACAGTCAAACTATCGTTCAAGTTTTCAATTTTTAAAAAATAATCTGCTTTTTTAAATTCAGGTAGCAAATAAACCTTAGTAGCAACTTCCATCGTCATCTCTGAAAATAGATCTGGTGATACATGTTGGTTTTCATGAATGACCTCATTTACATTTTGAATCAGATTCCATACCACTTCATTTTCATCATCATGGTAATAAAACCTGCAAAAATAAGTGTCCCCAGATTTACTGTGTATTTGAACATCTTCACTGCACATACTTAAATTGATGGGCAGTCTTTGATTAATAAAATACGCTAGTCTGTAATTTTCTAAAGACGTTCGAATAGCAATCAAGCAATAATCTATTTCGTCAAATTCACCAATATTTAATTTATGAATAGCCATAGTGATTTCAAATCAAGATGTAAATATAACATTTCTATCTAAGTAAAAGGACTAGCCTAGGTATCATTTTACAAAATTAGGAGCGCAAACGTTGTAGTTTTAGTGCTTTATTCCTACTTTTTATCCATTTGAGATTGAAACGCGAAGTAAGCGCGTTGCGATGCTTTTTCTTCAGCCTTCTTTTTTGAGGTTGCTCTTGCTTTTGCAATTACTTTATCGTCAATACTCAATTTTACACCAAACAGTCGCTGACCATCAATAGCATTATCTTCGAAAATGTCATAGTGGAAAATTCGTTTTTCTTTTTGACACCATTCGATTACTAAGCTTTTATAACTAATCACTTTGCCTTCTAATCTCGAAATATCTACGTAAGGTTCAACCACTCTTTTTTGAATGAATTTCTCGCAGTATTCATATCCTCTGTCGAGGTAGATAGCTCCAACAAGAGATTCAAATATATTTCCGTGTATGTTTTCTCCAAAATGATTTACGGGCACTTTGCTCTGTACAAACTGAATTAAGTTTAAGTCTTTGCCTAATTCATTTAAATGCTCTCTACTCACAATTTTTGATCGCATTTTGGTCAAATATCCTTCATCGCCAAGAGGTGCTTTTTCGAATAAGTGTCCTGCAATAACAGCACTCAACATCGCATCTCCCAAAAACTCTAAGCGTTCATAGTTAATCGGGTTCCCATCTGCAGATAATTTGTTGATGGATCGATGTGTAAATGCTTTTTGGTAGTGCTCTATATTTTGAGGTGCAAATCCTATAATTTTCTGGATAGCTTCAAAAAAAATCCCGTCTTCGCTAGGACGACGGGATTTAGAAAATATTTTTTTGAAAATACTCATAGTAAAAATTACAATTCTAATTTTTTCATCAATACACAAGCATTGTGCCCACCAAATCCAAATGTGTTACTCATAACGACCTTCATGTCTCGTTTTTGAGCTTTATTAAACGTGAAGTTTAATTTTTGGTCAATACTTTCATCATCTGTAAAATGATTGATAGTTGGAGGTATAATTCCATGTTTCATAGAAAGGATCGTCGAAATTGTTTCTACAGCTCCTGCGGCACCCAAAAGGTGACCTGTCATAGATTTTGTAGAATTCAAGTTCATGGTATAAGCATGCTCTCCAAAAACTTGTAAAATTGCTTTTGATTCTGCAATATCTCCAAGAGGTGTTGATGTTCCGTGCATGTTTACACCGTCTACATCTTCAGGTTTTAAACCTGCGTCTCTCAAACAGTTTAGCATTACATTTCTAGCTCCAATCCCTTCAGGGTGTGGCGCCGTGATATGGTGCGCATCTGCAGACATTCCACCACCACCTACTTCGCAGTAAATAGTCGCTCCACGTGCAATAGCGTGTTCATATTCTTCAAGGATTAATGCTCCAGCTCCTTCTCCTAGTACAAATCCGTCTCTGTCCTTGTCCATAGGTCTTGAAGCAGTCGTAGGGTCGTCATTACGTGTTGATAACGCATGCATAGCGTTAAAACCTCCCATACCTGCAATAGTGACAGCTGCCTCAGATCCACCTGTTACCATGATATCTGCATGACCCAAACGAATGTAGTTGAAAGCATCTATAATTGCATTTGTAGAAGATGCACAAGCAGAAACAGTTCCAAAATTAGGACCTCTAAAGCCGTATTTAATCGAAATATGACCACAAGCAATATCACCAATCATTTTTGGGATAAAGAATGGGTTGAATTTTGGCGTTCCGTCTCCCGCAGCAAAATTCAATACTTCAATTTGAAAAGTTTCTAATCCACCAATTCCTGATCCCCAAATCACACCAGCACGATCTTTATCAATCGTATCCATGTCAAAGTTGGCATCTCTCATAGCTTCATCGGTCGATACAACAGCATATTGTGCGTAACGGTCCATTCTTCTAGCCTCTTTACGATCAATAAAATCTTCTACATTAAAGTTTTTTAACTCGCATGCAAATTTTGTTTTAAACTTCGAAGCATCAAAATAAGTAATAGGAGCAGCACCGCTAACCCCATTAATTAGTGAGTTCCAAAATTCTTCAACCGTGTTTCCTATAGGAGTAAGAGCACCTAAACCTGTAACAACAACTCGCCTTAATTCCATAACTGTATATTTTATTGTCTTAAAACAAATAAAACCCACCCTTTTTTACTGTAGTATTACAAAAAAGCAGTGGGTGATATTGTATATATCTTAATAGATTGAAAATCAATCTCTATTTACATAATTTTCAAATAATAAAACACCCGTATACATGTATATGCATACGGGTGTGAAATTTATTATTTTTTAGCTTCTTCGATATAAGAAATAGCTTGACCAACAGTAGCAATGTTCTCTGCTTGATCATCTGGAATTTGGATATCAAATTCTTTTTCGAATTCCATAATAAGCTCAACTGTGTCTAACGAATCAGCTCCTAAGTCATTAGTGAAGCTTGCTTCTGTTACAACTTCGTTTTCGTCAACGCCTAATTTGTCTACGATAATCGCTTTTACTCTTGATGCAATGTCTGACATAATCTTTAATTTTAGAATTTAATTTGACCGCAAAAATAAAAAACTTTATTTTAAAACAATCAATATGTTGATAAATGTGTGAACTAATTTATAAAATAAATTTAAACAAAGGACTATATAAGTTATTTATTTTCATTTTTTATTCCGTTTTTTGCGATATAAATAATGTGACTAATGATGAAAAAAATTGTGATTTTCGCCTCTGGTTCGGGGTCTAATGCTGAAAATATTATTAAATATTTCAATTCTAATGAAAAAGCCGAAGTTGTGGGGGTTTTTACAAATAACCCAAAAGCAGGTGTAATTGAACGTGTAAAAAAGTTGCATATTGATGCCCTTGTTTTTTCAAAAGAAGAGCTTTTTGAAGGTAAAATCTTAAGTTCACTCCGTGATTTACAACCAGATTTAATCGTTTTAGCGGGTTTTCTATTAAAATTCCCTGAATCAATCATAGCAGAATTCCCTAATAATGTCATTAATGTTCACCCTGCTTTGTTGCCAAAATTTGGAGGAAAGGGAATGTATGGAATGAATGTACACAGAGCTGTAGTCGAAAATAAAGAAACAGAGTCAGGTATTACAATTCATTATGTCAATGAAAACTATGATGAAGGAGCTATAATTTTCCAAAAGAGTTTTGCGATTAATTCAAGTGATACTGCCGAAGATGTAGCGGATAAGATTCATGACTTAGAATTCAATAATTTTCCAGTAGTAATTGGTCAAGTTTTAGGACTATAATAAAATCGTTTGGTATGAACTACGACGTACATATATACACAGACGGCGCTGCAAAAGGAAATCCTGGTAATGGAGGTTATGGCGTTGTGATGGAGAAGCCAGGTACACCCTATAAAAAAGAGTTTTTTGAAGGCTTCCGTCATACGACCAATAATCGAATGGAATTGCTAGCCGTAATAGTGGGGCTAGAAAAATTGAAAAGCCCTAATACTAAAGTACTGGTCGTTTCAGATTCAAAGTACGTTATTGATTCTGTAGTGAAAAAATGGGTCTTTGGATGGGAGAAAAAAGGATATACCGGGAAGAAAAACCCAGACTTGTGGAAACGGTTTTTATTAATTTATAGAAAACATCAAGTTGATTTCAAATGGGTAAAAGGACATAATAATCATCCTCAAAACGAAAGATGTGACCAATTAGCCGTTATGGCTTCACAAAGTCCTACGCTTTCTGTAGATGCTTTTTACGAAAAAGAAGAAGCAAAACTTTTATAGAAACTTTAAACTAATAATATTTTAAACTTATAAACTAAAGTTTATCTTTGCACCTTAATTCGAAATTTGCAAAATGAACAAATTATTGATTGTTGGTACAGTCGCTTTCGACGCCATCGAAACTCCTTTTGGTAAAACTGATAAAATATTAGGTGGAGCAGGGACTTATATAGGTCTTTCAGCTTCTTTTTTTAACCTTCAATCGGCTATCGTTTCTGTAGTAGGAGATGATTTTCCTCAAGAGTATTTAGATTTATTAACATCTAGAAACATTGATATATCAGGACTTGAGGTTGTCAAAGGTGGTAAAACCTTCTTTTGGAGCGGTCGTTATCACAATGACTTGAACTCAAGAGATACATTAGATACTCAATTGAATGTATTGGCAGATTTTCAGCCAAAAGTTCCTGAGAACTATAAAGACTCAGATGTTGTAATGTTAGGTAATCTTCACCCTCTTGTACAAAGTGGCGTTTTAGACCAATTAACTTCAAAACCAAAACTAGTAGTTTTAGACACTATGAACTTTTGGATGGATTGTGCGCTACCTGAATTGCTTGACGTAATTAAGAGAGTAGACGTAATCACAATCAATGACGAAGAAGCAAGACAATTGTCTGGTGAATACTCATTGGTAAAAGCAGCAGCCAAAATTCAAGAAATGGGACCACAGTATGTAGTCATCAAAAAAGGAGAACATGGCGCTTTGTTGTTTCATAATAAAGAGGTGTTCTTTGCACCGGCTTTACCATTAGAAGAAGTCTTTGATCCAACAGGAGCAGGAGATACTTTTGCAGGAGGATTTACAGGATACATCACGCAGAGTGAAAATGTATCTTTTGAGAATATGAAAAATGCTATTATTTATGGTTCCAACTTGGCATCGTTTTGTGTGGAGAAATTTGGAACAGAGAGAATGGTAAAGTTGGATAAGGAAGAGGTTGTTTCGAGATTGAAGCAATTTAAATCCCTGACACAGTTTGATATAGAATTATAGTGCTTGAAAGTCCCATGAATTGGGGCTTTTTTGTTTTATAAAACCCTTTAAAATAATAATACTACAAAATATACTGCAATGAGCGACGCATTAAAACACGAGTGTGGAATAGCATTAGTTAGGCTTCTTAAACCGCTTGAATTTTATAAAGAGAAATACGGTACTGCATTTTACGGGATACAAAAAATGTATCTTATGATGGAGAAGCAGCACAATAGAGGACAAGATGGTGCTGGTTTTGCTAGCATAAAATTAGATGTTGAGCCAGGTCAAAGATATATTAGTAGAGTGCGATCTAATCAGGCACAGCCAATTCAAGATGTTTTCGCTCAAATTAATGAAAGAATCAATGAGGAGATGGCCAATCATCCTGAATATGCTGATGATGTTGCCGCGCAAAAAGCAAACATCCCGTATCTAGGAGAATTGTTTTTGGGTCATGTTCGTTATGGTACGTTTGGTAAAAATAGTATAGAAAGCGTACATCCATTTTTAAGACAAAGTAACTGGATGCACCGTAACCTAATTTTGGCAGGTAACTTTAACATGACAAATGTAAAAGAGTTGTTCCAAAACTTAGTAGAGTTAGGGCAACACCCAAAAGAAATGGCGGATACAGTTACCATCATGGAGAAAATCGGGCATTTCTTAGACAAAGAGGTAATGCAATTATACCAAGATTGTAAAGCTGAAGGGTTCAATAAACAAGAAGCTTCGCCAATTATAGCAGAACGACTTGATGTAGCAAAAATATTGGCACGTTCAGCTAAAAATTTAGATGGAGGTTATGCAATGGCTGGATTACTTGGTCATGGTGATGCTTTTGTTTTTAGAGATCCTGCCGGAATCAGACCTGCATATTTTTATCAAGATGATGAAGTGGTAGTGGTAGCATCTGAGCGTCCGGTAATTCAAACGGTATTTAATATACCTTTCGAAAAAGTACAAGAAATTGATCCAGGTAGTGCTTTAATTATAAAGAAAGACGGAACAGTATCTATGAACGAAATTTTGACGCCAACCGTTAAAAAATCATGTTCTTTTGAGCGCATATATTTTTCTAGAGGTAGCGATGCCGAAATTTATCAAGAAAGAAAAACCCTTGGTAAGTTAATTTTACCAGCTGTTCTTGACGCCATTGGTGAAGACACAGACAATACCGTGTTCTCATACATTCCGAATACTGCAGAAACGTCCTTTTACGGATTAGTAGAGGCAGCACAAGACTTCTTGAATCAAAGAAAGAACGATTATATTCTTGAAAACCGTCACACACTTACTGAAGATAGTTTGAAAGAATTATTGAAAGTGAAGATTCGTACAGAAAAAGTAGCGATAAAAGATGCCAAACTACGAACCTTCATTACAGAAGATAGTAGCCGTGACGACCTAGTTGCTCACGTATACGATGTCACCTATGGAGTAATCAAACCTAGTGATAACTTAGTAATTATTGATGATAGTATTGTAAGAGGTACAACTCTAAAAAAGAGTATCATCAAAATGATGGATCGATTAGGACCAAAACGCATAGTAATCGTTTCGTCAGCACCACAAATACGTTTCCCAGATTGCTACGGTATCGATATGGCAAAATTAGAGGGGTTGGTAGCTTTTAGAGCGGCACTCGAACTTTTGAAAGAAAGAAATATGTACCATATTGTAGACGAAGTGTACAAAAAGTGTAGAGCACAAGAAAATTTTAAAGATGTAGATATCGTAAATTATGTAACCGCAATTTACGAACCGTTTCAACCACAAGAAGTTTCAGATAAAATTGCTGAGATGTTGAGTTCTCCAGAAATCAATGCCGAAGTAAAAATTATATTCCAAACCGTAGAAGATCTACATGTAGCATGTCCTAAAAATCTAGGTGACTGGTATTTTACAGGTGACTACCCAACACCAGGAGGTAATAGGGTGGTTAACAGGGCTTTCATGAATTTTTACGAAGGAAAAGATGCTAGAGCCTACTAGGTTTTAGTAAAAAATGTCATTAATCGGGTTTATGAGTTGTTTGTCTGAAATGTTTGTTTTCAGCGACATACTATTATACTTTTGAAGAACCATAACATTAGTAGGTTAAGTTTATGGTAGATTTGGGGCAAAAAGGGTGGAAGCAATTCCACCTTTTTTATTGGAATAAAGTGAGGTAAAACATTTATATAAAAATCATCTTAAACGATTTTTAGTTTCCCACAAAACAAGTCTTCGGTATCGCTAAGTTTAGTAGCAGTACATCCAGTTTTTCATTTGTTAATTCAGTCCCGTTATCCGCTCCAATCTTTTTCGCGGCCAAAAAAAAGCCTCAAAAAAGGATTTCCACTACTACCGGGGCTAGGAGGGAAGTATAGTTCTTCTTTGTTAATATCCTAAAGCACTATTTCAAACTACACTATATATATGTAAATGGTTTCAAGTAGTAATGTTTACACTTGTATGGCAGTTCATTTTGTATGTCATAGAAAAATGTCAAGTACATTATACTGATTTGAATAGATCAGTCAGCTTTTTGGTTATCGAAGTATTGATAGACTACTTGTTGACAGATATAAATTTTTCAATAGTTAGATGTGTAAATTATAAATCCATCTTTTTTGTTTTCTTGGATAAATTTATAAGGCACTAACACCGATTGTTCTAAACTACAATGGTTGTTACCTCTCTTTCTATTTAAGCATTATTCTGGTCATGAAACTTCAGAATTGGGATTAGTAACTATTCTAGTTATAAATCATTCTAGGTTATATTTAATGGTTTTGGTGAATTTAGCTGCTTGGCGTTACAGGTAGTGTATGTATGTATGTATGTATGTATGTATGTATGCTAGGTGAACGTTTATGAAGCCACATGTTATTAATAGTATCCAATTTCAGCTTACAGGCACCTTCATATAATGTAATTAAATTTTCTAATGCCGTTAGGCATGGCATATAGGTAGCAAAAAAATATTTACGACATCAAGGTAGTGCCGTAGGTACGATATATAATCCAGAAGGCAGATTTGGGATTTCATTTCTAGTCACATTCATCTTAATATACTGTGTGTAGAATAATGCTGCTTGATATCATTTATAGTTGTAGTAAGTTCAAAAGGTTTACACGCGACAATATGTTAACTACAATTCGCCACTGGTATAATTAATGCCGTTAGGCATGACATATCGGTAGGGAAAAAGATTTAGTTCATGAAGGTAGTGCCGTAGGTACGATATATAATCCAGATGGTAGATTTAGGATTTCATTTCTAGTCGCATTCATTTTAATGTACTATGTGTAGAATGATGCTGTTACATATCATGTATAGTTTATAGTAGGTACAAAAGGTTTACATACCGCAAAACATTAACTACAATTCACCAGTGTTATAATTAATGCTGTTAGGCATGACATATCGGTAGGGAAAAAGATTTAGTTCATTAAGGTAGTGCTGTAGGTACGATATATAATCCAGATGGTAGATTTAGGATTTTATTTCTAGTCGCATTCATTTTAATGTACTATGAGTAGAATGATGCTGTTACATATCATATATAGTTGTAGCGAGTCCATGAGGTTAGAGCGCAACGATATATTAACTACAATTCACCATTGGTATAAGCAATGCCGTTGGATATGATATATTGGTAGATAAAAAATATCAGTTCATTTAGGTAGTGCCGTAGGTAGGTATATTATTTCTAGTCGCGTTCATTTTAATGTACTGTATATAGGATAACGCTGCTAGATATCATATATAGTTATAGTAGGTACAAAAGGTTTACATACCACAAAACATTAACTACAATTCACCATTGGTATAAGCAATGCCGTTAGGCATTATATATTGGTAGACAAAAAAGATTTAGGTCATCAAGGTAGTGCCGTAGGTACGATATAGTGTAACTGAAATACATTTCCCCTCTAATCAACTTCAAATAAGTATATAAGCAGCATAATAATAGCTGTGAGACCTATAATATTTATAGAATCAGAAGCAATACAAGCTAGAAATGCCATACAATAAAGCTAATCCAAGAATCAAAACCGCCCAATCCAACAAAACTCAAACAAAGAAAACAATAAAACCACCCAAAATAAACTCTAAATTCGCACAAAAGCAAAAAACGTTAAAACTCAAAGTTCAGTTTTCCAGCTAATTAAAAAATAGATTAAAAAAAGGTTAAGAAAAAGTATTGAATAACGGGGAAGACTCACTACTTTTGCACCCGCAACAACGAACAAGTTCACTGACACACTGGCAAGCATTAGGGATATAGAGGAAGAAATTCTTCTAAAAAAAATATCAAATAAAGCTTGTGAGATTAAAGTAAACGAATTACTTTTGCACCCCGCAGAATGAGACAAGTTATTTGAAAGACTGGTAAGAAGAATAAAGAAAACGAGATTTAGGTCTTGAAAAAAAACTTTAAATTTTTCTTGCGAGAAACGAAATAGTTTTCTACTTTTGCACCCGCTTCGAGAGACACACAATGTGAGTCAATTGAAACGGAAAAACAAGATAAGAACACGTTCCTAGACATATTGAATTGACAGCCGTTTTAAGAGAGATCTTAAAACAAAAGAATAAGAGTAATAGAATCGAGAGATTTTAAAAAACCACTAGACCTTCAGTCAAAAATAAATAGTCCGCCACGGCGGACAAATAATATACGATGAAGAGTTTGATCCTGGCTCAGGATGAACGCTAGCGGCAGGCTTAACACATGCAAGTCGAGGGGTAGTTATCTTCGGATAATGAGACCGGCGCACGGGTGCGTAACGCGTATGCAATCTACCTTTCACAGAGGGATAGCCCAGAGAAATTTGGATTAATACCTCATAGTATAGCTGAACCGCATGGTTCTACTATTAAAGATTTATCGGTGAAAGATGAGCATGCGTCCCATTAGTTAGTTGGTAAGGTAACGGCTTACCAAGACTACGATGGGTAGGGGTCCTGAGAGGGAGATCCCCCACACTGGTACTGAGACACGGACCAGACTCCTACGGGAGGCAGCAGTGAGGAATATTGGTCAATGGGCGCAAGCCTGAACCAGCCATGCCGCGTGCAGGATGAAGCATCTATGGTGTGTAAACTGCTTTTATACGAGAAGAAACAACGCTACGTGTAGCGTCTTGACGGTATCGTAAGAATAAGGACCGGCTAACTCCGTGCCAGCAGCCGCGGTAATACGGAGGGTCCAAGCGTTATCCGGAATCATTGGGTTTAAAGGGTCCGTAGGCGGTCAGATAAGTCAGTGGTGAAAGCCCATCGCTCAACGGTGGAACGGCCATTGATACTGTCTGACTTGAATTATTGGGAAGTAACTAGAATATGTAGTGTAGCGGTGAAATGCTTAGAGATTACATGGAATACCAATTGCGAAGGCAGGTTACTACCAATATATTGACGCTGATGGACGAAAGCGTGGGTAGCGAACAGGATTAGATACCCTGGTAGTCCACGCCGTAAACGATGGATACTAGCTGTTGGAAGCAATTTCAGTGGCTAAGCGAAAGTGATAAGTATCCCACCTGGGGAGTACGAACGCAAGTTTGAAACTCAAAGGAATTGACGGGGGCCCGCACAAGCGGTGGAGCATGTGGTTTAATTCGATGATACGCGAGGAACCTTACCAAGGCTTAAATGTAGATTGACCGGTTTGGAAACAGACTTTTCGCAAGACAATTTACAAGGTGCTGCATGGTTGTCGTCAGCTCGTGCCGTGAGGTGTCAGGTTAAGTCCTATAACGAGCGCAACCCCTGTTGTTAGTTGCCAGCGAGTCATGTCGGGAACTCTAACAAGACTGCCAGTGTAAACTGTGAGGAAGGTGGGGATGACGTCAAATCATCACGGCCCTTACGCCTTGGGCTACACACGTGCTACAATGGACGGTACAGAGAGCAGCCACTGGGCGACCAGGTGCGAATCTACAAAACCGTTCTCAGTTCGGATCGGAGTCTGCAACTCGACTCCGTGAAGCTGGAATCGCTAGTAATCGGATATCAGCCATGATCCGGTGAATACGTTCCCGGGCCTTGTACACACCGCCCGTCAAGCCATGGAAGCTGGGGGTGCCTGAAGTCGGTGACCGCAAGGAGCTGCCTAGGGTAAAACTGGTAACTAGGGCTAAGTCGTAACAAGGTAGCCGTACCGGAAGGTGCGGCTGGAACACCTCCTTTCTAGAGCCTTAATTGTTAGTTACGTAAGTGACACGTTAGGGAAAGAGACGAAAAGAGAAAGTGGAAAGAAAGATTGAGAATTTATTACTCTTGCTGTTAATTTAAAAAAATTGAATTAAAAAGAAATTTAAGAATAAGAGTGTCTCGTAGCTCAGCTGGTTAGAGTACTACACTGATAATGTAGGGGTCGACAGTTCGAGTCTGTCCGAGACAACTATTTACACTTAAAGGAAATTTTAGAAGTTGAGAATGTATGAGATATGAATTCATAACTCAAAACTAATAACTCATACTTAAAAAATTGGGGAATTAGCTCAGCTGGCTAGAGCACCTGCCTTGCACGCAGGGGGTCAACGGTTCGACTCCGTTATTCTCCACAAAAACAGTAAACAGTCACGGTTTACAGTATGCAGGTAACTGCTTACTGATACTGAAAGCTGAAAACTGATTTAAAGTTCATTGACATATTGAGATAAGAAAAGTAAAAAATAAGTAGAAAGCGTTTTTTCTAATTTATTAGAAAAGACAAACAAAAACGGTCTTAATTAATTTTAAGATTGGTACAATAAGCAAAATAAGGGCGTATGGGGGATGCCTTGGCTCTCAGAGGCGATGAAAGGCGTGATAAGCTGCGAAAAGTTACGGGGACAAGCACACATTGATTGATCCGTAAATTCCTGAATGGGGCAACCCACTAGATTGAAGATCTAGTACACCGATAGGTGGGCAAACCCGCTGAACTGAAACATCTAAGTAGGCGGAGGAGAAGAAAACAAAAGTGATTCCGTAAGTAGTGGCGAGCGAACGCGGATTAGCCCAAACCAATGTTGTTACGGCAATGTTGGGGTTGTAGGACCACGACATTTTATGTATGAAGAATTAGAATCTACTGGAAAGTAGAGCCAAAGAAGGTGATAGCCCTGTATAAGTAATGAATATAATAGATAGTGGTATCCTGAGTAGGGCGGGACACGAGAAATCCTGTCTGAATTTGGCGGGACCATCCGCTAAGGCTAAATACTCCTGAGAGACCGATAGTGAACCAGTACCGTGAGGGAAAGGTGAAAAGAACCGTGAATAACGGAGTGAAATAGATCCTGAAACCATACGCTTACAAGCGGTCGGAGCCCTTTCGTGGGGTGACGGCGTGCCTTTTGCATAATGAGCCTACGAGTTAACGTTGCTGGCAAGGTTAAGTGGTTAAGCCACGGATCCGTAGCGAAAGCGAGTCTGAATAGGGCGCTTTAGTCAGTAGTGTTAGACGCGAAACCGTGTGATCTACCCATGGACAGGTTGAAGCTTTGTTAACCCAAAGTGGAGGACCGAACCCGTTGACGTTGAAAAGTCTTGGGATGATCTGTGGGTAGGGGTGAAAGGCCAATCAAACTCGGAAATAGCTCGTACTCCCCGAAATGCATTTAGGTGCAGCGTTATGCGTAAAGTTATATAGAGGTAGAGCTACTGATTGGATGCGGGGGCTTCACCGCCTACCAATTCCTGACAAACTCCGAATGCTATATAATGTTTCATAACAGTGAGGGCTTGGGTGCTAAGGTCCAAGTCCGAGAGGGAAAGAACCCAGACCATCAGCTAAGGTCCCCAAATATATACTAAGTTGAAAGAACGAGGTTTGTCTGCATAGACAGCTAGGATGTTGGCTTGGAAGCAGCCATTCATTTAAAGAGTGCGTAACAGCTCACTAGTCGAGCGGACGAGCATGGATAATAATCGGGCATAAGTATATTACCGAAGCTATGGATTTACAATTTATTGTAAGTGGTAGGGGAGCATTCTCACAGGGTTGAAGGTGTATCGTAAGGTATTCTGGACCGGTGAGAAAAGAAAATGTAGGCATAAGTAACGATAATGCGGGCGAGAAACCCGCACACCGAAAGACTAAGGTTTCCACAGCTATGCTAATCAGCTGTGGGTTAGTCGGGACCTAAGGCGAACCCGAAAGGGACAGTCGATGGACAACGGGTTAATATTCCCGTACTACTGTTAACTGTGATGGGGTGACGGAGTGATGAAAGTGCCGCGAACTGACGGAATAGTTCGTTGAAGTACCTACCTATAAGGCCCGCAGGCAAATCCACGGGCTTTGGGGAAATACGATAGTACTCGGCGTCTTCGGACAAAGAGATAGTGCACCTAAGGGCTTCCAAGAAAAACCTCTAAACTTCAGGTTAATAGTACCCGTACCGCAAACCGACACAGGTAGTCGAGATGAGAATTCTAAGGTGCTCGAGAGATTCATGGCTAAGGAATTAGGCAAAATAGACCCGTAACTTCGGGAGAAGGGTCGCCAGCAGCAATGCTGGCCGCAGTGAAGAGGTCCAGGCGACTGTTTATCAAAAACACAGGGCTCTGCAAAATCGTAAGATGAAGTATAGGGCCTGACACCTGCCCGGTGCTGGAAGGTTAAGTGGAGATGTTATGGGTTTACTCAGAAGCATTGAAATGAAGCCCCAGTAAACGGCGGCCGTAACTATAACGGTCCTAAGGTAGCGAAATTCCTTGTCGGGTAAGTTCCGACCTGCACGAATGGTGTAACGATCTGGACACTGTCTCAGCCATGAGCTCGGTGAAATTGTAGTAACGGTGAAGATGCCGTTTACCCGCAGTGGGACGAAAAGACCCTGTGCACCTTTACTATAGCTTAGTATTGACCTTGGACAAATGATGTGTAGGATAGGTTGGAGACTGTGAAGTGGCGTCGCTAGGCGTTGTGGAGTCATTGTTGAAATACAACCCTTTGTTTGTCTGAGGCCTAACTCCGCGATGCGGAGGACATTGCTTGGTGGGTAGTTTGACTGGGGTGGTCGCCTCCAAAAGAGTAACGGAGGCTTCTAAAGGTTCCCTCAGTACGCTTGGTAACCGTGCGAAGAGTGCAATGGCATAAGGGAGCTTGACTGAGAGACATACAGGTCGATCAGGTACGAAAGTAGAGCATAGTGATCCGGTGGTTCCGCATGGAAGGGCCATCGCTCAAAGGATAAAAGGTACGCCGGGGATAACAGGCTGATCTCCCCCAAGAGCTCATATCGACGGGGGGGTTTGGCACCTCGATGTCGGCTCGTCACATCCTGGGGCTGGAGAAGGTCCCAAGGGTTGGGCTGTTCGCCCATTAAAGTGGCACGCGAGCTGGGTTCAGAACGTCGTGAGACAGTTCGGTCTCTATCTACTGTGGGCGCAAGAAATTTGAATGGATCTGATTCTAGTACGAGAGGACCGAATTGGACAAACCTCTAGTGTATCTGTTGTCACGCCAGTGGCACCGCAGAGTAGCTACGTTTGGAAGGGATAAGCGCTGAAAGCATATAAGCGCTGAAAGCATATAAGCGCGAAACCCACCATAAGATGAGATTTCTTTTAAGGATCGTGGGAGATGACCACGTTGATAGGCTATAGATGTAAAGGCAGTAATGTCATAGTCGAGTAGTACTAATAATCCGTAAGCTTATGTACACCTTTTCCCGGCCCCTAACCCCTAAAGGGGAATAAAAGGTCGGGAAGAAACTTTCTAGTAATACAATTAAATTTTCTTTATCTCAGTATGTTAAGATATTATGTAATGTTGATTAGCAATTAGCTAGTTTACCCATTGCAAAACGACCTTAAGGTGGTTATTGCGGCGGGGCTCACCTCTTCCCATCCCGAACAGAGTAGTTAAGCCCGCCTGCGCAGATGGTACTGCAGTTATGTGGGAGAGTATGTCGTCGCCTTTCTTTAAAGAACCCTGATTCATTCGAATCAGGGTTTTTTGTTTTATAAGATAATGAAGTATTGCGGGAGCCCTCGCAATAGCTATCGGGACTAATCGGGGGTCCTCGCCTTTCTTTAGAGAACCCTGGTTCATCCGAATCAGTGTTTTTTGTTTTATAAAAGATGTAAAGTTCCAAAACTATACTTTATCAAATCCTGCTCGGATGGTGAAATTGGTAGACACGCTGGACTTAAAATCCAGTGAACAGTAATGTTCGTGCGGGTTCAATTCTCTCTCTGAGTACTAGAAACTTCAATTAGTCTTCGCCAATTGAAGTTTTTTTCGTTTACACCAAGTTTTTTAATGAGAGTAGTTACGTTATGAAATTCGATATAAAGCAAATATTTTGGAAATGCTAGTGGTTTAGGTTTTAATTTGTTTTAAACGGTTTTAATTTATTTTATTAATCAAAGGGTGCTTTAAGTAGTTTTGGTTCGTAATACGTAGTGAAAGTAATAGCTAAATTGGTTAGCTCGTGTATTGCAGTCGATTCTAATATTATTGGTTTGATCCCTATTCTTAGATACTTTTATATTGTATGCTGTTATATAAGTATGATTAACTTTGGTGTTTCTACTTTTTCTTTTAAAAACTGCATCCACAACCATGTACAATTATTTTGCTAAGCGTAAACCATTAAAATCATTAAAATCATCGAATTCTGATATTGCTGTCGTTTAAGTGATTTTGCTTTCAAATTAGGTTTTTCTCTTTTTTTAAAATAAATACCATCTATCTTCAGAGGACATCTGTTGACTTGTACTGCTACACATGTCCTATCTGTCATCTATAAGTACGAAAACATACGATTGTGACAATAGTTGATTGATGTAGTCGAATCATCTAGTGATATTGAAGTGCATTGCTGTAGTTCATTCAATATTTTATGTGATCTTTTGTTGATTTTTATTAGTTATAATTAATTTGTTAATTACATGTTCTTTGCTATTAGGCATAAAAAAAGTCGAATGAACAAAAAATGTCCATTCGACCTTATAAAATTTTAAGTAGATCGTAAACAATGCTACTTTTATTTATTTTTCAGAAGCATATCTTCTTGAAACTTCAGTCCAGTTAACAACGCTAAAGAAAGCTTCGATGTAGTCTGGTCTTCTGTTTTGGTAATGTAAGTAGTAAGCATGTTCCCATACATCCATTCCTAAGATTGGAGTTCCTCCACAACCAACACCCGGCATAAGTGGATTGTCTTGATTTGGTGTTCCGCAAACATCTAGTTTTCCTCCTTTTTGAACACATAACCATGCCCATCCTGAACCGAATTGAGTTGCACCTGCTTTGCTAAATTTAGCTTTAAATTCTTCAAAAGATCCAAAAGCAGCTTCGATTGCTACTAATAAATCTCCAGTTGGTAAACCTCCTCCGTTTGGAGTCATAACTGTCCAAAACAAGTTGTGGTTGTAAAAACCTCCACCGTTGTTTCTTACTGCACCGTTACTCATATCTAGATTAATCAAAATATTTTCGATAGTTTTTCCTTCCATATCTGTTCCTGCTACTGCAGCGTTAAGATTGGTTGTATATGCATTGTGGTGCTTTGTATGGTGTATTTCCATAGTTCTAGCATCAATATGTGGTTCTAAAGCGTCATACGCATAAGGTAATTGTGGTAATTCAAAAGCCATAATGTATCTTTTTTTAAGTGATTATTTATTTTATATTCAAATTTATGGAATTATGTTCATAATCTCATGAATTATGCTGTTATAATTTTTATAAACAATTTTTAATTTGTATCAAATTGATATAATTTTTTATGTTTATTGATAAATTTGTTCTTGTCGTAGATAAATTTTATATTAATTCATTAGTGTAAATAATTATAAATTGTTCTAATGTTAAAGTTTGTGCGGATTTAATCTACACGACTATCCTATTTAACGTTCGTTTTCTTTAAATTATAATTAGTAGCAGTTTTTATAAGAGTGTAGGACTATGAAGTGGATTAAGTACTAAATAATTATTTAAAATGAAGAGACAATTCGAGAAGCTGCTCTATTATCTGTTAGACTACTTAGTTACATGATGGTTGAGCGGGGAACAGTTCAATTGAACATTAGTATTTTAAATAGTATAGTAGTTTAGAGGACGTTCAAGAATGTGTTTACTTTGATAGTTTTGCGAGGCAACAATAATAATTGCATACTTCTATTGCGCCATTGCCATAGTAATAATACTAATTTTGACACCTGGAATTTTTTGCAAAGCAATGCAACATGCTTCTAATGTTGCTCCTGTAGTAAGAACATCATCAACAAGTAAAAAATGTTTATGGTGTTGGTCTTCGCTATAAACAACGTCAAAAGCGTTTTGAATACCTTCAGATCTGGCCAATAGATTTTTTTTGGATTGTGTTTGTGTGTATTTTGTTCGAATTAAAATAGTATCAATATATTTTGTATTCAGCCCATTTGCTATGGTTTGCCCAAAGGTAGTTACTTGGTTATAGCCACGTGATCGCAATTTTTTTGGATGAATTGGGACTGGTATAACGGCGTCGATAGTGAATAATGCAGGAATTTTTTTTAGATCAGATAGGTACCATTCGCCAATAAAGGTTCCAATCTCTTGATCTCCGCGGTATTTTAAGTTATGTATTAGCTCTTGTACAATTCCTTTTTTATGAAAATAGAATACAGCCGAAGCGTGCTGAAGATCAATTCGGCCATAAAATTTGCCCATAGCTTCATTATCTTCCATTGAGTGGTGTTGTGTTACGGGAATTTCGTGTCTGCAAATAGTGCAAATGATCTCCTCGTTGGGTAGCAACAAATTCTTGCAACCCGTGCAGATTGGCGGAAAAAATAAATTCAGAAGCGATTTTAACATATAAGAATGTAATTAAATATAAAAATATGAAAATCAATGCTTCAATCTTTATCTATTTTCTTTTTTTTAAGTTCACTTTTCATATTTTTGCATCATGGCAAAACAAGAAGATATTTTTAAGAATGTAATTTCGCATGCAAAAGAGTACGGATTTATTTTTCCGTCAAGCGAAGTTTACGATGGTTTAAGTGCAGTATATGATTATGCACAAAATGGTGTTGAATTGAAAAAGAACATCCGTGAATATTGGTGGAAATCCATGGTACAGATGAATGATAATATTGTAGGCCTTGATGCTGCAATATTAATGCATCCAACTACTTGGAAAGCTTCTGGTCACGTTGATGCTTTTAACGATCCATTAATCGATAATAAAGATTCCAAAAAAAGATATAGAGCAGATGTATTGGTGGAAGATTATGCTGAAAAGCTTAATGTAAAAGCTAAGAAGGAAATCGAAAAAGCGAGAACTCGTTTTGGAGATGCTTTTAACGAACAAGAATTTATCACTACCAATGCGCGTGTAGTGGAATATCTAGCCAAAGAAAGAGAAATTCTCGAAAGACTGGCAAAAGGTATGAGTGAAGATCTTGCAGATGTAAAGGCTTTAATCGAAGAATTAGAAATTGCCGATCCAGAAACGGGTTCAAGAAACTGGACAGACGTTAAGCAGTTCAATTTGATGTTTGGAACCAAATTGGGAGCTTCTGCAGATTCTGCGATGGACTTGTATTTACGACCAGAAACAGCTCAAGGTATTTTTGTAAACTTTTTGAATGTGCAAAAATCAGGAAGAATGAAAGTTCCTTTTGGTATTGCTCAAACCGGAAAAGCATTTAGAAACGAAATTGTTGCAAGACAATTTATTTTCCGTATGCGTGAATTTGAACAAATGGAAATGCAGTTTTTTGTGCGTCCAGGAGAAGAAATGAAACATTATGAATATTGGAAAGAAACCCGTTTAAAATGGCATTTGTCGTTAGGACTTGGTCAAGCGAACTACCGTTTTCATGATCACGAAAAATTAGCGCATTATGCTAATGCTGCGGCTGATATCGAGTTTAATTTCCCGTTTGGATTTAAAGAATTAGAAGGAATCCATTCGCGTACTGATTTTGATTTAAAAGCACACGAACAACATTCGGGTAGAAAACTACAGTATTTTGATGCCGAATTAAATAAGAATTATGTTCCTTATGTAGTTGAAACTTCATTAGGATTGGACAGAATGTTTTTGGCAGTATTTGCTACTTCTTTGCAAGAAGAGGTGTTGGAAGACGGATCGTCTAGAACAGTATTGAAATTACCATCGGTATTGGCTCCTACAAAAGCGGCAGTCTTACCATTGGTTAAAAAAGACGGATTGCCTGATATTGCACATCAAATTATTGATGATTTGAAATGGGATTTCAATGTAGCGTATGATGAGAAAGATGCAGTGGGTCGTCGTTATAGAAGACAAGATGCACTTGGAACACCATTTTGTATTACTGTGGATCACCAAACGATAGAAGATCAAACGGTGACTATTCGTCATAGAGATTCTATGAAACAAGATCGTGTAGCAATAGCTGATTTGAAATCAATTATTGAAAATGAAGTTTCGATGAAAAATTGGTTGATGAAAATGTAATCATTTTTGAAAAGCTCGATAAAAGGCTCTCCTAAACGGAGAGCCTTTTGTGTTTTTTGTCATATTTTGTAAGGAATAATTACAAACACAGAATACTAAAGAAGGGCTGTTTTTGTTCTTAGACGGATTTATTTACTGTTTAGCAATCAGTATTCGTAGTTCATCGATTTCTAATGTTAAGTAAATAATAAAATAAGTTAAATGTTTATTTTTAGCTTGCTGAAAAGTCGTTTTTTATGATAATAAAACAATTTTTTAGTCGGTTTCCCCAAAACTGCTATTTTTTATATCCTAATTAATGGTTTGAAGTGGTTAAACACTTCGAGGGGCTCCACTAGGCCTAACCAATTAGGAAATACCACAAATGAACTATTCGTATATTATTATTGACGACAATCATGAAAGTTCTTTAGAAACGAAAGCTGTCGCAGATGGTTTTTCGAATCTTTTATTTTTGGGCATGGCTGATACATATAACGATGGTTTGAATTTGATTTTAGAACAACATCCTGACCTTGTTTTTTTAGAAATAGATCCTAAAAAGAAGAAAAGTAATTTGTCATTGCATCTTATTAATGAATTGTATCGTTTTCTAAAAGTTGTTCCTAAAATTATTATTACTACTTCAAAAAAGGATTTAGCCTTTGACGCTATCCAATACCAAGTGACGGATTATATGCTTAAACCCGTTGCAAGAATTGATCTTACCAAATTGGTCTTGAAATTAGATAAAGCTACAGGTACGCAGGTAGTAGAACGCATTACAGACAGTAAGAAAACGGCATTGCCTACCAATATTGTATCCGAAGAGTATAAAGAGGTTGTAAACGAAGTAAACCGACCAATGGTGTTATGTGTTAAGTCCTATGGAGATCATCGTTATATTGACTCAAGAGACATCACCTATCTTCAGGCAGACAACAATTCTACAGATATTCATTTGATTAATGGTGAGATGATAACCGCATTCAAAACCTTGAAGAATTTTGAGAGTTTGTTGTCCTATCCATTTGTACGCATTCACAACAGTTACATTGTCAATAGCCATAGTATTGCTAGAATCCACACAGGCAACTCAGTTTGTTATATTCGAAATACAACCATAAAACTACCTTTCTCCAAATCGTATAAGTCCAATGTAGATTTCATTATTGGCCAAATTGCTAGCGGAAATTACCTCGAAATCTAAAAAATAGATCACTTACCCAGATTTGAATACCATTGACTATCAAACTGCCTCATTCTACCATTGAAGGCCCATTTTTTATTGTTAAAGCAGCTTCTCTGTGTAGATTTACAAAAGGATAAGGCGGTAAACGTCAGACACTTAAAAAATGTAAAATAATATAATAATATAAAAACCCCAAAATTATGAAAAAAGCAATTTTAGCCTCAGGATTATTTTCTTTAGTAATGGTATTAAGCTCTTTTACAACTGTAGAAGCAACATCAAATGTAGAAGTTGGTGGTAATAAAGTGGCTATCGCTGGGCAAGGAGCTACTAGTAAAATGAAATTTGATATTGCTGGACAAGGAGCGACAAGTAAAATGAAGTTTGATATCGCTGGGCAAGGAGCTACTAGTAAAATGAAATTTGATATTGCTGGACAAGGAGCGACAAGCAAAATGAAGTTTGATTAATTGAATATTTTGTATCAAATAAAAAAAGCCACCGTAATCGGTGGCTTTTTTTATTTGCATAACATTAATTTACTATTTTTGATTTAAATCAAAAATATAATTGAAAAAGTCACTTCTATTAGTATTTACTTTAATCTTAATTTGCTGTTCAAAGAAAAAAGAAGTTCGTAATTTCGAAAATCCTATTCATGATAGTGTAAGCAGTTATTTTGTTTTATCTGATGATCAGACTTTGTCAAAAAATGAACGGTTTGGTGCAAATAGCAAAGCTCTTGAAATTGTATTGAGTCAAAAAAATGACTCAATACATCGTGTTTCTTTAGTTCGGATTGCTAACCGTTTCTATAATTTAAATAGTCTTCCAAGTTATGAGAGCACTGTTCGAGTATTAATGAAAGAATCCATTGATGCTAAAGATTCTTTGTATTTGGCTAAATCATATTCTTATTTAGGAGATTATTATGCTGAGATTTTACAGCAAGATAGTGCCTATAGTTTCTATTTTAAAGCTGAAAAACTTTTTTCTGCACTAGATGATCACTATAATTTGGGGCGAACTCGTTTTAATAAAGCTAATTTACTATATTTTCTAAACGATTACACTGGGAGTGAGTCAGCAGTATTTAATGCCTTGCGAGTTATTAAAGGTAAAGAAGGAAAAGATTTGTATTTTGATTGCTTTAACTTACTGGGTATAATCTATAATGACCTTGGTGAGCATAAAAAAGCTATTGAGTTTAATAAAAAAGCTTTTAATAGTATTGACGATAAAGTGAATAATCCTATTGGCCAACCTAGGGCGATGTCTTTAAATAATATGGGGCTGGTTTATCAATTTATGAAAGACCATAAAAAAGCATTGTTTTATTTTGAAAAAGGATTAAAGGAAAAGAATCTATTATTAAATCAACCCTCCGTTTATGCTATGTTGCTTGATAACTTGGCATATTCACGATTTAAGGTGGGTAGTTCCAAGAATGTAATAAATTTTTTCTTCAAAGCTTTAAAAGTCAGAGAGGAATATGATTTGCAAAATGGAGTTGTTGTGAGCAAAATGCATCTTTCTGAATTTTATGATTACAATAAAAACAGAAGTAAAGCCATTCAGTTTGCAAAAGAAGCATTACATACTGCAAGAGGAATGAATATTAAACGCTCAGTTTTAGCACCTCTTAAGCAATTGTCAATCATTGACCCACCAAATGCTGCGGCATATTCTTCTGAGTATCTTCATATTAGTGATAGCGTACACCTGGCTGAACGCAAAATTGGCGAGAAATTCACTCGAATAGAATACGAAACCGACAAAATAAAAGACGATTATTCTGACCTTGAAGATAAAAATCGTAATTTGATCTATATCTTCAGTTTCTTTGCTATCTTGGGCTTGTTTTTTTATATAATAAAAATTCAAAGGGCCAGACACAGAGAGTTACTCTACAAGCAAGGTCAGCAACAAGCCAATGCAGAGATATATAACCTGATAATCAATCAACAAAGTAATATAGATGCTAATCGAGTAATCGAAAAAAAGCGTGTTGCGCAAGAATTACACGATGGTGTTTTGGGTAGAATGTTTGGTGTTAGAATGAATTTGGAGGGCTTAAATAGCTTTCAAGATGAACTAGCCGTTACCCAGAGAAAAGAGTATATTATTGAATTGAAAAAAATTGAACAGGACATTCGTGAAATTTCTCATGAAATGAATAGGGAAAAATCAGAATTAATTAATAACTTCGTCGCTATCGTTAATAATCTGTTTGAAGAACAACGAAAAACTTTTCAAACTAAACTTGTTACAACTATTGATAGAACTATCAATTGGGAATTGGCCTCTAATATTGTGAAGATTAATTTGTATCGAATAATACAAGAATCGTTGCAAAACTGTAATAAATATGCCAAAGCCAAAACGATAAAGGTTGAATTAAAAAAAGTAGATGGTGATATTCATTTACTGATTTCGGATGATGGAGAAGGCTTTAACATGAAAGTGTTAAAAAGAGGAATAGGCTTGAGAAATATGATTTCAAGAGCAAAGGAATGTCAAGGAAACTTGAATATTCTATCTAATGAAGGTGATGGAACAACGATCACCCTTGTAATACCACTAGAACAAAAACAAATACCAGCATAAATAGATGACTATTGAATCAGTTACTAAAATAAATAAAAAAATATTAATTGTTGATGATCACCCATTCATTATTCAAGGATATAAGAACGCCATAACAAGATACATGCCCGACAGTTTTGAGTATTCAATCGCTGAGGCAAAAGATTGTGAAACAGGGTATTATGCCATTACTGATCCTGAGGCAGATTTTGATATTGCCTTCCTAGATATTAGTATGCCATCTTTTGAAACCAAAAGTTTATACTCAGGAGAAGACTTGGCTAAGTTGATTAAGGAGCATATGCCAGAGTGCAAAATTATTATGTTAACGATGTTTACCGAGTTTTTAAAATTAAAAACCTTGATAAACAAAGTCAATCCCATTGGATTAGTAATCAAAAATGATTTAACCTTTGATGAATTAATATATGCTTTTGACCGCGTAATAAAGGGAAAGCAATATTATAGCAAATCCATTAAAGAGATGTTGGAATCTCACGATAATTCAATAGAAATTGATTTATTCGATAAGCAAATTTTGTTTCATATGTCTAAGGGAACAAAAATCAAAGATATGCCCCAATTTATTCCTATTTCTCAAAACGCTATAGAATCACGTTTGGTTAATTTACGAGAATTACTAGACGTTGTAGGTGGTAGAGACAGTGATTTGGTTAAAATTGCAAAAACTAAAGGCTTACTATTTTAGCCTAAAAATAATTAAAAAGCCGCTAATTCAATACAATTGAACTAGCGGCTTTTTTTATGGAGTAAGTACCTTATTCCGTTAAGGCATTCCAACCTCTAGCTTTTAAAGGGATTTTTGTATTAGCTCTAGTCACCAAATGTATACCTTCACTTTCCTGTACCATATGTCCTATGATAGAAAAGTTAGGATTTGCTTTGATTTTTTCAAAATCCTCCATGGCGATTGTGAAAAGTAATTCATAGTCTTCGCCACCATTAATAGCCACTGTTGTACTATCAATATCAAACTCTTCGCAAACGCTGATTAATTGAGGATCAAGCGGTAATTTGTCTTCGTACAGGTTACATCCAACATTAGATTGCTTACACAAATGCATAATCTCAGATGACAATCCGTCTGAAATATCAATCATAGAAGTTGGCTTAATCTCAAGTGCGTGCAACAACGTACGTACATCCTTGCGTGCCTCTGGTTTTAATTGTCTTTCAATTAAATAAGTATATAAATCTAGGTCTGGCTGCGAATTTGGATTTACTTGAAAGACTTGCTTTTCTCTCTCTAATACCTGTAACCCCATGTAAGCAGCTCCAATATCACCTGTAACAACAAGTAAATCGGTAGCTTTTGCGCCATTTCGATACGTAATTTCTTCTTCATCTGCTTCGCCCAAAACGGTAATACTAATGATTAATCCTTTTTGTGAAGAGGTAGTGTCACCACCAATTACATCCACTTTGTACTCGTTTGCAGCAAGTGTAATACCAGCAAATAATTCTTCTAATGCTTCCAATGGGAAACGGTTTGAAACCGCAATCGAAACAGTGATTTGAGTCGCTTTGGCATTCATGGCACAAATATCAGATACATTGCTTACCACTGCTTTATAGCCTAAATGCTTTAATGGCATATAAGCCAAATCAAAGTGAACACCTTCAATCATTAAGTCGGTAGACACAACTACTTTTTTGTCTTTAAAATCTAGCACAGCAGCATCATCTCCAATACCTTTTAAAGTAGAGGGTTGGTTGATTTCGAAATTTTTGGTTAGGTGGTCAATAAGACCAAATTCTCCCAATTGGGCAATACTTGTTCTTTGCGGATTTTTATCTTCTATCATGAGTTTATGTATCGAATGAGTTTTTAGAGTGTTAAACTAAAACAATTTTAATATAAAATTGAGACTGCAAATATACAAAGAAATAGTAGCTATAAAATTTATGGTTATTGGGTATTTTTTTGCATCTTTAAGTTATAAAAATATAAAGATTATGAAGCCAGTTGATATAGTTACTCTTACCGTGAATCCAGCGTTAGACAAAAGCACTCATTTTAAAGGTTTGGTTGCCGAACAAAAGATTCGTTGTGCCGAACCACGATACGATGCAGGAGGAGGAGGTATTAATGTGTCGAAAGCAATTGCTCGTTTAGGTGGATCTTCTCTAGCGATTTATACCTCGGGTGGTGCAACAGGTAAAATACTAGAAGATTTGGTAAGGGCAGAAAAAATAGATTCTCAAACAATAGCTGTTAAATCATGGACCCGAGAAAGCTTTGTTGCTGTAGATGAGCATACCAATTTGCAATATCGTTTTGGCTTTTCTGGAGGAAAAATAGAAGATAATGAAGTACAGTCCGTATTAAAAGCAATTGAGGATCAGCCGTCAAAGTACCTTGTTGCAAGCGGGAGCTTAAATGAGGGATTGACTACAGATTTCTATCAAAAAGTAGCACAGATTGCAAAGAATAACGGATCAAGATTGATTGTAGATACTTCAGGAGAGGCTCTTTCGAAAATTATTGAAGTAGGTGCTTATTTGATTAAACCTAATGTGGGTGAGTTGGCAAAACTGATTGGTGTAGAAAAATTGGAGATGGAAGAAGTAGACCATGCTGCAAAAGAAATTATTGCCAAGGGCGGAGCCGAGATTGTAGTGGTTTCACTAGGTCCGCAAGGCGCCATGTTGGTAACTGCTGATGCGTGTGAGTATGTACCTGCGCCAAATGTAGCCAAGAAAAGTACGGTTGGAGCGGGAGATAGCATGGTAGGCGGAATCACTTGGGCTTTGTCACAAGGCAAAAGTTTGAAAGAGGTTATACGCTGGGGTGTAGCCTGCGGCTCTGCAGCGACTATGAATGAAGGGACACAATTATTCAAATCAGAAGATGCTCAACGACTATTTGATTGGGTTTCGAAATAAAAAATAGCTGTTACAATACCAATTATAAAACCACTTAGCAATTGAGGATTGAGAAATCGTTGGTGCTAAGTGGTTTATTTATTTACTACTAACGTTTAAGGCTAAAATGAGATTTGAATGTTTTGCTGTTTCCATCCAAAATATAGTCAACAACAAACCAATAATCATCAGACGGTAGGTCTTCACTGTGGTATTTGCCATCCCATCCAGGAGATGCTGTTTTAAACTGTTTGAGTAGTTTACCGTAGCGATCAAAGATGCTTATCACTGCATTTGGCTGAGATGACAAATCAGGAATATTCCATCTGTCATTGTACCCATCATTGTTTGGTGTGAAAAATTTAGGATGTTTAAGTACCGTTGCTGTAACCGTTGTAATGCTGCAGTTACCTTTCTTGTCAAAGATCGAAATCGTATGTTCACCTGAACGTACATCACTAAACGAAGGGCTTTCTTGGTAAACGCCATCATCTAGTTTGTAGCTGTACTCACCAAAGCCTGCAACGGCTGTTACATTCAAATCTATAACTTCTGCAAAAGCATCTGAAATTTCTATCGAAGCAACCGCTGGACTTGATTTTTCTACTTTAAAACTCGTTTTGTTGTATCCACAATCGTTGCCAATGTCGGCTGTGTTTTTGGTAATTACAACTTCATAAATCCCCTCTTTTTCGGCAGTGAAGTCAGGCCCTGTTCCTACTAATTCATCTTGTAAATACCAATCTACGGTGAAGATAATTGGGTCTAAGTTGGTGTTTCTATAAACTGGGTTTAGCAATGCAGCTGTTTTATAATCAACACAGATTACGCCGTCTTCAATTTTTAAATTGTTTAATGGGTATATTGTAACATCCAACTTTTTTTCATCAAAGCAATTATTGTTGTCTGCAGCTGTTGCGTAAATGTAAATGCTTTGACTCGTTTTAATATGATCTCCCGCGGCGAATGACGTTCCAGTTCCTTTCGAACCAGAAAAATAATTCCCAACCATCAAATTTGGTAACTCATAATATCCACAACGTTGAACAGCGGCAGGCTGCGTGATGGTTGGTGTTTTTGAGATGGTTACTAGAAATTCCGTTTCGTCCTCACAAGTAAAACGACCTCCCTTTTTACCATAAATGTAGATTTTTTGTGTACTGGTGATTTCAGTTCCCGCTGTTAGTTGATTGCCTTTTCCACCTGAGGCAGTAAAATAATTTCCAGAGGTTAGTGTTGGTAATATAAAGCGATCACAAGTTTTAACGTCGTTTAATTTGTCAACAGTTATTCCTATTATATTGATTGAGATCGCATTTTCATTCGAACATGTCGTTAAATCAGCCCACTTATTGTACAAATAGATGGTTTGTGTTTGGGTAATTTGTTGGCCTGGTTTAATGTGCGTTCCCTTTCCGTTTGGTTCTGTAAAGAATAATCCATCGGCAACAGCAGGTATGGTATATGATTTACAAGTGGTGACATCTGTAATAATGGTCAGTTTAGGAAGGTCGCGTATTTCGACTTTAAAACTGGATTCATTAGTACAACCGTTCACTAAGTTATTTATGTAGATCGTTTGAGAACTTGTAATTTTATCTCCTGCAACTAGTTTTGTGCCAGAACGGTTCGTTCCAGTAAAGTATTCGCCATTCGAGATGAACGGTAAAGTATAGGGGTCATTGATGCACTTCAAAATATCAACAGATTTGTCGACTTGCGGAATAGGTTTTATAGTGATTGTAAAATAAAGGTTGTTAGTACAATTGGGTGCAATCGTGGTATCTGCATATACGTAAACAGTAGTAGATGTTGTAATTACTGTTCCTGCCGGAATTTTGCTTCCAGCACCGGCAGCCTCGGTGAAATAATTACCAGCTGATAATGCAGGCAGGGTGTAGCTTCCGCATGCTGGTTGATCAATCACGCTTGGGATGATTGTGATACTAAAGCTCTTCTCGTTGATACATTTTCCGTCTGTGGCAAAAACGTATAGTGTTTTTGTAGTTGTAATCGCTGTACCTGCAGCAAGTTTGGTGCCTGATCCATTTGTTCCAGTATAATAATCACCATGCTGTAAAGTTGGTAGTGTATAACTGTTGCAGGTAACTACATTTTCTGGAGCATCCACTTCTGGTAACGGAATCACATTTATGTTGTAACCTTCGTCTTTACAAACACTTCCGTTCAAAATGGCGTAGTAATATACTCTTTGGTTTGTGATGATTTGTGTTCCAGCAGGCAATACATTTCCCGTTCCAGTTGGTCCACCGTTGCTTGTGTAAAAATTCCCAACAAGCGGATTTGGAATGATAAAAACACCGCAGTAATCCAAGGGAATCGAATATTCATCTATCAAAGTGATTACAAAACTAGACTCATTGGTACATGTTTTTGAATCGGGTCCGTTAAAAATATAGTAGGTGCCACTTTTGTCTACAATATCACCAGCATGTAATAAGGTGCCTGTTCCTGCTCTACCGGTGTAATAATCACCATGTGTAAGTGTAGGCAATTGGTACGAAGAGCATTCGGTAACATTGGGTAATATATCTACTGGCGGTTTTGGATTCACGATAATATCAAAAGAAGTGGTGTTAAAACAACTTTTGTTGGCAACATTGGTCATTCTTGCCCAAATTGTAATTGTTTTAGGAGTGGGTGCAATAGCATAGTTGTATGACAACGGGTTTGCATTGCTTGCTGCATCAGCTTCAGTTTTGTGGTAACTTATAGTGTATTCACTTGTACTTTGACCGTTAAAGATTGCTGTATTTTGTTGCGTTAGATTGACTACATTACCAGCGGGAATGTCACATAGCTCTATAGTATTTGGCTTTTTTGGTGAAGCGGGTGTATCCAGGATTAAGGCGAAAGACTGCAATGAGTTGCAAAATTCTGTAGCGGTTGTATTTTTTATTTTAATATAAATTGTTTGCTCGCCTGTGCTGTTGTAGGCTTGCGGGTCTGTGATGGGGTTGCTGTTTGCATTAGCATCAGTTGTATTGGTGTAGTAGGCCAATTCGAATTTTGATGGGTCTAAGCCTAATTTCTTAATGTTATTTATTGTTAAGTCATATTGGTGAGTCGTTGTGCCAGCATTGCAGGTACGTAAAGTGATTGGGCTATTTATTTTTAGATCAGAAAATACAATTTCGTCAGTGATTACACAACTAGTTCCTGTTTGTTCTATGGTAACTTGATAAGTTCCGGGCTGTTTTACTAGCAGTGATGGATTGTTTTCTCCCACAATAACCTGATTGTTTCTCTTCCAAGTATGTACATATTTTGGGTCGGTTAGTCCTGTTTGTATTGCTACCGTGTTGCCTTCGCAAATACTTTGATCAGCTCCCAAGTCAATATTTGTTGTAAAACTACCTGAGCTCAAAAACACAGCTGAATCATAATTGGAGTCATTGGCATCACCAATTACCAATCGAATGCGATAAGAATGGTTTGGAATTACAGTAGAAGATGCCGTTAATAGCTGCGTATAGCCTCTCATGTTTAGTGATGATACTGCAGGATTGTTAACAGTGTAAGTAGAGAATAAATTGGAATTTACAGAACTACAAGAAGAATTGTACTTGTTGTCGCGAATGTTTTTTACAGATACAGGATCATTTGTTCCCGGAACGATCGCTAAGTTATTAGTTGAACCGGCATCCAAATCTGTAAGTAGAAAAGCAAATACATCACTAAAACCACATTGAAATTCTCCATACTCATTGGATGCAAATAGAAAATTGAAACTAAATTTATTGGATAAAGGCACAAAGTCAAATTCTAAATAGGCGACATCTGTAATTGGAATGGTTTGTCCTGTGCTGTTGCTTATTTTTTGTAGGTCGGTGTCGGTATTATTGTTTAATTGACTGCTCAAGTTCGTACCTGTATAGGGACCTTCAGTATGTTTTGCTATTCCGTTTCGAATGATAACACCTTCTTTTATGGGGAAAGAAGAATTGTTGTTCGAAAAGTAAGCAGTTGATTGTTTGGACGAAATCGAGATGTTTGAAACCGTCGTGCAAGAATTCCCTAATAGCAATTGTACCAAATCATTTGCTGAACGACTATTGTCATCAACAGTAATAGATTGTGCAAGAATTCCGGTAGAGAAGACAAGACAAATAATAAGGTAAAATTTTTTCATCTGATTGCTATTAAATAGAGTAATTAATCAGCATAAAAATAAACATAAATTCGGAAAAAGAAGTACTTTATCTGATTTATATGTATTTTATCGTGTTTTTATTTCACATCATAAGAAAAGTAATATATTTTACCGTTACCTTTTTCGAATAGAATGCAATGTCAAAACAGGATGAAAACAAAAAAACCTAACAATTTTTACATCGTCAGGTTTTCTATATTTTATTATCTATTTGCTTTATTCTAAAAAAGCTAAAAAAGATTTAGTCATTCAACTTCAAAACGGCCATAAACGCCTCTTGCGGAATCTCAACATTACCTACAAGTCGCATACGTTTTTTACCTTTTTTCTGTTTTTCTAATAATTTACGTTTTCTCGAAATATCACCACCATAACATTTGGCGGTAACATCTTTACGTAATGCTTTGATGGTTTCACGCGAAATCACTTTCACACCAATCGCCGCCTGAATCGGAATATCAAATTGTTGTCTTGGGATCAATTCTCTCAACTTCTCACACATCTTTTTACCAATAGAGTAAGCGTTGTCCGTGTGCATCAATGACGACAAAGCATCAACAATAGTCGCATTTAATAAAATATCTACTTTCACCAAGTTCGAAGTTCTCATTCCAATTGGCGTATAATCAAAAGATGCATATCCTTTAGAAACCGTTTTCAATCGGTCGTAAAAATCAAATACAATTTCGGCAAGAGGCATGTCAAAAGTCAGCTCCACACGTTCTGTTGTCAAATAGGTTTGATTGGTGATTACGCCACGTTTTTCGATACAAAGACTCATAACGTTACCAACATAGTCAGATTTTGTAATGATAGTTGCTTTGATAAAAGGCTCTTCCACATGGTCCAAACGCGAAGGCTCAGGCAAATCAGATGGATTGTTCACAATCAAAATGGTGTCAGGCTCTTTTTTGGTATACGCATGGTACGAAACGTTGGGAACAGTAGTAATCACTGTCATGTTAAACTCACGCTCCAAACGCTCTTGGATAATCTCCATGTGCAACATTCCTAAGAATCCACAACGGAAACCAAATCCTAAAGCCGCCGAACTTTCTGGTAAAAACACCAACGACGCATCGTTTAACTGTAGTTTTTCCATCGAGTTTCTTAACTCTTCGTAATCTTCGGTGTCTACTGGATAGATTCCTGCAAATACCATTGGTTTCACATCCTCAAAACCAGTAATTATATTTGTAGTCGGATTTTTTGCATCTGTCAATGTATCTCCAACTTTAACTTCTTTCGCTTCTTTGATACCCGATATCAAGTACCCAACATCACCAGCCGAAATTACTTGTTTCGGAACTTGGTTTAATTTCAACGTACCAATTTCGTCTGCAAAATATTCATTTCCTGTAGCCATGAATTTTATCTTCTGACCTTTTTTAATTTGTCCGTTTTTCACTCTGAAAATTACTTCAATACCACGAAACGGATTGTAGTGTGAGTCAAAAATCAAAGCTTGTAATGGCTCTTCTGGATCTCCTTTTGGAGGAGGAATTTTTTCGATAATGGCTGTCAAAATATTTTCGACACCAAAACCTGTTTTACCAGAGGCATGAATAATATCTTCTAATTCACAACCAAGTAAGTCAATAATATCATCACTAACCTCTTCAGGATTCGCAGATGGTAAATCTACTTTATTTAAAACTGGAATAATTTCCAAGTCATTTTCTAAAGCCAAATATAAATTCGAGATCGTTTGTGCTTGAATACTCTGTGCGGCATCTACAATCAAAAGCGCCCCTTCACAAGCAGCAATCGAGCGCGAAACTTCATACGAAAAATCCACATGTCCCGGAGTGTCAATCAAATTCAGGATATATTCTTCTCCTTTATAAGTGTACTCCATTTGGATCGCGTGACTCTTAATTGTAATCCCACGTTCCCGTTCCAAGTCCATGTTATCCAGCAATTGTGCTTTCTCCTCACGAGCTGTCACTGTTTGAGTTGCCCCAAGTAAACGGTCTGCAAGTGTACTTTTCCCGTGGTCAATATGTGCAATAATGCAAAAATTCCTTATTTTTTTCATCTTCGTAAATCAGTCTGTTATAGTGTAAATACGATACGTATTTAAGTGTGCAAATATAATGTAAAGTTTTTAACAATTTGTGTAATATTTTATGCGAAGGTTTGAAAGCTTAAACAAATCATAAATGTTTGATTTTGGGAGTTGTAAAGTAAATTTATACTTAAATTTGTATCCCTTAAAATTTTAAAATTTGGATTACGATAGAGTTAAAGAAAAACTAGAAATTCTTGCAGATGCTGCCAAATACGATGTTTCATGTTCCTCAAGTGGTGGTAACCGCAAGAACACAAACAAAGGGTTAGGCGATTCTTTTGCAACCGGAATTTGTCATACCTATACCGAGGATGGTAGGTGTGTGTCTTTATTAAAAATCCTGCTCACCAATTTTTGCATCTACGATTGTGCCTATTGCGTTACACGTAAGAGCAACGATATTGAACGGGCCGCATTTACGGTAGATGAAGTGGTCGATTTGACGATGAGTTTTTATCGAAGAAATTATATTGAAGGGTTGTTTTTAAGCTCCGGTATTTTTAAAAATGCCGATTATACCATGGAGCGATTAGTCCGAGTGGCCAAAAAATTGCGATTAGAACACAACTTCAATGGATATATTCACTTAAAAAGTATTCCTGATGCGAGTGATGAGTTAATGCGTGAAGCAGGATTATATGCCGATCGCTTAAGCATGAATTTAGAAATACCTACCGAGTCTGGTTTAAAATTGTTGGCGCCAGACAAAAGTCATCAGCAAATGATCAAACCAATGACATTTGTGAAAAATGAGATACTAAATTATAAGGAAGAGAAAAAAATAATAAAATCGACACCCAAATTTGCACCTGCGGGACAAAGTACACAACTTATTGTAGGTGCCACGCAAGAAACAGATTTGCAAATTATTAAAGTAGCTGATCATTTTTATAATAACTTCAATATGAAACGGGTCTACTATTCGGGTTATGTTCCTATCTCCAATGATTTGAGATTGCCTCCTATTGGTTTACAAGTGCCTTTGGTCAGAGAGAATAGATTGTACCAAGCAGATTGGTTGATGCGGTTTTATGGTTTCAAAGCCGATGAAATTTTAGAAAAAGACAATCCTTTTCTAGATCTAGAGGTTGATCCCAAATTAGGTTGGGCGTTGCGAAACATTGATAAATTTCCGGTAGTGTTACAAAGTGCTCCCTTAGAAATGATTTTGAGAGTTCCTGGTATTGGAATGAAATCTGCGTACAAAATTATTCAAGCTCGAAAATTCCAAAACCTTACCCTAGACCATATCAAGAAAATGGGGGTTGCGACCAATCGTGCTAAGTTTTTTATATCAGTTGCCAACGTAAATAAAAGTCTAGATTTATTGGACGCTGTAAATTTGAAAGACATAATCATGAAAGAAACCAAAAGTAAATTCGAAAACCCGTTTAGCAATCAACTTACCTTATTAAATGACGCAACTTTTTTACGATAATACGCTAGAAGGTTTGCTTACGGCAATATTTGAGATATTTGAATTTAAATATGTTGATCCTGAAATTGTTCGAATGGATTTCGTTCAAAATGCATTTTTTGCAGAGCGAGTGGAGGTTATTACGAATTTAGAAAAATCAGACCGCGTTTTTACCAAACTTGAAAAACAATTGGGTAAAGATGGAATCAGGCAACTTTTGTATGCTTACTTGTCTGAATTTGAAGGAATCGAAAACCTTATTTTTCGAGTAGTTCGCTATGCTGTTCAAAACCCGAATCACAATATAATGAAGGACTTTTCTAATCCAGATGTTTTGCAGGTGTCTAAATTGGTAAAAAGTGTAGGTCGAGAAAAACACCGCATGGAAGCTTTTATTCGATTCGAATTACTTAAAGATGGCTTGTACTTTGCAAAAATTGATCCCGATTTTAATGTACTCACCTTAATTGTAAGACATTTTAAAAATAGGTACCAAGATCAAAGATGGATGATTTATGATTTTAAACGAGGATACGGCGTTTATTATAATTTTGAAGGGACTGAAATGGTGACACTAGACGAAGACGTACTTCAAAAGTTCCAAAATGATAATTCGCTTTTGCATGATGCAGAGATAAAATATCAAAAGTTATGGGCCGAATATTTTGACCATACGAATATAAAAGAAAGAAAAAATATAAAATTGCATATACAACACGTTCCCAAAAGGTATTGGAAATATTTGACCGAGAAAAAAATATTTTAAGCAATAGTTTTAAAAAGCGTAATTTTGCACAAAATTAAAGCAGATGATTAAGATTGGCAACATAGAATTACCCGATTTCCCATTATTACTGGCACCTATGGAAGATGTGAGCGATCCACCTTACCGTAGATTGTGTAAAATGCATGGCGCCGACATGATGTACTCTGAATTTATTTCCTCAGAAGGTTTAATTCGTGACGCCATCAAAAGCCGAATGAAGTTGGATATTTTCGATTATGAAAGACCAGTCGGGATTCAGATTTTTGGTGGTGATGAAGAAGCAATGGCACTTTCGTCTAAAATCGTATCTACTGTAAACCCCGATATTATTGACATTAACTTTGGTTGCCCTGTAAAAAAAGTAGTTTGCAAAGGTGCTGGCGCAGGAGTATTGAAAGATGTTGATTTGATGATTCGCCTAACACAAGCCGTAATTGATAGCACACATTTGCCAGTAACGGTAAAAACTCGTTTGGGTTGGGATGACAGTTCGATCAATATTGATGAAGTTGCCGAGAGATTGCAAGATATTGGCGTTGCAGCTTTGAGCATCCATGCTCGTACACGCGCTCAAATGTACAAAGGCCATGCAGACTGGTCACACATTGCACGTGTCAAAAATAACCCTAGAATTACCATGCCTATTTTTGGTAACGGAGACATTGACAGCCCCGAGAAAGCATTACAATATAAAAACGAATACGGTATTGACGGAATCATGATTGGTCGTGCCGCCATAGGATATCCTTGGATTTTTAACGAAATCAAACATTTCTTTAAAACAGGGGAACATTTGGCCAAACCTACTGTCGCCGATAGAGTAGAAGCCGTACGCAACCACTTAACATGGGCAATGGAATGGAAAGGTGAACGATTAGGAATTGTAGAAACTCGTCCGCATTACACCAATTATTTCAAAGGGATTCATTCGTTTAAACCTTTTAAACAACAATTAGTCACCGAAGATAATCCGCAAGAATTATTTGCAATTTTAAATTCTATTGAACAAGCATATGCTGGTTACGAACTAGCTTAAAAAAGTATTAAATGAAAATTTAGCCCTTACTACAGCCTACTCAAAGGTTGTAGTAAGGGCTTTTTTTGATTTTAATGGTCAATAAAAGCCTCTAGTTCCTGCTGAAAAATAAGAATAACATTGGTCATACGGGATAAATAAAAGATTTTGTTAGAAAATTAGTAGTCAAATATATTCAATTGTAAATTATATATAATTAGGGTCAAATGTTAAATTTTGTATTTTTAATAACCGATTTTTTCGTACATTTATTTTTAAGGCTTTAGTACCATTTCTTTGTTGCTAGAGAGTGATTGTCCCAATTGATCAACCTACTAATTTGTGATATGAAAGAACTTAAAAAGCGACTATATGGCTATATAGCAATAGCAATTATGACTGTTAGTTGCATTGTGGTCTTGGGGTGGTTTTTTAAATTGACCATCTTACAAACAATATTTCCTACTTTGGTTACGATGAAGTTCAATACAGCGCTGTGCTTTTTATTGTTGGGTTTCTCGCTATTGGTCAGCAATTCTCGCTATTTTAAAACCAGTAAAAATGTGGCATTATTTTTAGTAATCGCAATAAGCTTAGCCACTTTGCTACAATATGTATTTAGCGTCAATTTTGGTATTGACGAGTTCTTTGTGAAGGACATTAACAATCCTCTAGAGCATGTTGCTTTAGGTAGAATGAGTCCTCAAACTGGGATATTATTTTTTAATATTAGCCTTGTTTTGTTTTTTTTGCAATTTAAAAACAGACATAAACTGGTAGATTTTGGGCTTTTTGTTGCTATAGTATTGACAATTACGGGCTTTTTAGGTTTTGTTTTTCGTTCCAATAAAGTAAATTTCATCCCTACATTTTCCCAAATATCCTTGATCACCGTTTTATTATTTTTAATGCTTTCGATAGGTATTTTAGATAGGATCAAAAGTATGCGTATACAGTTGGTTTTTACCAAAATTTTAAATTTGGGACTTGCTGTGCTTCTTGTAAGTTTTATGCTTTTGTATTTGGTATTTAGTCAAGTAAGAGAAGATGTTGAGGTTTCTAGGGAAATAGTAGAGGATACTGTGGAAGTAATACATTTATTATCGATGCTCTCCTCGGCCATAATGCGGGATGAAGTTGTAATTACAAATTATGTTTTGTCTGGTGAAACGCAATATTTAAAAGAAAGCGATCCAAGTTTATATATCCTTGATAGCATTAAAAAAAGCAAAAAAATTAGCAAAAATTCTCTTGTAAATAGTAGGGATCTAGAGAAGTATATTGTGGAAAAAGCGCAGAGCACTGCTTATATTATTAATTTAAGAAAGCATAGTAGCGGTGATGCAGCCAAAAGTGCATTGATGTCTACCAATACGATATCATTAAGCAAAAAGATACTATTGTTAATCAAGGAAATTGAGAAAGAAGAATATAGGGTACTTCGAATGAAAAAAGATCAAAATTTAAAGCAGATACAGCACTCAGATAGCCTAATAGAGTTTTTTAAAGCCTTTATTGCCATTTCTCTATTGATATCCTATTTGGTTGTACTCTATAGTTTTAAGGCAAAAAAAACGGCGCAAATACTACTAGAAAAATCAAATGAGCGCTTTTTTAGTATCTTCAATTACAATCCTATATCTATGGCTATCACGACTGTTGAAGGTGGTGAGTTTGTATTTGTTAATGATTTTTATTGTGAATCAACAGGATACGATAGAGAGTCACTGATTGGTAAAACGGCCGATCAAGTGAATATTGTAAGTACCGAAGAGCGTGCAAAAATTAGAGAAAATATTGCGCAGCTTGGAGGTGAAGCAAAGGATATCGAAATTAAAGTTAACAAAGCTGACGGTGGAGTTATGTTTGTTTTATTCTCTGTTCAAAAACTGCTTTTGGATGGTAAAAATTGCTTCGTGTATGCTTTTGTTGATATTACTGAGAGAAATAAAATTAAAGAAAAATTAGTAGAGGTAAATCATGAGTTAGATTCTTTCACCTATTCAGTTTCACACGATTTGCGAGCGCCTTTGCGCGCAATTACTGGCTACACAAAGATTCTTAATGAAGATTATGGTGATAAAATAGACGAAGATGGACAGCAATATATGAATGTTATCTCAAAAAATGCCATAAAAATGGGGCAGTTGATTGATGACTTATTGGCATTTTCTAGGTTGGGTAGACAGAATTTAGTTTTGGTTCCTGTAGAAATGAATAAATTGGTAGGTAGCTTGATAGAAGACATGAAACTTTTTGCTAATGGAAAGGAATTGGAGATCAAGTATGCCAATTTGCTAGACCTCAAAGGTGATGGTAGCATGCTAAAAGTAATTATGACCAATTTGTTGTCAAATGCAGTAAAATATTCGTCTAAAAAAGAGCAGATTATTGTCGAAATTGAATCACATGAAGAGGGACAAAATATAATTTATTCTGTGAAAGATAATGGAGTTGGTTTTGATATGGCTTACGCCGGAAAATTATTTGCTGTTTTTCAAAGATTGCACAGTACCACAGAGTTTGAAGGTACTGGAGTTGGATTGGCTATTGTGCATAGGATCATTACCAAACACGGTGGTAAGGTTTGGGCCGAATCAATACCAGATGTAGGATCTACTTTTTATTTTTCCTTACTTAAATAAAATTTCTTAACTTTAATAAAAAATAGATGAATGAAGAAAATTATACAGTAGATATATTATTGGTAGAAGACAACCCCGATGATGCAGGTTTAGTTATAAGAGCGTTAAAAAAACAAAATTTGGCAAACAATCTACTACATTTACATGATGGTGCGCAAGCATTGGACTTTATATTTTGTAAAGGGCCTTATGAAAATAGAAAAATAGAGAATAAACCAAAACTAATTCTTTTGGATTTAAAAATGCCAAAAGTAGGAGGTATTGAAGTGCTTAAGGCTATTAAAGAAGATGACAGGACCACCTCCATTCCAATAGTGATAATGACTTCTTCAAGTGAGGAGCGTGACGTGGTAGAGAGCTACCGTTTGGGTACCAATAGTTTTATTGTAAAACCAGTTGATTTTGATAATTTCTCAAAAGCTGTTGTTGAATTAGGTTTTTATTGGTTGTTGCTAAATCAAGCCCCATGATTAAAGTGAACAAATGAATGTGAAAGTATGAAAAAGCTGAAAATATTAATTTTAGAAGACTCCGCCTACGATGTCGTTCTAATAAAGTCAGAACTCAAAAATGCTGGATTAGCGTTTGAGAGTCATGTTGTAGAAACAAAATCAGATTACATCGCAGCGCTAGATCAATTTCAGCCTGAGGTGATTTTGTCAGATCACTCTATGCCGCAATTTACTTCAACAGTAGCGCTAGAAATTTATAACGAACGAAAATTAAAAATTCCGTTTATCCTTGTAACGGGTTCTGTTTCAGAAGAATTCGCTGTTCAAACCATTCTCTCTGGTGCATGTGATTACATTTTAAAATCAAATTTAACTCGATTACCAGTTGCGGTCAAAAATGCGGTTGCCGCCCACAATATGAAACTGGAAAACGAAATAAGCGAGAAAAGGATCCAAAGAAAAAATACGTTTTTAAATCATATCGTTTTTTCACAGCCTATTTTATTGTATGTAGCAAATATCGATGATAATTGTAGAACGACTTTTATAAGTAAAAATGTAGAAGATATAACGGGCTATTGCCGTGCTGATATTTTGGGAGACAATACTTTATGGCGTCGTAATATACATCCTGATGAAGTAGAAGATGTTGTACAGTCGTTTACTGATAAGGTAAATCATGGTGGTGGAGCTATAGAATACCGCTGGAAATGCGCCAATGGGGAATACAAATGGTTTCTAGACAATTTAACGATTGTTAAAGATGAATTTGGTGCTAATTGGGTCCACGGATCTCGAATTGACATTACAAAATCAAAAAATGCAGACCACCGCAAAATAGTTTTTACAAAAGGGATGGACGAGATGCTCTACATGATATCTCATAAGGTAAGACATTCCATTTCGCAAATCTTAGGACTCTATTATTTAATTGCTGAAGAAACTGTAACAGATGATGAGATAAAAAAAGTGGTAGGTTACATGAAAGAACCTGCAGAATCATTAGATCTTTTTACCGCAGAACTAACAGCACTAATGGACGAACTAAAAACAAAAAATACAAATTTGAATTAAAATTACTCTAGCAAACGCTCACTCACTCGACTACTAGCAATCAACGAGGCAATAAAGCCCAAGACCATGATCGTGCCCATTACTATTACTACGTTTTCAACTGAGAACACTACAGGGTAGGCCAAACTGTCTGTAATCATTATCCATTCAAAATTTTGTTGTAGCAATACAATCACTATTCCGATTGTTAGTCCAATAAGTCCACCAAAAAAACTGAGCAAGGTTCCTTGTAATAAAAATATTTTGCGCAGGCTTTTAATCTCAACTCCTAGATTAAACAATGTTTTTAGATTGCTTTTTTTGTCCAAAATCATCATGATCAAGGCACCAATCAAATTAAATAGTGCAATAATAATCACCAATGTAAATATTAGGTAAACCGCAATATTCTCTGTATTCAACATTTTGTAAAGTGATTCGTTGAGTTGCGCACGATTTTTTACAGTAATCTTATCCTTAAAAATGCTGTTAAGTTGGTTGGTGATAGCAGTTTCATCTGCCCCCTGCTTATTTTTAATTTCAATTCCCGAAATTTGGTTTTTATTATATTCTAATAAATCTTGCGCCATCCTTAAATCGGCAAAAACATATTTCGAATCCAAATCTTCGCTTATCGCATAAATTCCAATAGGGTAGATAGTTGTTTTATTAAAAGCATCATCGGGAGAATTTATGCCGCCACGACCCGGTTTTGGTACAAAAACTTCTAGATTGGTATTAAAGTCCAATAATCCCATCGAGAATTTTTGTGCCAATCCATAACCTACCACTACCTGAGCAGTGTTGTAGGCAAGCCATTGCCCATTGTACAACGATTTCACAATAGGATTCACTTGTGTAAATTGGGTGTCAACCCCTTTGAGATAGGTAACTTCTTGTTTGTCACCATAGACAAACAAAACACGTTCTTCAATTATTTTAGAAAAATGGGCAATACCAGCAATCTTTTTCAACTGATTCTCTTGACCAGGACTAATCTCAAATGATTTGCCAAGCGTACTGCTAATTTTCAAATCAGGATCAAGATTGTTCGTAAACGAAAGACTAAATTCTTTCAATCCGCTAAAAACAGATAGCACCACAAACAAAGCCATCGCCCCAACAATAATACCCATACTCGCAATGCGGTTGATAATATTGATGGCACTATTTTTACTATTGCTTCGTAGGTAGCGTTTGGCTATGTATAATGGAAAATTCAAATCTTATTGAAAACGTCTTTTGTCTAATAAATCTCTGTTTTCAATTGGATTTTCTTGATTTTTCAAAGCATTGTTGATCTTTTCGATATAATCCAAAGAGTCATCAACAAAGAAAACCAAGTTAGGCACGCGTCTCAATTGCTTGCTCACACGTTGCGCCAAGTCATGCTTAATCATTTTACTGTTAGATTTAATACCCGCTAGCGTTTCTTGCGCTTTCTCCTGCGGAAAAATACTCAAGTACACCGTAGCAACCGATAAATCAGAGGTTACCGCCACTTTTGATACTGAAATAATTAAATTGGTCACACCGTTTTTTCTCACTTCACCTTGCAAGATATCCACCAAATCTTTCTGGATTACCCCACCTATTTTTTTCTGTCTATTTGTTTCCATACTGCAAAAATACTACTTTTAAACATTATATAAGCAAAATTACAAAAAGCTAAAGAATCAAAGTTTTTTTAGGAGCTATTTCCCGCCCCCGAAGTGTCGGGGCGCTATATCTTTTCTTGCCAAAAAAAGGCAAGAAAAGGATGCCTCCCGAAACGTCGGGGCTATCGGGGCTAGGGCATAGTGATAACAGGAAATATAGTTTCCAAAAAACAACTTTGGTCTTTAAGAAATTTTTGATTGAAGAGTAACGACTAACGATTTCAGATTTTGTTGCAGGGAACAAAATCTATAAATTCAAAGGAAGGGTACTTCAAAATCAAAAATCGTTAATCAAAAATCGTTAATCATAATGCAAAGACACTCCTTCTCCATATACGACGCATCTGCAGGCTCTGGTAAAACGTACGCCTTGGTCAAAGAATATCTCAAAATTATTCTGACGGCTCAAAAAAATGATGCCTATCGCAACATATTAGCCATTACGTTTACCAACAAAGCGGTGCACGAGATGAAAACCCGTATTGTAGGTAGTTTGTCTGAATTTGCCAAAGACGAGCCGTCCTCAAAAGCCATGAGCTTGATGCAGGACATGATTAACGGAAAACGGAAAGAGAATAATCCAGACGAGTGGCTTGAAGAACCAATCGGACTTTCGATAATCGAAATCAAAATCAAAGCCCAGCACATTATCAAGCACATTATTCACAATTATGCAGCTTTTGATATTTCGACCATCGATAAATTTACGCACAAAGTAATTCGTGCTTTCGCTCATGATTTAAACCTTCCAATGACATTTGAAGTTACCTTGGATACCGAAAATCTATTGACCGAAGCCGTAGATGCGCTCATCGCACAAGCAGGCGAAGACGAAACCTTAACCAAATTACTGATCGATTTCACCATGGAAAAAACCGATGATGACAAGTCTTGGGACATTTCGCGAGAAATCATGGAAACAGGTAAGTTGGTACTCAACGAAAATCATCACAACGAAATCCTGCAGTTCAAAGACAAAAGCATAGCCGAATTTGTCGAAATCAAAAAAAACCTAAAAGTTGTTTGCAAAGAAATCGATAAAAAAAATCAGGAGTTAGCACAAGCACTTTGGTCTTTGATTGAACAAAATGGTATCGATCCTAAATCATTTTCTGGACAATATTTTCCAAAACATATTCAAAGTATAATCGACGGAAAATTTAACCCTGCCAATAAAACTTATCATGAAGTAGAGGATATAAAGATTAATAAAACCGCCAAAGATAGAGATAGCATCGAAAGCATTATTCCAGAAATGCTACAGAACCTTCTAATGATTTATGAGAATTTCGCAAAAAGAGATTTTTACAACGCGTTTTTGAAAAACATCACGCCTCTGTCTTTACTAAATACGGTTAGTAATGAATTGGCTAAAATCCAAGAGGAACAAAATGTATTGTCTATTTCTGAGTTTAACGCCATTATTCATCGTGAGATTCAAAACCAGCCAGCTCCTTTTATATACGAGCGACTGGGCGAACGCTACCGTCATTTTTTCATAGACGAATTTCAAGACACATCCGAGATGCAATGGCAAAATTTGATTCCGCTTATTGACAATGCTCTTGCGGGTCAAGATGATTATGGAGTCAAAGGAAGTTTGATGATCGTGGGTGACCCGAAACAATCCATTTACCGTTGGCGTGGTGGAAAAGCAGAACAGTTTATTGATTTAAGCAAAGGCAGCAACCCATTTAGTAATCCCGATAAAAATTTGCGAGAACTGGATACCAATTATCGCAGTTATTCTGAGGTAATTAATTTTAATAACGCATTTTTTCAAATGCTCTCTTCAGAATTTGCCCATCCGGATTACGAAGATTTATACAAAAATCATTCGCGTCAAAAAACAAATGACAAAGTAGGTGGATATGTAAACATTTCGTTCATCCCAAAAATAGAAGACACAGAAGAGGAAGAAGATAAACTAAGTAAAGAAGATTTGTATGTGCAAGCCACTTTACATACCATTCAAAAAGTAGTAACGCAAGGTTTTCAATACAAAGACATTGTGATTTTGACTCGTAAACGTAGTCAAGGAATCGCTGTAGCCAGTTATTTGACAGAGCAAAAAATTCCGTTATTGTCTTCTGAGACTTTGATGATTCAGAATTCGACTGAGGTTCGTTTTGTTATTCATTTGTTGCAATACCTTAATAATAGTTCTGACGCAGAAGCCAAAGCCAATTTCTTGTATTATTTGGCCAAGCACAATCAAGACCTATTACCCACGCATGATTTTATCTTAAAAGGAATGGAGCTTAAAGCTGAGCTGGATTTTGAAGCTTGGTTAGCCACTTTTGGGGTATCGCTTTCGTTTCAAAACATTCGAAAAAAATCACTGTACGAAACGGTAGAAATTATTGTAAAGAAATTTATAAGCTCTCCTATACCTCAAGGGGTCGAAAATAATCAGCAGACTTCTGCGACAGCTCCCCCTTCAGCAGGAGCTTACGTGCAGTACTTTCTAGATATCGTGCTAGAACGAGATGTGCGTAACCAAGCTGGAATCGCCGATTTCTTGAACTTCTGGGATAAGAATTCGAGTAAATTTAGTATTCCCTCACCCGAAGGAAATAATGCAGTGCGTATTATGACCATTCATAAATCGAAAGGCTTGGAGTTTCCTGTCGTTATTTTTCCCTTCGCCGAAGAGGATTACAATCGTAAACCCAAAGATAAACTGTGGTTGGATACAGATGAAGCTGTCTTGGGTTTGCCAAAAGTTTTAATTGATAACAGTAAAGCAGTCGAAGGTTTTGGAGAAAGTGCCAAAGCAATATATGACCAGAAAAAACAAGAAGAGTTATTGGACAATATTAATGTCTTGTACGTTGCGCTTACTCGCGCCGAGGAGCAGTTATATGTTATTTCGAGCTGCAACCTTACCAGTAGTGGAGCGGTAAAAACGGAGGATATGTCTGCGTTTTTTATTAATTATACCATTCAAGAATCCGACTTTATCCCTGAAAAATTGGAATACGAGTGGGGGAATAGCACCAAATTATCACCTACACATATACATGTAGATACCTCCAAGATGATTCCGGTTGTAGAAGAGGTTTTGGATTTTAAAAACATCAAAATAGCACAACGCGAAGCCTTGATGTGGGGTACGCAGCAGCAGGAGTCTATTGCGTATGGGAATGTAATTCACGAGATCATGTCGTTTATAACTACAGAAAAAGATATTGACGTTGCAATTACAAAAGCCATCGAAGACGGATTGATTCATGCGGGTCAGCAGGAGGCAGTAGCTGCTACTTTGCGCGAAGTTGTTGGGCACGAAGAATTAGTAGCTTTTTTTGCTGAAGGAAATGAGGTGATGAATGAACAGACCATCATTCAAAAAGAAGGCGGACTAGTTAAGCCCGATAGGATGGTGTTGACACCGAATAACGAAATGCTGTTGCTAGATTATAAAACGGGTGTGCATCATGATAAATATCAAAAACAATTAGAAAAGTATCAAATTGCTATTGAGAATATGGGATTCAACGTATTACGAAAGAATCTTGTGTATATAGGTGAACAAATTAAGGTAATTAGTGTATAGCTGTTTTTCTTTGTTTTTAAGAGGAAAAAAACTACTTCACAGGTAGTTAAATAAATGTAATTCAAAGAGTTGTGGTCTTTTGTTTTTAAAGACGCTCGTTTGTGGAATTCTTTGAAAATTGATGGTTTTACTGATGATTTCTTTGATTTTTGAACCAAACGCATAATTTTGAACGCAAATACATGTTTTTTTATGGCTTGCATACTGTTTTTTGATAATCTGTTTTGTTGTTAAAATTTTTGGTATTACTTTTGTTAACAATTAACTAAATTGTAATTAAATAAAATAAGTATGAAACATCTTAACAAACTCTTAGTTGCTGCTTTGATGATGACTGGACTTACGTCACAGGCACAAGACAGCAATAACCCATGGGCTATCTCATTTGGGGTAAACGCAGTAGATACAAGAACATCGGCTGACAGTCCAAAAGGATTCATGAACGATCATTTTTCTCAAGCATTTAAAATTAAAGATAACTGGAACATTCTTCCATCTATCTCTTATGTAAGTGTTACAAGAGCAGTAGGAAATAATTTTTCTGTTGGAGTTCAAGGATCTGTAAACAAGATTTCAAAATTTGTAGATTATAATAGTACTTCAGGACAGTTTGTAGCTTCAAATCCTGGTGATTTGATGTACTACGGTCTTGATGGTATCGTGAAATATAGTTTCATGGAAATGATCAAGTCAAAAACAGTTGAGCCTTATGTTGGTTTAGGTGGAGGTTATACTTTCTTAGGAGACAGTAGCTTTGGTACTTTGAACTTAGGAGCTGGTTTCAACTTCTGGTTCTCTGATGTTGTTGGTTTATCTATTGGTACAACTTACAAAGGAGGAGATATTTTTGGTGGAGATAGAGTAACAGCTGGTACTCCAGATGCTCCAAGTCACTTCCAACATACTGTAGGTCTTACTTTCAAATTTGGAGGAAAAGATACTGACGGAGACGGAATATATGACAAAGATGATGCATGTCCAGACGTAAAAGGATTAAAACAATTTAACGGTTGTCCAGATTCTGACGGAGATGGTATTGCTGATAAAGATGATGCTTGTCCAGAGGTTGCTGGTGTTGCTGCATTGAATGGTTGTCCAGATGCTGACGGTGACGGTGTTACTGATGCTGAAGATGCTTGTCCAAACGAAGCTGGTACAAAAGCAATGAAAGGTTGTCCAGATTCTGACGGAGATGGTGTAGCTGATAATGTTGACAAATGTCCAAAAGTTAAAGGAGACAAAGCAAACGGTGGATGCCCATGGCCTGATACTGATAATGACGGAGTATTAGACAAAGATGATGATTGTCCTAAAGTAGCTGGTCCAGCAAGTAACAAAGGATGTCCTGAAGTAACTGTTGAAGTTATCAAACAATTGAACGAATATGGTAAAACTATTTTGTTTGATTCAGGAAAATCTTCTTTCAAATCTCAATCTTACACAGTATTGACTTCAGTTGCAAACATTCTTAAAGAATATCCAAACACAGACTTTATGATCGAAGGTCATACTGATAGTGATGGAAGTAATGCATTGAACCAAACTTTGTCTGAAAACAGAGCTGCTGCAGTAAGATCTTACTTGGTTGAAAATGGTATCAACACTGATAGATTGAAATCTGTTGGATACGGTGAAACTAAACCAATTTCTTCTAACAAAACAGCTAAAGGAAAAGCTGAAAACAGAAGAGTTGAAGTTTCTTTGATCAAGCAATAAATTTTTTCAAAATAAATACTAAGAACGCCTCGATTTATCGGGGCGTTTTTTTTATTTTTATAGCATGACAAATATTCGTTTTTTAGATAAAATAGCTGCCCATTTACTGCAAAAGGATACAGAACAGTTTAATAATACAACTATTGTTTTGCCCAATAAACGAGCAAAAGTATTTTTGCTTGAAGCGTTAAAAAAACAAATTCAGACTAATATTCGTGCACCTAGAATTATTAGTATTGAAGACTTTATCCAAGACATTGCGGGCATTCGTTCTATCGATGCTATTGCGCTTCTTTTTGAATTTTATGAGGTGTATTTGTCTATTACAGATAAAAAACAACAACAGTCCTTTGAGCTTTTTGCTAATTGGGCCAAGACATTACTACAAGATTTTAATGAAATAGACCGCTATTTACTAGATCCAAAATATGTGCTTTCGTACTTGAAAGATATTGAGGATATTAAAAAATGGGGAATAGAAGTCGAAAACAAAACCCAGTTATTAGAGAATTATATTGATTTTTGGAAACTCCTTCCAAAATATTATGCGGCACTTTACACGCATCTACTAGCCAAAAAATCAGGTTACCAAGGATTGATTTATAGAGAAGCAGTTGCCAATTTGGATTCCTTTTCGAAAGAAAAAAATAATAACTTTTATCTCTTTGCGGGTTTCAATGCCTTAAACGCATCCGAAGAAAAAATCATTCAGCAATTACTAGCCGTTGACAAAGCAGAAATTTTATGGGACGCCGATCAAACTTTTTTGAACGATCCCTATCATGATGCAGGCTTATTTTTACGCCGTTTCAAATCTTCATGGAAACAATACAAAACCAATCCGTTTGATTGGATTGTAGATGAATTTTCTCAGACAAAAAACATTCAAGTTATTGGAACACCAAAAACTATTGGTCAGGCCAAAATAACAGGAAGCATTATCGAAAAAATAATAGCAGAGAATCCAACAGCAAACTTAGACAAAGTCGCAGTTGTTTTAGGCGAAGAAAATGTTTTGATTCCGCTCTTGTATGCGCTACCTGCTAGTGTAGGAGCCCTAAATATCACGATGGGATATTCAGGAAAAAATAATCCTGCACAAATTTTGATTGCCAAATTGTTCAAAATGCACACCAATGCCTTGTCTCGTAATGCCAAGAATTATGTGTTTTATTACAAAGATGTTTTAGATATTTTGACACATCCGCTAGTAGAGCCTTATGCGGGCACGAGCAAGTTGGTCAAAATCATCAATGAAAACAACTACACTTTTATTACTCATCAAAAAGTGATCGATTTAAGTTCGGATCCATCTGAATTGTTTTTACTCTTGTTTAAAAAATGGGAGAAAGGTTCGGTAGCTGTCTTGGAATCTGTCTCAGAATTGTTGCTCACAATCAAAAACAATTTGAGCAATGACAGCGAAGAAGAAAAAATCACCAAGTCATTTGTGTACGCAATTTTCAAGGTCATTAATAAGTTGATTAATTACTACAGTTCACATCCTGATATTGACAAAATAGACACCCTACATGCAATTTACAAACAAGTAATTGATCTTGCTGAGGTTTCGTTTAAGGGAGAACCGCTGAACGGATTGCAAATTATGGGAGTTCTAGAGAGTCGTGTGCTAGATTTTGATACCGTGATTGTAACCTCAATGAATGAAGGGAAATTTCCAGCAGGAAAATCTCAAAATTCTTTCATCCCCTATGATGTAAAACGAGAATTGGGATTGCCAACTTTTAAAGAAAAAGATGCCATTTATACCTATCACTTTTATCATTTACTGCAACGCGCCAAAAATGTCTATTTACTCTACAACACCGAGAGTGACGGACTTGATGCCGGAGAGCGAAGCCGTTTCATCACCCAACTTGAAGTAGAAAAGCAAGATAAGCATACGCTAACGCAAGAAATATATAATGCTGAGGTACCCGATACGGCCTACACGCCAATGGTGGTCGAAAAGTCCCCACTTGTAATGAAGCGTCTGGCAGAAATTGCCAAAGTTGGGTTTTCACCTTCCGCATTAACGAGTTACATTCGAAATCCGATTCAATTTTACTTTCAAAAAATTGTGCGTATTCGCGAAGTCGAAGAAGTCGAAGAGAATATCGCACTCAACACCTTGGGAACCATCATACATGAAACGCTGAAAGCACTTTATGATCCTTTTGTGGGTAAATTTATCTCAGAAACCAACATTGTAGATGCCTTCAAGCTCATTGATGCTGAGGTACTAAAACAATTCAAAATTGTGTACAAGGAGGGCGAAATCAAAAAAGGACGTAACCTATTAGCTTTTGAAGTCGCCAAACGTAATGTATCTAATTTTTTGAAAGTTGAGTTAGAAAGTATCAAAGCAGGTGATGCCATAAAAATAATTGCGCTTGAAACTACATTTGAACGTGAATTAATTCATCCGTCGCTACCTTTTCCAGTATTGATTAAAGGGAACGTGGATAGAATCGAAGAGCGCTCGGTGAACGGTACGCCTGCTGTAGTGCGCATTATCGATTACAAAACGGGAAAGGTCGAAAAATCTTCTGTGACCCTAAAAACATGGAACGGTTTAATTGATGACATTAAATACGACAAAATCATCCAAGTGCTAGCTTATGCGTTCATGTATGAGCAACACGCAGGTGAAAAAGATATCGAAGTAGGAATCATTTCTTTCAAAAATTTAAAATCAGGGTTTTTACCCTTTAATTTTAAAGATGGAAAATTAGATAATTACAAAATTGACAAAGCAATCATGGATCAGTTCTTGGAACAATTGGTATTGTTGTTAAGCGAAATATTAGATGAGAATATGCCGTTTGAGGAGAAGATTTAGAAGTATTTTTGATTAAGGATTGTCGATTAACGATTTTTGATTTTTTACTATGTTGCGATAAAATGCGGATAAAAGGAATAGATTATATTGCATAAATCTATTTTGTACAAAAGAGAGTAAGCATGACTAAACAAAAGGCACTCAATAGTTTTCATTTTTTCAAAAGCACATTGGTTTTTAACTTTGCTATTAGTTTAGTATCACTGTTAATTTTCGGATTGAATGCTTTCTTTATAACTTTTTTGTTTTTTGGTTTTTTTACAACTATACTAATTAAAGAAACTAATTATAAGAATGAGTATATTTTTTATTTAAATAATCAGATTACCAAATTGGAATTATGGTTATACTGCTGGGTGTTTTATTTGCTTTTGGTTCTTATTCTTAAAAGTGTTATTCATATTATAACAGTTCTATTTTGAAAAATAATAGTTTAGAAATTGATAGTGTTAGAAAAACATTTAACGATAAATTAATTCTTTCAGATGTTTACTTAAAATGTGAAACAGGAGATATTGTTGGTGTTTTAGGAAGGAATGGTTCTGGGAAATCGACACTTTTTAAGATAATTTATGGAGTGCAAACGGCTGATTTTAAGTGTCTGAAAATAAATAACAAAGTCACAGAAGGTTCAAAAATACTACAAAGTGAAATCAGCTATCTGCCACAAGGAAATTATATTCCCAATCAATTTTCAGTAGCACAAGCAGTTTCTTTGTCTGTCGTTGCAACGAGAAGAGCAGTTTTTTATGAAGATGAGATGATAGAATCTGTAAAAGACAAAATGATAAAGCAGTTGTCTGGTGGAGAATTGCGATATTTGGAAGTAAAAATAATTCTTTTTAATACTTCACATTTTGTACTTCTTGATGAGCCTTATAACGGATTATCCCCTCTAATGGTAGAAAAAGTGAATAAAATGATTAGCTTAAATGTCCATTCAAAAGGGGTTTTAATCACAGACCACAATTATCCAAATGTGATTGATGTGGCAACAAAGATCGTTTTATTAAAAGGTGGAGTTTTACATCATCTTAATGATAAAAAGGAATTAATCGAATTGGGATATTTGAATCAATTTTAATTATAAAAGTTAAAAATATTTTTGATTAACGATTAACGATTTTTGATTTAGTCGCAAAGTTCACAAAGTTTTATAGAGTCGAAAAGGATTGGTAATTAATCTTTGAATTTACTATTTGATTTTTGAAATTGAACTTTGAAATTACCATTTGATTTTTAAATTGTTTTAAAAAACTTCAATAAAACCGCAGTCAGTTCAGTTCGATTTTCAATATAACTCATGTGTCCGTCAGGAAAAGTTACAAGTTGAACATTAGTTTCTTCAATCTGTTTTAACGTTTCTGCATAAGGTAGAACGGGGTCTTTTTCTCCCAAAATCAACATTTTTGGGTAGGGTGTCAAGTGTAGTAAAACCTCTCGGTCAACACGAGTTTTCATACCTTCTAGTGAGGCAACGATGCCTTGCAGTGGCGTTTGTAGCGCTTCTTTCTTTACAAATTCTATTTCATTTATCAGGCTTTCTCTATTTTTCTCACTGAATAAGTTGGCGATAGAAAGCGATATAAAATTACAGTAGGATTGTTTCACCGCCTTGATTGCACGGTCTCGATTTACTTTGCGTTCATCACTATCAGCTCTAGAGGTAGAGTTTAGCAATATCAATGCCTTCACATGCTCAGGGTACATTTCGGCAAAAGCCAAAGCCACATAACCACCCATCGAGTGACCTACAAAAATAGCTTTGCGTATGCGTAGGTGCAATAACACCGCCTGCACAGCCTCTGCGTTGTCCTCCATCGTATGCACATAGCCCATACATTCGGTGGCGCCATGTCCCAATAAATCAATAGTAATTACTCTGTTTTTTTTCGAAAATTCAGGTACAAAAGCCTGCCACATCTTTTGGTTTTCAAGAAAACCGTGTAGTAAAACAATAGCTGTTCCTTTGCCCGAATCACAGTAGGATATAGAGGTGTTTTTGTGCTGAATTTGGTTCAAAATTGTAAATTAAAGTTGACTCGCACAAAGGTAAAATTTTATTATTTGCTAGAAAACAACTGCTTTCAAAAGTTATGCTTCACTTAATAACAATCTTTTTTAGGGCCTAATCCAGCCATCCACTATAGCCTTCCATCAAAACATTTTTTTTGCTAGGTCGTAGCAGGAGCTTCCTTTGGTCGCTCTGCTACTCCCGCAAAAAATAATGTTTTTCAGTCAGGGCTGTCGTTTCTGTCTGGGGCAATGTAAGTTCGTTAAAAATAGACGTAAAAATCGCGATTAACCCTCCTAGGGTTTAAAGCCCTAGGAGGGTTGTTTTTTAAATATGAGATATTAAAAGCGATTATCACCATCCAATAAACTACCGAGTCCGCCAAGAATACTTCCTTCGCCACGGCTATCTCCACCTGCTCTTGGTGCAGATGCTATGATTCTGTCAGCTAATCTAGAAAAAGGTAAGGATTGAATATAAACGGTTCCTGGACCACGAAGCGTGGCATAAAATAATCCTTCGCCACCAAAAATGGAGTTCTTGATACCACCGATAAATTCAATATCATAATCCACGTCTTTGGTAAAACCAACAATACAACCCGTGTCTACTTTTAGAACTTCGCCTGGTTGCAAATCTTTTTTTGCCAATGTTCCTCCTGAATGTATGAACGCCATTCCATCGCCTTCGATTTTGGTCATGATAAATCCTTCGCCACCAAAAAGGCCTCGTCCTAGTTTTTTAGAAAATTCAATTCCGATGGAGACTCCTTTGGCAGCACATAAAAAAGCACTTTTTTGACAAATAAATTTACCTTGAAATTGATTCAAATCAATAGCTAAAATTTTCCCTGGGTACGGAGCGGCAAAAGAAACCTTGGCTTTGCCATTATTCTGATTCACAAAAGCAGTCATAAAAAGGCTTTCTCCTGTGAGCACGCGTTTTCCTGCGCTAAGCAATTTGCCTAATACGCCACCTTGCTGATTGGATCCGTCACCAAAGATGGTTTGCATTTGAATATTATTGTCCATCATCATGAAGCTGCCGGCCTCAGCTACAACCACTTCTTGTGGGTCGAGCTCGATTTCGACATATTGCATTTCCTCTCCAAATATTTCATAATCTATTTCGTGTGCTTGCATAAGGCTATTTTTTTTTAAGTAGTTGTTCTGTATTAGTAACCGAAAAGATACATCTTTTTCGAAAATTACAAAAAGGACTTTTGAAGTATTTAACAATTTGGTAAAAACAGGCTTATGGAAAAGAGGAGTACTTGATAGCCCTGATGTTCCCGAAATTTCGGGAGGCATCCTGTTGTGAAGCGATAGCGGAACAAGAGATATAGCGGACAGCAGGAGGGAAGGTTATTTTGAAATGGAATCATTCTGCTCCTGAAAATTAGTATGTTTCAAGAGAGAATATAAAATAAAAACATCTTATTTAAAATTAGTCTTAATTATAATAGAAAAATTGCAGTCGTTTGATTTTAATTATTTAAATTTGTGACGTTAAAAAAAAGTAGTGTAATGTCAGAGTGTAATCAGTTGAAGAATAACGTATTGTTTGAGACGGTGAATGGGTATAGTTACCAATGCGACCTATCAAATAGTATTGTAATTAATTTTGTTGGGACCAGTTCAAAATACAAAGTGCAAGATTTTTTGATTTTTCAGAGAAAGGTGAATAGTGTGATGATTTTGGACATGCTTTACGATTTGTCAGACCAATCAGATGCGCAATTGATTGAGACTACCAAAAGAAACTTTTCTAGAAACTTGACCATTTGCGAAATAGTGCAACTTAGAGAATTATTAAACGGAACTAAATTTACCCTTAGTTTGCATTCGCTACTCCATTCGGTCTTAACTACCGAGCTGGCGTAGTACCTTAATTTAGAATAAATACAAAAGATCCTTGCTTCCCTTTTCTTGCTGTAATTTTTTGTAACTTTACTGTATAAAGAGTAAAATTATGAAAGATTTATTGAGAACCAACTCTTCTTTGCAAGAAGGAGTTGAAAATATATTGAACTTACAGTCAAAAATTGAAAGTGACGCTTCGAATAAATATTTAGCCATGGCTTCATGGTTGGATAGAAATGGTTTTGCCAATACAGCAGGGTACATGTACAATCAAGCAGAGGAAGAACGTTCGCACTTTCTTAAAATTTTTAAATACATTAATGAGACAGGTGGAATCGCGATCACACCTACTGTTGGTGAAGTGCAGCAAGAATTTGCTTCGTTCAAGTCGGTTTTTGAGCTTGCGCTGGACAACGAAATTGCCGTCACAAATGCTATTAATAAAGTGATTGCGAAATGTAGATTGGAAAATGACTATGCCACAGAAGAATTTATGATGTGGTACGTTGTAGAACAGCGTGAAGAAGAACGAAATGCACGAAGAGCATTGGAGCTTTTTGACTTGATAGATGAAGATAGTGCTACGGGCAAATTTGAGCTTGATGTTCAAATTGCAAAAATCGGTTCGGTTGAATAAGGATTTTTAATAGTATAAAAAATGCTCTTATGGTTGTAAAACTATAAGAGCATTTTTTTTGTGCTATTGTTTTTTGATGAGTTTTTTGCAGCTATCAACATCTGCTTTTTCTACCCAAAGATTTTCGGGTTGGAAAAACATAATAGGAGCAGCTTTGCAGCGATTGGAACATTCCATTTTAAAGATTTCGATCTTCTCCTCTTTGTCGTTCTCTTTGTTTAGTTGCTTGATGTATTTTTTTACTTCTTTGTGTTTTCCGCATTTGCTGCCGTTGCACATAAATACTGCTTTTGAGGGAAATGCTATTTTACTCATAGTGATTAAGTTTTTAGATTAAGCATTCATCAAACTCTCGATTTCGTCCACTTCAATCGGAATGTTTTTCATTAAGTTGAATGGTTCTCCGCTAGCTTGAATAACAACGTCGTCTTCAATACGGATTCCAAAACCTTCTGCTGGAATATAAATTCCGGGCTCTACAGTAAAAACCATGTTGGCTTGCATTGGCTCAGTTAAGATTCCGTAATCATGCGTGTCCAGTCCCATGTGATGTGAGGTTCCGTGCATGAAATATTTTTTGTAAGCGGGCCATTCTGGATCTTCATTTTGTACATCGGCTTTGTCAAGTAATCCTAGTTCAAGCAATTCTGAGGTCATTATTTTACCTACTTCAATATGATATTGTTTCCATAAAGTACCAGGAGTAAGCATTTTTGTAGCTTCGTTTTTAACGCGAAGAACAGCATTGTAAACTGCTTTTTGCCTGTCAGAGTAACGCCCAGAAACCGGAATGGTTCTGGTTAAGTCGCTGGAATAGTTGGCGTATTCAGCAGCTGTATCCATTAAGATTAATTCTCCTGCGTTACAAGCTTTATTGTTTTCGATATAATGCAAAACGTTGGCACTGTTTCCGGAAGCGATAATGGGAGTATAGGCAAACCCTTTTGAACGACTGCGTAAGAACTCATGCATCATTTCAGCTTCGATTTCATACTCCATTACACCTGGTTTTACGAAGGGTAGTACACGTCTAAATGCTTTTTCTGTAATGTTACAAGCCTCTTGAATTAAAGCAATTTCTTCAGGTTCTTTGACTGATCGAATGCGCTGTAAGATTGGATTGCTTTTGGCAACCGAATGTGCTGGATATTTTTCTTTCCACCATTTTACAAAACGAGCTTCGCGTGTTTCAGTTTCTACCACTGCACGGTAATGTTCGTTTGTGTTTATGTATATCGTATCAGAATACGTCATTAGTTCGGCCAATACTTTTTCAAAGTTTTGCAACCAGTGTACTGTTTTGATGCCAGAGGTAGCAAAAGCTTGTTCTTTATTTAGTTTTGCACCTTCCCAAATAGCAATATGTTCGTTAGTTTCTTTAAGGAATAGCATTTCTTTTTGGTTCTCATAAGGAGCGTCTGGAAAAAGAAGTAAAATGCTTTCCTCTTGATCAATTCCTGATAGGTAAAAAATATCGCGGTGTTGGGCAAAAGGCAAACTGCTGTCGGCACTAACAGGGTAGATGTCATTTGAGTTAAAAATGGCAACACTGTTCGGTTTCATTTGGGCAGCAAATTTGCTTCGGTTTTTGACAAATAATGTAGCGTCTATAGAATGGTATTTCATTGTAAAATAATTTTTAGATAACAAATTTAAGCAATTGAATCTAGTTGAAAGAACAAATGCTGCAGTTGATTTTATTTTAACAAGATGTAAGGAAAGCATAACAGGCTGTTGTTTTTTATTTTTCTACACAAAATCAGCACTATTTGTGTGTTTGAGGATTTGAAATTTTAAAACTAATAAATTACGATATTCTTTTTTTTAAGCTTAAAGTTTAAATAATTCTGAAATATCTAATCGGTATTGTTTTTGGTTATTTAGCTGTTTGAAAGTGGTTAGTCAGTTGGTGTATAGTTTCTTATGACTTAATTTGAGTGATTTGGTATTATCGAAGATTAAACACTTTAAAATGATTATAAATAATAGCGAAAAGGTTGTAGTTGGTGCCTTTTTCCCTTATTTTTGTGTACTTTTTAAATTATATTCTATAAATATTATGGCAAAATCTGGATTATTGAAATCGTCAATAGCTAAAAAAGTAGCTATGGCACTTTCAGGACTATTTTTGATGTTGTTTCTAGCACAGCATTTTTTTATCAATATGACTTCGGTTTTTAGTGAGTCTGTATTCAATTCTATTTCTCATTTCATGGGAAATAATCCATTGGTTCAGTTTGTTATCCAACCAATTCTTATTGTTGGAGTGATTTTTCACTTCATTATGGGGTTTGTTTTGAATATTCAAAACAACAACGCGAGGCCAATTGGTTATGCAAGTTACAATGGAGCTGCAAATGCAAGTTGGGCATCACGTAACATGATTATCTCTGGCTCTGTGATTTTGGCGTTTTTAGGACTACATTTTTATGATTTCTGGGTTCCAGAGATGGCATACAAATATGTAGAATTTGGTCCTTTGAATGAAACAAGGTATTTTCATGAGTTGGCAGAGAAGTTTGAAAGCCCTGTACGTACTGCATTGTACTGTATATCTTTTGTATTGTTGTCTTTGCACTTACAACACGGGTTTAGCTCTTCTTTTCAGTCAGTAGGAGCAAATAACAAATACACTAAAGGATTGCAAAATTTCGGATTAGGTTTCGCGATTATCATTCCACTAGGATTTGTATTTGTTGCATTATTTCATCATTTCACTCATTAATATTCAATTGTAATGGCATTAGATTCAAAAATACCAAATGGCCCAATTGCGGACAAATGGACAAATTATAAAGATCATATTAATCTAGTAAACCCTGCTAACAAACGTAATCTTGATATTATCGTTGTTGGTACAGGTTTGGCCGGAGGTTCTGCAGCAGCAACTTTGGCAGAGCTAGGATATAACGTTAAAGCATTTTGCTTTCAAGATTCACCACGTCGTGCGCACTCAATCGCAGCACAAGGGGGAATTAATGCAGCAAAAAATTATAAAGGAGACGGTGACTCTGTTTACAGATTGTTCTACGATACTGTAAAAGGTGGAGATTATCGCGCTCGTGAAGCCAATGTATACAGGTTAGCCGAGGTTTCATCAAATATTATTGATCAATGTGTGGCTCAAGGGGTGCCATTGGCTCGTGAATATGGTGGATTATTGGACAACCGTTCTTTTGGAGGGACTTTGGTTTCTCGTACCTTCTACGCACAAGGACAAACAGGACAACAATTGTTGCTTGGAGCTTATTCTGCAATGAACCGTCAAATCGGTCGTGGAAAAATCCAAATGCACAGTCGTCATGAAATGTTAGAATTGGTTATCATTGACGGTAAAGCAAGAGGTATTATCGCTCGTAATTTGATTACTGGTGAAATCGAAAGACATTCTGCACATGCAGTTGTTATTGCATCGGGTGGTTACGGAAACGTATTTTTCTTGTCTACCAATGCGATGGGATCAAATGCTACAGCAGCATGGAAAATCCACAAAAAAGGAGCTTTCTTCGCAAACCCTTGTTATACTCAAATTCACCCAACTTGTATTCCAGTTTCAGGAGATCACCAGTCAAAATTGACTTTGATGTCTGAGTCCTTACGTAATGATGGACGTATCTGGGTACCTGCAAAGGCAGAAGATGCAAAAGCAATACGCGAAGGAAAGAAAAAAGCAACAGATTTAGGAGAAGCAGATAGAGATTATTTCTTAGAAAGAAGATATCCTGCTTTTGGTAACTTGGTACCACGTGACGTTGCGTCTCGTGCTGCAAAAGAAAGATGTGATGCTGGTTTTGGAGTTAATAAAACAGGAGAAGCTGTTTATTTAGATTTCGCTGCAGCAATACAACGTTACGGTAAAGAGGCTGCTTTTGTAAAAGGTCTTGATGCTAATGATACAGCGTTAATCACAAAATTAGGTGCTGATATCGTGAAAAGTAAATACGGAAACTTATTCCAGATGTACTATAAAATTGTTGATGAAGATCCTTATACTTCACCAATGATGATTTACCCAGCGGTTCACTACACAATGGGTGGAACTTGGGTTGATTATAACTTGATGACTACAATTCCTGGATGTTTCTCAATTGGAGAATCAAACTTCTCAGAGCATGGTGCAAACAGACTTGGAGCTTCGGCTTTGATGCAAGGTTTGGCTGATGGATATTTTGTATTGCCTTATACTATCGGTGATTATTTAGCTCCAGACATTAGTATGGGTAAAATCTCAACGGATAGACCTGAGTTTGCAGAAGCGGAACAAAAAGTAAAAGAATTGATCTCTAATTTTATGAATAACAACGGTACACATTCTGTTGATTATTTCCATAGAAAATTAGGTAAGATAATGTGGGACAAAGTAGGAATGGCACGTAATGAAAAAGGTCTTAATGAGGCTATTTCAGAAATTGCTGCTCTTAGAGAAGCTTTCTACAAAGAAGTTAAAGTTCCTGGAACGGATAAAGGATTGAACCAAGAATTAGAAAAAGCAATTCGTGTTGCTGATTTCTTAGAATTGGGAGAATTGTTTGCTAAAGATGCATTGCACCGTAATGAATCATGTGGAGGTCACTTCCGTGAAGAATACCAAACTCCAGAAGGAGAAGCGTTGCGTGATGATGAAAACTTTGCTTATGTTGCTGCTTGGGAGTATAAAGGGAAACCTAGTGATGCTGTTTTGCACAAAGAAGCATTGGTGTATGAAAACATCAAACTAGTTCAAAGAAGTTATAAGTAAAAATTAGTCTTAAGTTCAAAGTCATAGTCTCCAAGTTGAAGACTTATGGCAATAGACTTGACTTTTAAACGTAAAAAGAGATGAAACTTACATTAAAAATATGGCGTCAAAAAAACGCCCAAGATAAAGGAGCAATGGTTGATTATAAAATCGACGGAATTGAACCTGATATGTCATTCCTTGAAATGCTTGATGTTTTCAATGAACAACAAATCAATACTGGTGGTGATCCAGTAGCTTTTGATCACGATTGTCGCGAAGGAATTTGCGGAATGTGTTCTTTGTTTATCAATGGAGAAGCTCATGGACCAGATAGAGGAGTTACAACTTGTCAATTACACATGCGTATGTTCAAGGATGGCGATACGATTACGATCGAGCCTTTCCGTGCAGCTGCGTTCCCAGTAGTAAAAGATTTAGTAGTAAACAGAAGTGCTTTTGATAGAATTCAACACGCAGGTGGTTTTATCTCTGTAAATACATCAGGTAATACTATTGATGCAAACACAATTCCGATCAACAAACAAGATGCAGATCACGCTTTTGATGCTGCTACCTGTATTGGTTGTGGAGCTTGTGTGGCTACTTGTAAAAACTCATCAGCAATGTTGTTTGTTTCTGCAAAAGTGTCTCAATATGCTTTATTACCACAAGGTAAAATTGAAGCTGTTGATCGTGTATTAAACATGGTAAAACAAATGGACGATGAAGGTTTTGGTAACTGTACCAACACTGGAGCATGTGAAGTAGAATGTCCTAAAGGTATTTCTTTAGAAAACATCGCTCGTATGAACAGAGAATATTTGTCAGCAAGTTTGAAAGGATAATTCTAGAAATAGAAATTCTTATATAATAGAAACGCATTCATTAAGTTGAATGCGTTTTTTTTATTTAACTTATCATGTAGCAACGTGCTATTTTTTAAATTGGTTCAAGGCTGCTCTTGTAAAATCAGATAGCACTAGTTTTCCTGTGATTTTTGCTCTTTCGTATAACAACGTTTCCCAGTTTTCAGTGTCTTCCCAAATTATTTTTTTCATTTCGTACAAAGCTTCTGGATGGTAGGAGGCTAGTTTTTTCGAAAATAAAACAACTGCTTCGTCAAGTTTATCAATGTCAGGTAGGATTTCTGCAAACAGTCCTTTTTGTTGTGCCCATTGTGCGGTTTTCCATTGGTCAGGTGCCAAAGTCATTTCTGTCATGGCAGTTTTTCCAATTTTTCTACTTACTGCGGGTTCGATAACGAATGGTCCGATCCCGATGGCAATTTCAGATAATTTCACAGCACTATTCTCTGTTGCAAAAACGTAGTCACAGGCAGCAATAATTCCGACGCCACCACCAACTGCTTTTCCTTGCACGCGACCTACAATTATTTTGGAACAGCTGCGCATGGCATTAAGTAAATTAGCAAATCCCGAGAAAAAATGAAATCCTTGTTCATCGTTTTCCACCGCCAATAGTTCGTCAAATGAAGCACCTGCACAAAAAGCTTTGGTTCCCGTACTTTGCATTAAAATCACTGAAACATTTGAATCTTCACTCAAGTTTTGCAACTCTTGCGTCAGTGCATCCAATAGTGATCTCGGAAAGGAATTGCTAGCAGGATGACCAAAAGTCACTGTTGCTATGTTGTGGTCGATAATGGTGGTTAATGTTCCTTGTGGATCTTGAATTGGCATGGTGCAAATTGGTTTTTCGTAAAGTTAGAAATATTCAAATGAAACTTTCGATATTTGAAAATATAATTTTTTACTATCGTATTTATGTTATATTTGCATTGCACTGGGGGATTAGCTCATTTGGCTAGAGTGCTTGCCTGGCAGGCAAGAGGTGATCGGTTCGAATCCGATATTCTCCACATAAAACCGACATTGTTAGTTAATAAATTACAATAAAAATGCCCAGTTTTACACTCAAAAATGTAAAGTTGGGTGTTTTTTTTTGGAAATAATTGTCCAAATAAAATAAGTTCAGTTAAAGATTACTATTTTTAGACTTTAAAATAATCATTCTTCAAATAAATGGCATTATATCAAAAATCGGTTCTTAATAAGCATCTTAAACAATTAGAGCAGTCAAAAGTAAGTAAGGCATATAAAAAGTATATCAAGTACTTCTTAAACCCAACTATCCAGGACAACATACGCAATTCGAAAGAAGAGGAATACCAAGGTATTTTTCTAACAGAATTATTTGTCAATGTTTTAGATTACACTTTGAAACCTAATGTTAATTTTGATTTAGTAGCCGAGTATAAAAACCAAACCAATTCACGCAAAGCAGATGGCGCCATTCTAAAAAATGAAGTTGCTGTTGCAGTGATAGAATTGAAGGGAACCAAAACAAAGGATTTAGAAAGCATACGTCAGCAAGCATTTGATTACAAAGCCAATCAAAAAGATTGTGTTTATGTAGTTACCTCTAATTACGAAAAGCTGCGGTTTTATATCAATGATGCTACCGAGTTCGAAGAGTTTAATTTATTTGACTTAAGTGAACAACGTTTTGAAGTATTGTATTTGTGTTTGCAAAAGGACAATGTTCTAAATAACATTCCTTTAAAAATAAAAGAAGCTTCGATTATTATTGAAGAACAAATTACCAAGCAGTTCTACAAAGATTATTCTGTTTTTAAGAGAGAATTGTTTAGAGATTTGGTAAAGCGCAATGCTAAGAAATTAAAAAGCACTTTAGATCTTTCTGCTACTGAAATGGATGAAGAAGCGAAGGTAGAACAATTGCGTCTAGACAAAAACCTGAAACTTACACTATTCAAGAAATCTCAAAAGTTAATAGATCGTTTTTTGTTTATATTTTTTGCCGAAGACAGAGGTTTGTTACCACCCAATAGTACCATTCAAATCCTGAACAAATGGAAAGCTGATGTTGATTTTGGTGACGAAAGACCGCTTTACGATATGTTCATGCAGTATTTTAAATTTCTTGACACTGGAAGACAAGGAACAACAAATAGAGCTGAGATTTATGCCTATAATGGTGGTTTGTTTAAGGAAGATACATTGTTAGACAAATTAGAAATTGACAACGACTTATTATTTAAGCATACGCAAACATTAGCATCATACGATTTTGAAAGTCAAGTGGATGTTAATATACTAGGACATATTTTTGAAAACTCACTTAACGAAATTGAAAGCGTAAATGCCGAAATTGAAGGTGGTGATTTTGACAAACAAACAAGTAAACGTAAAAAAGATGGTGTTTTTTACACTCCAAAATACATTACCAAATATATAGTAGAGAATACGATTGGTAAATTGTGCGACGAAAAGAAAAATGAACTGGGTTTTAAAGAAGAAGAATATTTTAAGGGCAGAAAAAACCGCCAGCAAAATACAATAGTAAAGTTAGTTGAAACTTTAGATGTGTATAGAGAATGGTTACTACAATTGACCATTTGCGATCCCGCCTGTGGTAGTGGTGCGTTCTTGAACCAAGCGTTAGATTTTTTAATAAAAGAACACAATTATATTGACGAACTAAAAGCAAAAATTTTAGGAGGCGGTTTGGTCTTTAGCGATATAGAAAACACCATTCTAGAAAACAATATTTTTGGTGTGGACCTTAACGAAGAAAGTGTAGAAATCGCCAAATTATCGTTGTGGTTACGTACCGCGCAACCACGCCGTAAACTAAACAACTTAAACAGTAATATTAAATGTGGGAATAGTTTAATAGAAAGTAAAGCTGTTGCAGGTGACAAAGCCTTTAACTGGAAAGAACAATTTCCTAGCGTTTTTGAAAAAGGGGGTTTTGATGTTGTCATTGGGAATCCACCTTATGTGCGACAAGAATTATTTAAAGAAATAAAACCATATTTAGAAAAAAACTATAAATGTTATAATAGTGTTGCAGACTTGTATACTTATTTTATTGAAAAAGGCATAAAACATCTTATAAAAACTGATGGTATTTATAGCGTTATTGTTGCAAATAAATGGATGAGAGCAAATTATGCTAAAGAATTAAGAATATGGTTAAAAGAACAAAATATTATTGAGATTATTGATTTTAAAGATTTGCCAGTTTTTGCCGACGCAATAGCTTATCCATGTATTTTAACAGTGGGCGGAAATAAAAAGAGTGAAAATTTTGTTGGTGTAGAAGTTAGTACTTTACTATTTCCGAGTCTTGATCAATATGTACAAAGCCACAAAAGTACTGTAAATAGATTTATTTTAAGAAATGAAGGTTGGTCAATTGCAGATGATAAAATAATGAAAATTATTTCAAGACTTACACAAGAGAAATTAAATATTAAAGAATTTATTTCCGGAAAAATGTATGTAGGATTGAAAACAGGTCTAAATGATGCTTTTATTATTGATCAACAATTCTATGATAGCTTAATTTTGACTTCAATAAAATACAAGGAGATTGTAAAACCGTATGGCGTAGGAAGAGATTTATCACGTTATGGAAGACCTACAATCAATAAATATGTAATTTGTATACCGAATAAATGGACGGACACTAAAGGTATTTTCGAAAATGAAGCGGATGCATTAGATTGGTTATCTTCTGAGTATGAGTTAATACATCGCCACTTAATGCCTTTTGAGAATAGAGCTAGAAAGAGAAGTGATCAAGGTAAATATTGGTGGGAACTTAGGGCATGCGATTATTATAAGGAATTTCAAAGAACAAAAATAGTATATCCAGAAATTGCATCTGACGGTAGATTCTCTATAGATAGTGAGGAGACTTATTTTGACATGACAACATTTATTATTGCTAGTGAATCTAAAGAGCTATTAGGTGTTTTAAATTCAAAGTTGATCAAATTTTTATTTTTTCAGATGAGCTCGGAAATTAGAGGTGGTTTTTTAAGATGGAAAAGACAATATGTCAATAACTTGCCTATTCCTAAAAACATTTGTAACAATGCCTTGTGCAAAAATGTAGAACAGACAATACTTTTAACTCAAGCCTATAATCTTGCAATTAACAAATTTATATTTTTTTACAAGGAAAATTTTAAACTTGAAAAACTAACGAAAAAATTAGAAAACTGGTACGAGTTATCCTTTGCAGATTTTATAAAGGAAGTCAACAAAGCGATAAAAACCAATAATAAGGAGTTAGTTAAAAATAATATGCAAGCCGTAAAAGAGTTAACCAAACTCGACGAAATGGATTGGATGGATGTTTTTGAAACTAAAAAAGCAGAAGCTCAAACTCTTAAACAACAAATAGACGCTACAGATCGTGAGATCGATGCCATGGTGTATGAGTTGTATGGTTTAACAGCAGAAGAAATAGCAATTGTAGAGAATAGTTAGCACAGTTGGTCTTAGCTTTTAAACGAATATAATTTATACGCAAATTATGTCGAAAATAAAATAAGCAATGAATTTAGTGGAGACAATGAAGGAAAGCACACACTTACTCAAAGAAAAACAAAAATTAGAAGACATTAAATATTATCTCAAAGAAGAAGGAATTCTAGATCAGGATGATTTTGAAATGTATGAAATTTAAGATATGGAACTAAACGAAAGATTAGACAAATTTGAAAAATTAGTAAGCGACAAGCCTTCTAGTTTTCTTTCAAAGTTGGCTCAATACAAAGCCAATAAAAAATGGATAGATCACTCATACAATGTTGCGACTACTGTTCTAGAGGCATTGAAACACAAAGGAATGTCTCAGAAAGATCTAGCCAAAAAAATGAATGTTTCCGCACAACAGGTGAATAAGATCATCAAAGGAAAACAAAATCTAACCTTTGAGACCGTTGGCAAATTGGAAGATGCTTTGGGAATTTCGTTGATGGAGATTATAAGTTATAATCCAGTGAGCGAAATAAAAATAAATGCAACTCAAGTTAAATCAGTTGAAAAAACATTAACCAAAGAGTTACATAAAAATGATCTAGCCGATTTTACTTTTTCAGATAATTTCAAACAAAAAAAGGGAGTTCAAATGAATGTTGTTTATAATAAATTAACTCAAGCAATCAAATACCCAAAAGTAGGATAATGGCAGATAATAACGTAAACCTTACTTTTAACTTCGTTAAAATAAGTACAGATCAATTTGCTTTGTTTCAAGAAAACCATCTTGACAAAGGCAATGTAAACCTTAGTACCAATATGTCTTTTGGTTTGAATGTAGAAGAGGAAGCTTTTTCAGTAAGTTTGAAATTTACATTTGAAATGAAGAAAAAGCCATTTATGGCGACACAAGTGACTTGTTTTTTTAATATCGAAAAAGCAACTTGGGAAAGTTTACAATCAAATGATAAAATTATTCTTCCAAAAGGTTTTGTCGCACACATGGCCATGTTAACAGTAGGTACGGCACGAGGCATATTGCATTCAAAAACTGAAGGAACTATCTTTAACAAATACATCTTGCCTACTCTAAATGTAGCGGAAATGATTCCCGAAGACGTAGTTTTTGATTAAAGAAATAAATAGGGTCATCTAGAGATATGCGTAGCTATACTTTATATAAGTGTACTTTTAATCAAGAACTATATTGGTAGTAGATTATTAAGTCCCGCATTCTCCACATAAAAAAAACCGTAAATCTTACAGTAGATTTACGGTTTTTTATTGGCTTTATTTTTCGTATTCAGTAAATACGAAATCCCAACTGAACCATAGAAGTAGCCCGTATTGGTTGGGTGTACCAATTCTCTCCCTCGATACATAAAGGTGTAATATAGGTTTAGGTTGTTTTTTCGGTATTTTATTCCGGCTTCTCCATTGAATCGAAAAGGAACCAGATCAAAGGTCACGGGACTATTGTTGTTAAAAAGGCTGCCCTCAATCGTTGCGTCATACAATTGGTAGTTAACGCTAGTACTCACATAGGCGTAGAATTCACTTTCATTTGATCCTACGCTTGCTCCATATAGATTGGAGTCATATATACGTGTTAGTTTTTTAAATCCAATCCTCGTTATTAAACCGGTAGAAACACCTGTAAATATAGTTCCCAAATTGGCTTCAGATCTAAAGTGTACATCTGTAAATTGGTTGTTGCGTTCTCTAAAAAGTTTTTTAGAATATAAAAAATGGGTCTGAATAGCGAGTGCGTTCTGAATTTGATGTTCCCATCCCAGTAGTTTTGGATAGCCCACAATTTTATGGAAATTATTTTGTGTTTGACGCCCAAAAGAATTAGGTCCTAAATAACCCAGTCGAACGTCTGCTTGAAATACAGACTCCTTTTTGAAAAACAAAGATTGTCCTAGTTCACCAAATAGATAACCTGCGTATGGACGGTCCATAATCGAAATTTCGGGTGTGTTTACAAAACGAGGTGTGTAAATGTATTGCCCTACTTTGAACGTAACTGTTTTTTTGGCTACCTCTGGATTTTGACTTTCTACAATATGCCTGTAAAAAAGTTCAAGACCATTGGTATAGTACATGTCGTTTTTTGACGAGGTGTATAGATCATTGTCTGTTACTAGTCCTATTTCGGCATTGTTTTTCTGACTCCAACTAGTTGTTGAACAGAGTAAAAAGAAACTTAGTATTCGAAAAAAAATCTTCATTTAGTATTTTAATTCGCCTACCGTGCGCATCACTTTCACAATTTTAGTTTTACGATTGTTGATGTAGGTAGATGATCCCGTAGCCTTGTATTTGCGTGGGCTTGGCAATATCGCTGCAATACCTGCGGCTTGTGTAGGCGTAAGGCTAGTACAATCTTTTCGGTACCAATATTGTGTTGCTGCTTGCGCACCGTAGATTCCGTCACCCATTTCGATACTATTTAGGTAGACTTCCATGATGCGTTCTTTACCCCAAATAAGTTCGATAAGCACTGTAAAATAAGCTTCGAGACCTTTGCGTAAATAACTTCTTCCTTGCCACAGAAAAACATTTTTGGCTGTCTGCTGAGATATGGTGCTGCCTCCTTTTATTTTTCGTCCACGGCCATTGTTTTTGAATGCTTTTTGCATGGCGCCAAAATCAAAACCATTGTGGTATAAAAAAAGTCCGTCTTCACTAGCGATAACTGCTTTTTGTAAGTTTGTAGAAATATTTTCAAGGGGTTCCCAATCATGACTAAACACGGCATCTTGGCCTGAACTTTTATTTTCTATGATTCGAATAATCATTAATGGAGTCAAGGGTACTGGTACAAATTTAAATAGCACTACAAAAAATATAGAAATACCAAAAAAGCCCAGGATTAATTTGAGAAAGAATTTTTTAATCATGTTTGAACCTGTTTTAGTGTCTTTTTTTATGGGTTTCTTTGTTGTTTTTTTTGTGCTTTTTGGAGCTGCCATTCTTTTTGATCTGAGGTTTTTGTAAAATTACTTTATTTAATAAATCTTCCAATCGATTTTTTACTTTTTCTTGGTTGGATTTTATAAAATTTTGGCTCATAGTTTTTTTATCATTCGAAAAAAGGACAGTAAACAAAGTAATTTTCTTAAATTTATTGCTTTCCATACGGTTGGCGTAGTTGTTGATTGGTGGATGAAATAGTATTAAAAACAACTCCAATTAATCCTGATTTATGGGTAATAAAAACAGTAATCTTCCTTTAAAAGTAGTTCTTAGCTACTTAGTCCTTGTTGCCTTGGTGGTGAGTGTAGGGTGGGTGTTGTATTCTGAAAATGCTTTTTATTCGAAAATAGAAAATCAAAGCGCTTCAGAAAATCAGATTGTGTTGCGTATTAGTAAGCTTTTTTCGAATGTATATAAAACAGAAAGTCTTGCTCGAAAGACCATTCAGTCCACTGATGAAGCTGATTTCGTTAACTACATCGTTCAGACAGACTCACTTCAAATTCGAATTGATTCGGTTAAAAAAGAGATTGCAAATCCCTACCAAATCAAATTGTTAGACAGTGTAACCGTATTGTTAAAAGAAAAAACAACCAATATCAGGAAACTCAAAGCAATTAAAAACAAAGCTACTGATGATGGATCGGTGAATAGTGCTATAAAAGAATTAACCGAGTTGGAGTCGTCTCTTCAAAAGCTACAACTGCACGATTTTACAAAAAACCCAGAAAAAATGGGCAGTTACGAACGTAGGGTTTTGCAAAGCTATGTTGATTATCTTAACAAAAACATTCCCGACGACAGCACCAATACACTGACCAAAAAAGCATCTGATTCTATTCTTGCTGCTTCAAAACGTTTGCTCTATAAAGTAAAACTAGAGGTGGAGAAGAAACAACAGTCACTAAGTAAGGAAGAGAAAAATTTATTGAAGAACGAAATTTTGATCTCGGAGCAACTTCGAAAAGTTTTGCGGGTAATCGAAAGTGAGATGATTGGATTTTCGATCAAAAACAATATTGAAAAAGATAAGTCGCTTAAGAAAATCAATAAAATAGTTAGTTATGCTGCTGGATTGGGTTTGTTGCTCACCATTTTATTTTCGATATTGATTGCTAATGATTTTTCGAAATCGCAGTCGTATAAAAAACAGTTGGAGGCGGCAAACTTTAAAACAAGAAATTTATTGAAGAGTCGTGAGCAACTTATATCCACAGTAAGCCATGATTTGAAAACTCCTTTAAGTACTATTGTTGGCTATGCCGAACTCTTAGGTAGTTCTGAACTCTCCAAAAAGCAATTGTATTATACCGATACAATCAAAAATTCGTCAGACTACATCACGCGTTTGGTACAGGATTTACTAGATTTTGCTCAGATTGAAGCAGGTAAAATTGCGATTTCAAAAGAGCCGTTCGATCTCGAAGAAACCGTATGGGAGACAGCGAAGAATATTCAAGCGGTGCATCAAGACAAGAATATTTCGCTTGAAGTAGTGGTAGATTCACGATTGAGTAGAACGGTTGTGGGAGATGTTTTTCGAATAAAACAAATTTTAATAAATATTTTGGGTAACGCCTATAAGTTCACGAGCGAGGGTTTTATTCGAATAGAGGCCGCAATTTCTGAAGATGGAAATTGGTTGCTGATTGCCATAACTGATTCCGGAATCGGAATCGAAAAGGGAAGTCAGAAACTTGTTTTTGAAGAGTTCACGCAGGCTAATGAATCGATCGAAAAGCAATTTGGAGGTACAGGTTTGGGATTGGCTATTTCGAAAAAAATTAGTCGTTTGCTAGAAGGTGATTTGTATTTAAAACGAAGTTCAGAGGAGGGGAGTTGTTTTGAACTGAAGCTACCACTGATTTTTGGTAAAGAGATAATGGCGAAACCAACTGCTTTGTATGTGCCGAAACAGCAGTCAAAAATGATTGTAGTGGTAGACGATGATGCCGATTTGCTGCGATTAACCACAGAAGTTTTGAGAAAATACTATACGGTAATGCCTTTTTCGTCTGCCATTGATGCGATAGAAACCGTGAAAAACAATTCGTTTGATATGTTGATAACCGACATACAGATGCCAGAAATGAATGGTTTTGAACTATTGGAAGCTATTTTTAAATTGGAAAACAGTCTCTATGTGGCACAGCCGTTGATTGCTGTTACAGGTCGTGCCGATTTGGAAGATGCAGTGTACCAACAGGCTGGGTTTACGACTGTGGTCAAAAAACCACTCAGTCCAAACTTTCTGTTACAAACAATTGATGCGCTATTTACAAACGAAAGTCTACCTCAAACTAAGACAGAAATTAGAGATATTGTCGAAAAGAAGCCCTTATACTCGCTGGCTTCTTTTGAACTTTTTCTAAATAATGATCGAATAGAAATCCAGAGTGTGGTCGAATCGTTTATGGAAACGACGGCTGTTAATATGGTACTACTCGAAAATGCAGTTGCTGCCGTTGATCATAAGAACATTCAGTCTGTCGCACATAAAATGGCGCCCATGTTCAAGCAAATGGAAGCCACTGAAATAGGAAGTATTTTGAATGGACTTGAATTGAATGGTTATGATGAAGCCGAGTTATTGACCATTTTAAAGGATTTAAAAATAAAAGTAGAAACGTTATTTACAGCTTTAAAAAAATCCTTTAATTAATATCGTATAACTTTAGCTTATTGTATAACGTCTTGCGGGTAATTTGCAAGAGTTTAGCAGCCTCAGATTTGTTGTTTTGTGTTTTGATTAGGGCAGTTTCAATAGCTTCCTTTTCGTTTTGAGATAAGGATAAATTGTCCTTTTTGTTATCTATTTTTTGGAAAAATTCGATTGGCAAAACATTTTTCTCTATAAAATCACCTTGGGTCAATAGTGTGGAACGTTTGACACAGTTTTGTAATTCACGAAGGTTTCCTGGCCATGGATAATTTTGAAAAAGTTGAACGACCTCTTTGCTAAAACCGATAACTTCTTTGTTCAATTGTGCATTTGCTTTGTCTAAGAAAAACTCTGCAAATAACATCAAATCAGCCGAACGTTCTGTCAAAGATGGCGAGTGGATCGAAAATTCATTAATTCGGTGATAAAGGTCTTCTCTAAAATCGCCGTTTTTTACTGCCTCACGCAGGTCCTCGTTCGTGGCCGTGATAATGCGTATGTCTACGTTAATCTCTTTGTTGCTTCCAACAGGTTTTATTTTTCGCTCTTGCAAAGCACGTAGCAACTGAATTTGGTTTTCATACGATAGGTTTCCTATTTCATCTAAAAAAAGTGTTCCGTTATTGGCAGCTTCAAAATAACCTATTTTATCGGAAATTGCACCCGTGAAAGAACCTTTAAGATGTCCAAAAAATTCACTCGCTGCTAGTTCTTTTGGAATGGCACCGCAGTCTACTGCAATGAAATTTTGTTTCTTTCGTGGACTATTTTCATGTATGCTTTTGGCAATTATTTCTTTACCCGTTCCGCTTTCACCAATAATTAAAACAGACATATCGGTAGGACTTACCAATTGTATGTGTTCGCTTAATTTTTTTGATTCGCTAGAAATACCTTGTACATATTCTGTAGAAGGTGTTGGTTTTTTCGCTTTTGGAGCAGGTTTCTTTTCAGGCTCAATAGCAGCGCTGCTTTTAATGGCGTTGTTTAGTACAATTAAAACTTCGTCAGGGTTGAAGGGTTTTGATATGTAATCACTCGCGCCGTTTTTGATGGCCTTGACTGCGGTAGCTACATCTGAATAACCTGTCATGAGGACTACTGGGGTAGTTGGGTATGCACTTTTAAATTCCCCAAGTAAGCCAATACCATCAGCGTCAGGTAATCGCAAATCGGTAAGGATAAGGTCAAAGGACTCTTTTTTTATTAAAGTTCTGGCTTCATCTGCAGAAAATGAGGTTGTAACAGAGAAGGAATTCTTTGTCAAGAATTTTTCTAATAATTTACAAAACGATATGTCATCTTCGATAATTAAAATCTTCTGCATTGGTCAGTTTCTTTTTCAGCTAAATTAATCTTATTTATGTTATTTTATCATAAAATTATGCAAAAAGAGGTCGCCAATGGCGACCTCTTTTTGTTTGAAATTGTAAAGCTGTAGGGTTTCTATAAATTTAAGGTTCCAATTACATCTGCCTTTTGTAGCAGTAGCTTCATGGCTTTGTCCTAAACGTTTGAATTCGAAACCGTTTTTGTTTGAGTTTTGTGCAACAATGAATAGATCTCATAAAGATTATAATTGTAAACTCTTTTTTTATCGCTTAATTAAAAAAATTACTTTTACAGATTTTTACAATTCAATGGGATATTATTTTTTGATAACGATACCCTCAGCATCTGTGTAAACGGTATACGTTTTTTCACTCATTGAGATTTCAAGTTTGTATTCTTTATTCTCATTAACATATGCTTTTTCTAATTTTGCTCCAGGAAAAGAATTGGTAATGGTGCTTTTTACAGCATCTGGAAGTGCATCCAAGGCAACTTCAGTGTATTCATCCTGAACTCCTACTACAATATTATTTTCAATTGGGGCAACATGTGGTGTTGCGAAGGAAGAAATGGTACCTAAAACTATTGCTGCTGCTACTATTAACTTTTTCATCTTTTTCTTTTTTAAGTGTTTTGCTTTCATGCTATTACTTTTTCAGTTGCGACTACGTTTCGAAACTAATTTGGAGGACTATTTGTCCATCCATTTTCCGTTGGCATCAGAGTACATTGTTTCTGTCTTGTCTCCTAGCTTTACTTCCAATTTGTATTCGTTGTTTTCGTTTACGAATGCTTTTTGGATTTCGGCATCTGGAAAAGCTTTCAATAAAGATTCTGTAATGACGGCAGGAAGATCTGCTACTTTAATTTCAGTATATTCGTCGCCAATGACAACGGTATGTACTAGTGATTGATTGTTCTTAACCGGTATGGCGAATAAAGACAAACTCCCCAAAACGATTGCTGCTGATAAGATTAACTTTTTCATGATGTTTGTTTTTTTATTGATTATTAGAATAAATCAGTATTATTTTTGAATCCATTTTCCGCTTTCGTCAGCAAATAAAGAACCTTCTTTGTCTCCAACTTTTACGTCCAATTGGTATTCTTTCTGGTCGTTTACATAGGCTTTATTCAAAACTGCGTCTGGGTAAGCTTTTGTCAATGCTGCTGTTACTGCTGCAGGAACTTCTTCGATTTTTATTTCTGTGAATTCACCAGTTGATGTTGCTTCTGTAGCTGTAGCATTTTCGGTTTGTGTAGTTTGCTCTGTTGTTGCTGTATTCCCAGTTCCTGCTGGTTCTTGTGCTACTGCTGTTGTCAATGAACCTAAAACTATTGCTGCTGATAAGATTAACTTTTTCATAATGTTTGTTTTTTATTAATTTTTAGAATAAATCAGTATTATTTTTGAATCCATTTTCCGCTTTCGTCAGCAAATAAAGAACCTTCTTTGTCTCCAACTTTTACGTCCAATTGGTATTCTTTCTGGTCGTTTACATATGCTTTATTCAAAACTGCGTCTGGGTAAGCTTTTGTCAATGCTGCTGTTACTGCTGCAGGAACTTCTTCGATTTTAATTTCTGTGAATTCGCCAGTTGCTGTTGCTTCTGTAGCGGTAGCATTTTCTGTTGTTGTAGTTTGCTCTGTTGTTGCTGTGTTCTCAGTTCCTGCTGGTCCTTGTGCTACTGCTGTTGTCAATGAACCTAAAACTATTGCTGCTGATAAGATTAACTTTTTCATGATGTTTGTTTTTTATTAATTTTTAGAATAAATCAGTATTATTTTTGAATCCATTTTCCGCTTTCGTCAGCAAATAAAGAACCTTCTTTGTCTCCAACTTTTACGTCCAATTGGTATTCTTTCTGGTCGTTTACATATGCTTTATTCAAAACTGCGTCTGGGTAAGCTTTTGTCAATGCTGCTGTTACTGCTGCAGGAACTTCTTCGATTTTGATTTCTGTGAATTCTCCAGTTGCTGTTGCTTCTGTAGCGGTAGCATTTTCTGTTGTTGTAGTTTGCTCTGTTGATGCTGTATTGTCAGTTCCAGCTGGTCCTTGTGCTACTGCTGTTGTCAATGAACCTAAAACTATTGCTGCTGATAAGATTAACTTTTTCATAATGTTTGTTTTTTTATTGAGTTTTAATTCGAATTCTTTTATACTGTTGTTCTATGTTTGTTATTAACTTCTGATCCATTTTCCTTTTTCGTCCAAAAATAGAGAACCTTCTTTGTCTCCTAATTTTACGTCTAGACGGTAATCTTTGTTTGCGTTCACGTATGCCTTAGTTAGGATTGCATCTGGATAGGCTGTTGCTAAAGTAGTTGACACTACTGAAGGAACATCGTCCAATTGTATTTCATCAAATTCTGTTGCAGCTGCGCTACTTTCTGCGGTAGTGGTTACAGTTGTAGTTTCGGTAGTTGACATTTTGTCTTGTGCTTGTATAGAAGTTAAACTTCCTAAAACGATTGCTGTGGCTAAAAGTATTTTTTTCATGATCTATTATGTTTAATTGATTGTTGTTTTCGAATTAGATAATGAAATTATTATGCCGTTCTATAAAAACTAGGGGTATCCTCTGTTAAGCATTGATAAATAAGGGATTATTAATTTAGTGTAACTTAAAGTAAAGCTGTGTGCCTGTGTAATGGATCAAAATAGTGTGTATTTTTTTCACAGTTAGTACACTTTAGACCAAAAAAAAAGCTACACATATCGTGTAGCTTTTTCTATTTTTTGAACTAATAAAGGAATTAGTCTCTTGGATTCATTTTGAAGGTATCCATAAACGCGGTAGTGTAGTCACCTGCGATATAACGAGGATCATCCATTAATTGTCTGTGGAACGGAATTGTAGTTTTAATTCCTTCGATTACAAATTCATCTAATGCTCTTCTCATTTTACTAATAGCTTCATCACGGGTTTGAGCCGTTGTGATTAACTTAGCAATCATAGAATCGTAATTAGGTGGAATCGTGTAACCTGAGTATACGTGTGTGTCCAAACGCACACCGTGACCACCTGGCATGTGCAAAGTAGTGATTTTTCCTGGTGATGGTCTAAAGTCACTGTACGGATCCTCTGCATTAATACGGCATTCAATAGCATGTAATTTTGGTAAATAGTTTTTACCAGAAATTTTAACTCCCGCAGCAACCAATATTTGTTCACGAATTAAATCGTAATCAATTACTTGTTCTGTAATTGGGTGTTCTACTTGGATACGAGTATTCATTTCCATGAAGTAGAAGTTACGGTGCTTATCAACCAAAAATTCAACTGTACCTGCTCCTTCATACTTGATGTATTCTGCGGCTTTTACGGCTGCAGCACCCATGGCAAGGCGCAATTCGTCAGTCATGAATGGAGATGGAGTTTCCTCTGTTAATTTTTGGTGACGTCTTTGTACAGAACAGTCTCTCTCAGATAAGTGACAAGCTTTACCAAATGAATCTCCAACAACTTGGATTTCGATATGGCGAGGCTCTTCGATTAATTTTTCAAGATACATTCCGTCATTTCCAAAAGCAGCAGCAGACTCTTGACGAGCACCTTCCCATGCTTTTAGTAAATCTTCTTCTTTCCAAACGGCACGCATTCCTTTACCTCCGCCACCAGCGGTAGCTTTTAGCATAACAGGAAATCCAAATTGTCTTGACAATTCAAGTGCTTGTTCGTAAGATTCTAATATCCCAACAGATCCAGGAACACAAGGTACACCTGCTTCGATCATAGTTGATTTAGCCGAAGCTTTATCTCCCATACGATCGATCATTTCTGGAGCAGCTCCGATAAATTTGATACCGTGTTCTTGACAGATTTTTGAAAATTTAGAATTTTCAGATAAGAATCCGTATCCTGGGTGAATTGCGTCAGCGTTGGTAATTTCGGCTGCAGCAATAATATTTGACATTTTCAAATAAGACAAGTTGCTAGGAGGTGGCCCTATACAAACTGCCTCGTCAGCAAAACGGACGTGTAAACTTTCAGCATCTGCGGTAGAATATACAGCTACTGTTTTGATGCCCATTTCTTTACAAGTTCTAATTACACGAAGTGCAATTTCGCCTCGATTTGCAATTAATATTTTTTTAAACATTTTTTTTTAATTAGATAATTAGACATTGTGTCAATTAGACAATTATGAAGCAAGAAAATTTCTAACTTCTAATTTCTAACTTCTAACTTATTATGATGGATCAACTAAGAATAAAGGTTGGTCAAATTCTACTGGAGACATATCGTCAACCAATATTTTTACAATTTTTCCGCTAACTTCAGATTCGATTTCGTTGAACAATTTCATTGCTTCAATCACACAAAGAACATCTCCTGTTCCTATAGTAGTTCCAACTTCTACAAACATAGGTTTGTCTGGAGATGGTTTTCTATAGAAAGTTCCAATGATTGGTGATTTAACCGTGATGTATTTAGACTCTTCAACTGCTGGAGCAGCAGCAACTGGAGCGGCAGCAACTGGAGCAGCGGCTACAGGAGCAATTACCTGTTGTACTGGAGCTTGTGGAGCTTGTTGTACATAAGTTGTTTCGGTTGTGCTACCTTCTAGTGTTGTTCTGATAGTGATTTTTACATCATCCATTTCCAACTTAACTTCTGCTACACCTGTATTTGAAACAAATTTGATTAGGTTCTGAATTTCTTTTAAATCCATAATTGGTCTATTTTTAGTTTAAATTTATTTTTTGTCGTATGCCCATTTTAAATAAACAGACCCCCAAGTGAATCCTCCACCGAAGGCTGCAAAAATAATTGTATCTCCTTTTTTAAACAAATGTTCAAAATCACTGATAACAAGTGGTAAAGTAGCCGATGTTGTATTACCATATCTTTCGATATTCATTAATACTTTTGATTCATCAAGATTCATTCGGCTTGCTGTAGCGTCAATGATTCTTTTGTTTGCTTGATGAGGAACCAACCAGTCAACATCGTCATTAGTAAGATTATTTCTTTTCAGGATTTGCTCACTTGCATCTGCCATATTGGTAACAGCATATTTAAATACTGTTTTTCCGTCTTGCATAATGTTGTGTCTGTTGTCCTTCACTGTTTGCATAGTGGTTGGGACTAAAGATCCTCCTGCTGGAATTTTTAAAAAATGACGACCTACACCGTCACTTCTTAAGTATTCGTCTTGAAAGCCTAAACCTTCATAATTTGGTTCGAATAATACTGCGCCCGCACCATCACCAAAGATGATACAAGTTGTTCTATCTGTATAATCCACAATTGAAGACATTTTATCAGCACCAATTAAGAGTACTTTTTTATATCTACCTGATTCAATATACGCAGATGCAGTAGACATTCCGTACAAAAAGCTAGAGCAAGCTGCTTGTAAGTCGTATGCGAAAGCATTAATTGCGCCAATTTCTGTAGCAACATAGGCTCCTGTTGCAGCAACAGGCATGTCTGGAGTTGCAGTCGCCATGATAATCATGTCTATCTCTAAGGGATCAATATTGCCTTTGGCAATTAAATCCTGTGCAGCTTTGATAGCTAAGAAAGAGGTTCCTTTATCCGTATCTTTTAAAATTCGTCTTTCCTTAATACCGGTACGAGAGGTAATCCACTCATCATTGGTATCCACCATTGTTTCTAAAACTTTGTTAGTAAGTACAAAGTCTGGAACATAAGCTCCAACAGCGGTAATTGCGGCGGTCATTTTATTCATTTTGTCTGACTATTTTTATTCAAGTGCTTCCACTTGAAAAAACATTTAAAAAGGCTTGAAAAATACAAAAAATATATCAAACCCCCTGTTTTAGAGCTTGTTATTTAATAAAAATTATAAACAACAAAAAAAACTCTCACAAGTGAGAGTTCATAATATCATCTATAAAAAAATGCATTAAGCAAAAGTAGCTTCTGACTTGTCAATAACAACTTGTCCTCTGTAGTACATTTTTCCTTCATGCCAGTAAGCTCTGTGGTATAAATGTGCTTCACCTGTGATAGGGCAAGTAGCGATTTGAGCTACAGTAGCTTTGTAATGTGTTCTTCTCTTATCTCTTCTTGTTTTCGAGATTTTTCTTTTAGGATGTGCCATTTTACTATATTATTTATCCGTTAATAGTTGCTTTAATTTGTCCCAACGTGGGTCAATATTTTCTTCTTTTTGTACTTCTTTTGTTTCGTTTATTTCTTTGATAGTTAATTCATTCAGTTTTTCTAAGGCTTCAGATTTTAAACTTCCGTCTTTTACCCCTGGATGAACTCGTCTTTGAGGAACTGATAACACTATCATTTCATACATGTACTGAGCAATGTCGATTTCAAATTCGCCGAATGGCAAAATCAATAACTCTTCATTGTCATTATTGAACTCTTCTCCAAAGCGAACGATTAATTTCATATTACCTTTTATGGGTAAATCAAAATCTTCGCCGGTTAGGTCACAAGGTGCGTTTATCGTTCCGTCGTGTTTAAAATTCAATTCAAGCATGTTGCTTTGCTTCTCTAAGACTACATTTACTTTGATGTCAGAATTTTGATATTCGTCATAATCAAAGATTTCAAAGAACGCGTTATTCAATTGATACTCAAAATGATGTTTTCCTGTCTTTAATCCTACAAACGGAATTAAATATTCTTTTGTACTACTCATTTCAACAATTTTTTGCCCCTTTTAGAAATTTCCCAACGGGAGTGCAAAGATATAAAATTATTATGAACCTAATAAAGTTATTTATCTTTTTTTATTAAGGACTATTTTTCTCTTACTTTTAGCGGATTTTCGCTGATTTCACTGTACTCAATGCGCGAACGATAGACATCAATTGCCAAATATACGGCTTCTTTAAATGAATTATAGTCTGCTTTTCCTTTTCCAGCGATGTCATAAGCGGTTCCGTGATCTGGAGATGTGCGTATTTTATTCAATCCAGCGGTATAATTTACACCATTACCAAACGATAATGTCTTGAACGGAATCAATCCTTGATCGTGGTAGGTTGCTATGATGGCATCGTATTTTTCATATTGCCCACTTCCAAAAAAACCATCTGCTGCAAAAGGTCCAAAAACTAGGGTTCCTTTACTGAATATTTTTTGAATGGTAGGTTTTAATACCGCATCATCTTCTTTCCCGATTACGCCACCATCACCACAATGCGGATTGAGTCCTAACACAGCGATTTTTGGTTTTGTGATACTGAAATCTTGAATTAATGATTTTCTTACGGTTTCAATTTTTTTCTTTATCAACGTTTCTGTTAATGCTGCCGAAACTTGATTTAATGGTAAATGATCAGTTAGTAATCCTATTCTCAAGTTACCTTGAACCATCATCATCAAAGCGTCTCCTTCTAATTCTTGGTCCAAATAATCAGTGTGACCTGGGAATTTGAAGGTATCTGATTGAATGTTATACTTATTTATTGGAGCGGTAACTAAAACGTCAATCTGGTTGTCTTTCAAAGCTTGTGTTGCTGCTACAAATGATTTGATAGCATAATCACCTACTTTTTCGTCGTTTGTACCTAGATTAAGGTCTACACCCTCTTTCCAAACATTGAGAACATTTATTTTTCCAGGAATTAATTGGTCAATTTTGTCAATCCCATGTAAGGAGACAGCCGAGTCCAAGTTTTTCTTGATAAAGGAGAGTATTTTTACATTGGCAAAGATAACAGGTGTACAAAGCTCTAGCATTCTAGAATCTTCAAATGTTTTTAATACTACTTCGCTTCCAATACCATTCAAATCTCCTATCGAAATTCCAACGATTATATTTTCTGCTTTTTTCATCATGACCACAAGTTATTTATTGCTAATTTTGAAGTGCAAATTTAGTAAAATAAAATAAGAAATGTTTACAGGTATAATAGAAACACTTGGTACAATCCGAGAAATAGTAAAAGAGCAAGACAATATTCATGTAACAGTGGAGTCTGAAATCACAAATGAATTAAAAATCGATCAAAGCGTAGCGCACAACGGTGTATGTTTAACCGTGGTGAAAATCGAAGGAACTGCCTATACGGTTACCGCTATTGCAGAAACCATTCAAAAAACCAATTTGGGTTCTTGGAAAGTGGGTAGTCAAGTGAATTTGGAACGCGCAATGAAATTGGGAGATCGTCTGGACGGGCACATTGTTCAAGGGCACGTCGATCAAATTGGTACTTGTATCGCAGTAAGCGAAACCAATGGGAGTTGGGCGTACACGTTTGAGTACGATGAAGCGTTGAATAATATCACAATCGAAAAAGGTTCTATCACGGTAAACGGAGTGAGTTTAACGGTGGTTAATTCTAAGAAAAACCAATTTAGTGTAGCGATAATTCCGTACACACACGAGCATACCAATTTTCATGACTTTGAGGTAGGCACCAAAATAAACCTTGAGTTTGATGTAATTGGCAAGTATGTGTCGAGGTTGTATAGTAATAAGTAGTATTTTGTAATTGCATAAAAAGAGAAAGTCTTTGGGTTATCCCAAAGACTTTCTCTTTTTTGTATGGTTGTATATCGTGAATATGCCGTAGCTAAGTGCTGCAATGCCTAAAAAAAGCACACCGTCGTTGATTGGTAGTCCCGGTGGTGGCGGTAATGGTGCTGGCGGTTGTGCAATCACGCCAAACGTTCCCGCTAATAGTAAAATGAATAAGTAGTAATATTTATGTAAATTTTTTTTCATAAAATTTCAAAAATGTTTTGTGGTATTTTAAAATGAGTACTGATTTTTTATATTTCAGTTGCAAATTCTAGGCCAAAGTACTAATTATCTTTGAAATCCCAATAGGTAAAATTGACTTTTATCTGATTTATGCGTTTTTTATCGATAAAAAGCATCTTGTAAAATAGACTAAATAAGATTTTATGACCAATATTTTTACTATTTACGAGTAAAATAGGGTGTTGGTTTAATTGAGTGCGCTAAAAAAAAAGTTTGACTGCGGTGAGGTCTTTTATTTTTTGTAATTCCTATATAAAAGTACGGAAATTCTTTAAACTAAAAAAACCTTGCAAAAATTAATTTACAAGGTTTTAAGTTCTTAAGATGTGGTCCCACCTGGGCTCGAACCAGGGACCACCTGATTATGAGTCAGGTGCTCTAACCAGCTGAGCTATAGGACCGGTTAAGAGAGTGCAATATTACTATTATTTTTGCTTTGCTCCAAATGTTTTTTAATATGTTTTTGATCGAAATAAATATAATTGCTGTCCAATTGATCGAATAGGTTGATTATTAGAATACTAAAAATTGGTGTAGTTTGAAATTATTTTATTTCCTGACACAGTTCAATCAAAACGCCGTTAGTGTTTTTAGGGTGCAAGAAGACGATGCGTTTATTGTCTGCGCCTATTTTTGGAATTTCATCTACAAAAACAAAGCCTTCACTCTTTAAACGAATAATTTCTTGGTCGATATCGCTTACTTCAAAAGCAATGTGGTGAATGCCTTCTCCTTTTTTCTCCAAGAATTTAGCAATAGCACTATTGGGATGCGTTGCAGCAAGCAGTTCGATTTTGTTGGGACCAGAGATAAAAAAGGAAGTTTGAACGCCTTCACTCACTACCTCTTCTAATTTATAGGGAGCAGTGCCTAGTAATTTCTCAAAAAGGAGGTTGGAGTCTTCAAGGTTTTTGACTGCGATACCAATATGTTCGATTTTTTTCATGTGGCGTACTATTAAGTGTAGAACTGCGTTAATACAAATTTAGGTAATAGAGGGGATTTCCACCTTATATCCAAAAATTAAACGGAAGGAATATAATAGTGTAGTAAAAATTTCTATAGCCGTAAATATAATTGTTATTTTGTACTCTTTAATATTGATAACAGATGTTCATAAAAAATAGTATCGCTTTTTGTTTGGTTCTTGTATTGTCTCTTTTGGGTTGTGCTAAAAGAGGAAACATTACGGGCGGACTTAAAGATTCATTAGCGCCCATTCTTATTGCTAGTTACCCTAAGAATTTCACCACCAACTTTACAGGTAACGAAATTAGTCTCACATTTGACGAGTATATTAAGTTGAAAGATGCCAACAAGCAACTCGTAGTGTCGCCACCTATGAAGTATGAGCCAGTAATTACTCCTACCAACGCAAGTAAATATTTGAACATTAGGATCAAAGATACCCTATTGCCAAATACAACCTATAGTTTTAATTTTGGTCAAAGTATTACAGATAATAATGAGGGGAATCCACTGAATCAGTTTAAATATGTTTTTTCAACAGGTACCTACATCGATTCGCTTTCTCTTGGTGGAACGATAAAAGATGCTCTAGAAAAAGAATCTGATTCGTTTGTATCCGTAATGTTGTATGATCAAAATGATAAATTTAAAGATTCGATCGTGTATACCGATATGCCTCGCTACATTACCAACACGTTAGATAGTTTAAAAACCTTTCGACTAGAAAATTTAAAAGCAGGTAAGTACTTATTGGTCGCTTTGAAAGACAACAATAAAAACAATAAATTCAATTCGAAAGAAGAGAAAATAGGTTTCTTGAAACAAGCCATCTCGATTCCGAATGATACATTGTTTGAGTTGGAATTGTTCAAAGAGGTTATTCCTTTTAAAGCTTTCAAGCCAACGCAAGCATCCTCAAACAAATTATATTTAGGCTATGACGGAACACAAGATTTTAAGCTATCAAAACCTAAAGTAGTACTGACCAAAGAGGGAGTTGTGCTACCAACAATTGTTACGCAAATGCCCAAAAAAGATTCGCTTCAAATTTGGTACAAGCCATTGAAGAATGATAGTTTGGTAATTGCAATCAGCAGAGATAAATACGAACAGAAATACAGTTTTAAAGTAAAGGATCAAAAAACTAAAGATACCTTGACGGTAAGCGCTCTACAAACGGGAACGATTGGGTATAGAGAACGTTTTACGCTCGAGACAGGAACACCCTTGGTTACTATTGACAAGTCAAAGTTTAGTTTTGTCAATGGAGCCAAAGAAACTGTAGAATTTCAAACAGAGCATGATGCTTTCAATCAAAAGTTATATATTGACTTTAAGAAAGTACCAGCCGAAAAGTACAATTTAACTTTGTTGCCAGGAGCTTTGGTTGATTTTTTTGATACCAAAAGCGATACCCTTTCTTATAAGTTTGCGACTAAAGAGTTGGATCAAGTGGGCAATTTGAAGATTAAACTTCAAAACGTAAAAAAATATCCTATTATCGTGCAGTTGACCAATCAAGCTGGAGAGGTAAAGGAAACGGAGTACAGTACAGGTGGCGATTTGGTAGAATTCAAATTAATTGACCCATCGGTTTATACACTGAGAATTATTTACGATGACAACAAAAATCAACAGTACGATTCGGGGAATTATTTAGCCAAGCGATACGCTGAGGAAGTGGTTTATTTTTCTAAAGATATAGACGTTCGTGTCAATTGGGATGTAGAGCAAACCTTTGATGTGAGCTTGCCTTACGTACCCGAGCCCAAGAAGAAACCAGCCAAAAAAGGTGAGGGCGGAAATGGGCCTAGATAAGTTTTAGAATTTAATTTCGAAAGCATCGCCATCATTCAAGAAATTGAATTGTTGGCGAGTGCTTTGCACAAGTTGTAAATCCAAATCGGTTACAAATACAGCTTCATCCGTTTGTGGGCTCACTACATAATCACCCAATGGCGCAACAACCTGCGAGTGACCATTGTAATGGAGATCATTGGCATCTTGGCCAACTCGGTTCACTGCAGCTACGTAACATAAATTCTCAATAGCACGCGCTCGTAGCAAGCTGTCCCAAGCCAAAACACGTTTTTCAGGCCAGTTAGCAACATAGAGCAATAGATCGTAGTTTTCTGTATTTCGAGAAAAAACAGGAAAGCGCAAGTCGTAGCACACCTGCAAACAAATTTTCCAACCCAGATAGTCAACAATTACTTTTTGACTTCCAGCAGTATATACTTTCTCTTCTCCTGCGAGGGTGAACAAATGGCGTTTGTCATAAGTCTCAATTTCTCCAGTAGGAAAAACGAAAAGCATTCGATTATAAAAATTATTATTTTCTTGAATCACAAGACTGCCTGTAAATGCACAATTTCTAGATTTTGCTAGATCTTGCATCCATTTTACGGTATCGCCAGTCATGGTTTCGGCTTGGGTAGCGGGATTCATGGTAAAGCCAGTACTGAACATTTCGGGCAAAATAATCAACTCGACAGCAAGATCGATCTCCTTTATTTTTGTTTCGAACATCATTCTATTAGCATTTGGGTTTTCCCATTCCAAAGCCGCTTGCACCAAAGCTATTTTCATTATCGTAATTTTTTATAAAGATAAGGTTTCTGTCTAAAAAATAAGTAGCAGAAAGAATCGGAATTCAAGATCGCTTCTTCCCGCTCCCGACGCTTCGGGACGTGGCTAAAGTTTGTATGTTGTTCAAACCATTTTGGTGAAAAGCATCAATCGAAATTAGTGTAATAGATCTTTTTTAAGTCTTAAAATTAGTGTTCATTTGTGTAATTTGTGTCTATATTTTCTAGTCATTTTAATTAAAAGCATCAATCAAAATTCGTGTAATTCATATTTTTTAAGTTTTAAAATTCGTGTTCATTTGTGTAATTTGTGTCTATATTTTCAAACCAATTTAACAAATAGTGTCAATGCTACTCTGTGTTTGAATTTTCTTCATTATCAATTCTCAATTCAATTCACTAAATTTGCATTCAAAATAAAATAAGATGAGTAACATTAGAATCACTAAGCAATTCAATTTTGAAACCGGACACGCCCTTTATGGTTATGACGGAAAATGTAAAAATGTGCACGGTCATAGTTATAAATTGTCGGTAACAGTAATGGGAAGACCAATTAAAGATCGTACCAATGTGAAATTCGGAATGGTGATTGATTTCTCTGACTTGAAAAAAATTGTGACCGAAGAGGTTGTAGATCAATTTGATCATGCTACCGTTTTTAATGAAACTACACCACATGTTGAGCTAGCAAAAGAATTGCAAATACGTGGTCATCACGTGATTCTGGTTGATTACCAACCAACGAGTGAAAATATGGTTATTGATTTCGCTGAAAGAATTAAGAGACGTTTGCCAGTAGGAATTGAACTATTTTCGTTGAAATTACAAGAAACAGAATCGTCTTTTGCAGAATGGTATGCTAGTGACAATTTATAATAATCACTTTTTAACGCCACTTCATGCTATTAGCCAATAATAAAAAAATATATTTTGCCTCAGATCAACATTTTGGAGCACCAACCGCAGCTTTAAGTTTACCACGCGAAAAGAAATTTGTTGCTTGGTTAGACGAAATTAAGCAAGATGCCGAAGCGATATTTTTACTAGGTGATTTGTTTGATTTTTGGTTCGAATACAAAACAGTGGTCCCAAAAGGCTTCGTGCGTGTATTGGGCAAGTTAGCCGAGTTGCGCGATAGTGGAATTCCTATTTACTTTTTTGTTGGGAATCACGATTTATGGATGCGTGACTATTTTGAAACTGAACTTAATATTCCCGTTTACCATGATAATAAAGAATTCACTTTTGGTGGTAAAACTTTTTTGATTGGGCACGGAGACGGAAAAGGTCCTGGAGATATGGGTTACAAACGCATGAAGAAAGTTTTTGTTCATCCATTTTCCAAATGGTTGTTTGGCTGGTTGCACCCAGATATTGGTGTGGGATTGGCGCAGTACCTTTCGGTGAAAAATAAAATGATTTCGGGAGACGAAGATGTTAAGTTTCTTGGTGAAGACAAAGAATGGTTGATTTTATATGCCAAACGAAAACTTGAAACCAAGCATTACAATTACCTTATCTTTGGTCATCGTCATCTGCCTATGATTCGATCTGTTGGTGAAAATGCCGACTATGTCAACCTTGGAGATTGGATTACTTATTTCACTTACGGTGTTTTTGATGGAGAAAATTTCGAATTAAAAGAATATAAATAAAAAATGGGCGATCTCAATTGAGTCGCCCATTTTTGTTGGAATATAGTCTAAAAAAAGAAGGCCAACCATCGAAGGTTGGCCTTTTTAAATTTATGATTTATTGCACGAAGTAAACATAAGATCCTGATGCAGTAAGCACTACTGCGAAAGTCTCTATGCTTGGTGATCCGTTATAAACTGAAACAGATACTAAATATTCTTGTCCAACCTCTGTAGTTGGGAAGTTTTTCTTTAATACCACATTCAAAGCTTGTAGCATTTCGTCTGTGTTCCAAGCTGTATCAGCTGCGGTTCTGTTGAAGTTTCCAAAGCTTGTCAAGTTAGATACCTCGTCAGCTAGATCAGCAACTCCTGCTAATCCTACAGCTGCATTGGTGTAATCAGCTGAAGCAAAGGCATATTTAATTACGTTGTTTGATACCCAGACGCCACTTTTATACTTAAAGTTAGATGTTTGAGTGGTAAGTGCCGGTATAGCAGCCCATTTTGCTCCATCATATTGATACTTAACTAGTATGTCTTCATATTTTCTGGCATTGCTACCGTCACGGTATGTATAAGTAAAAATTACAGATTTCGTGTCGCCAGCATTAGCATAAGGCATCAAAGTTGATTTTAAATAAATTGCAATTCTGTTTTCAGCCACGGTTTTGTCTGAGAAGTTGGTGAAGGATTCTCCTAAGGCAGTGTAATCTGCTGCAACCAATGTATAAGTAGCTTCCCAAACATTGTTGCTGTTAAGTACGAAGGTGTTGGTTAGGGTTTGAACACCTCCAGAAAAGATTTTGTAAGTCAATTTTACGCCAGTCCCTTTTGTAGCTGCTGGATATTTCGATTTCAAAAAGTTACCTACTTCAGTTTCATTCGAAAAGTTTCCGAATCTACTGATGTTACCACCTTGACTAGTATAATCTGCAGTCGTAACCGTGTAGGTTGTTGAACTAGTAAGTGTATTAGGTTTGTATAAGTTATACGTGATAACCGCAATGGCACCTTCTACGCGAACTAATCTTGACAAAATAACGGCTGGAAGTTTTGCGATAGCATCTTCCTCAGACGGAATTCCTTTAAATTTTTCGTAATCATCAGTTTTTGAAGTACCGTCTATTGCTGCATAATCAGCATCAACAAGGGTGTATTTCAAATCGGTTCTAACTGGGCTAGGAATGTTTCCTAGCTCATCGTATGTTTTTTCTAATTCGCTTTCACATGACAAAAGTCCTAAGGCAAGAGAAAGGAATAAATATTTTAAATTTTTCATGATATGAGGTATTAGAAATTAATGATTGAGCTGATACTGAAAGTTCTTCCAGATCCAAAAAACACAGTTGCTCCTGCAGCTGTACCATCAAGGTCATTGGCTCTTGTGATGTATTCAGTATTGAAAACATTGTTCATACGAGCAATAACTTTAGCATTCAAAGATAAAATGTGGAATTTGTGTAGTATTGAAGCATCAAATAAGTGAAAACTTGGTACTTTCCATGGTTCTGCTCCCGCTGAGGTACGTGTACCAGGATTGAAATCGGCATAATATCTATCGGTATAGTTATAATCGATGTTAAAGCTAGTTTTTGGAGTCAAATGATATTGTGTTCCTAAAGCTGCTGTAGTTTGAGCAGAACGTCCTACTGGTAAACCTTTGATGAATAAGTTAAGATTACTAATTACGTTTTGGTTAGAATCTGTAATTACAGCGTTCACATTGTTTTTCCATTTCCAATCTCCTAGAGATAGCATACCTGTAAGTGTAAAGTCTGAGCTAGGACGGTATTCAAAGTCAAGTTCAACTCCTTGGTGTAAAGCATCAACTCCCAAAATATTGGTATAAATAACCTCTTGAGCATTTGTTGTAGCATTCAAAGCTGTTCTTGTATCGGTTTGACTTCTATCATCCCATTGTGTTCTATAAAGATTCACATTGGCTGCAAATTTTGGTAAACGCAATCCGTATCCAATTTCAAAACTTAAGATTTTTTGATTTTTTGCATCTTTGTTTGTTTGATCATTATTGTTTGTTGCCCAAACTGCAGAAGAGTAAGGTGCTCTTTCAAAATAACCAACGTTTACAAAAACATTATTGTAATCATCTAATCTATAGTTACCACCAGTTTTAGCTCCAAAGCCAAAAAAGTTTACATTGTCTGTTTGACGAGTAGGATCTGAATTTAATTTTCTAAAATGATCCAATCTGCTGTATGATGTGTTAGAAGCATTAACAGCTACAAAAGCAGTTACTTTGTCTTTGTCATATTCTAATTGTGCAAAATTACCAATCCAGTTCACGAAGTTTTCGTTAAAAAAACCAATTTTGTCTCCTACAACTGTAGCTCTGTTTGGATTGTTGACATCTCCATTGTCTTTGTAGAATTGTCCTCCAAGTAAATCAGATACTTCTCTGTAGTGTGATCCTTTATAGTAACGGTAGTCTAATCCACCAATAAAGGTAAAGTTTTCGTCGATGTTACTAGTCCATGTACTAATCGCTCCCATCCAAATATGGTTGTTTGCAGATGATTGAATAATGGCAGTAGATTCGCCGTTTGCAATGTTCTCATCAACTACACGGTCTACATCAACTGGTCCAAAAGTTCCTAATCGGTAAGCGTTAGGACCTGTTAGTTTTCCACTGTCGGCACCTGCTTCAAAACTTACACCACCTTTTCCGCTGGAGTAGTATACTGCTGTAGAAATTTTGTTTTTGGAGTTAAGCGTCCAATAGTGGTTCAAAGAGATCAAAGGTTTGTTAAATGTATTTTGGCTCAAGGCAAATAATTGTCCGTTTTTGTAACCCCAACCTTTGTTCAATTTTATACCTCTATCACTAGTTCTGTAATCTTGTATTGACAAACGCTCAAAACGTTGTCCGTGTGTTTGTGTTGCTCCTGTAGCTGTAAAAACCAATTTGTGATCGTGGTTGATTTTTTTAGAAACACTTGCAAAGTACGATACACCTTCAAAAGGCGTTCCGTCTACAAATCCGTCTCCACTTATTTTGTCTGCATATACTGTAGCAGCATATCCATTACCCATTTGACCAGTATTAAGTTTTACACCTACTTTTTGGTAGTTGTTGTTACCAATAGTATAGCTCACTTGTCCACCTTCTTTAGATGCAGTGTTGTCGGTAATAGTATTGATTGTTCCTCCAATTGAGGGAACAGCTACTTTAGAAGCTCCTAAACCTCTTTGTACTTGTATCGAAGATGAAACGCTTCCTAATCCTGTCCAGTTAGACCAGAATACACGACCGCTTTCCATATCATTTACCGGAATTCCGTTAATTAATACCGCAACATTCTCAGAGTTAAATCCTCTTAAGGTTACTTCACCATCTCCAAATCCACCACCTTCTTTACTAGCGTAAACTCCTGGTACTGATTTTAGTATTTCAACAAATTCTCCGTTACCTAGTTTTAATTCGATTGCATCTTTTTTAATAGTAGAAACTGCAACTGGTGTTTTTCTGTCCACTGCTCTAGAGGAGAATACAACTACTTCATCCAATCCCAATGAGGAACTTTCAAGAACGATTTCAAGATCTTTGGAGTTGTTAGTGTGAAAATTCATCTTTTGAGTCTCAAACCCAACGCTTGAAATCAAAAGAATACCTTGTTTCTTTTCGGTGCTGAATTCAAATTTTCCGTCTCCATTTGTAATTGCTCCTTCATTTGTGCCGTCAATTACGACCGAAGCACCTATTAAAGGAAGTTGTTTTTCATCTTGTACGTTTCCTGAAATAATTTTTTTGTTTTGGGAATATGTTTTAGTAAAAGCGACTAAAGCAAAGACCAAAAATAATAGAATTTTCTTCATTTTTTGTTTTGTTAAATTTGAACGGTAAAATTAGGCTTACCATTCGTGAATAGTGTTAACTAAATTTTAGCATAAGGTAGTCAAAATATTAACACATTTTTAATAATATGGATTTAATGTTACTATTAGGTTAATAATTTTGTTTTTAGTAAAAAATACAGTATTGATTGGTTTTTGATTAAAAGAGGTTTTTACTTGAGTTTAAAATCAGCAAAAACACGGTAAAAATAAGAATTACGTATAGTTTTAAGCTGTTTTTAAGGTCTGTCATTAGTATTTATGATTTTTAATAATAATCTAGTAATTGATAATTTAACATTGTGTTAATAAAACATATTAATTTTGAAACATACAATTTCTTAACGTTTTTTGTTTCTCGATGTTTAGAAAATGTCGTTTCTTAGCTTTCCATTATAAAACAATTAGAATACGATGAAGAATTTGATATTAGCATTGGCTATCAGTGTAAGTGTAGCAAATTATGCAGCTCCTACTTGGGGCAAAACAGGTCACAGAACGGTAGGTGAAGTGGCTGCAAAGCATTTAAAAAATAGAACAACTAAGAAAATAAATGATTTGTTGCAAAACGAATCGGTAGCTTCGGTAGCGGTCTATGCAGATGATATCAAGAGTGATTCACAATATAATAAGTACTACTCTTGGCATTATGTAAATTTTAATGGAGACAAAAAATACAAAGAAGAGCCAATCAATCCAGAAGGGGATGTGATTCAAGGGATAAAAACATGTATTGAAAAAATTCGTTCGAAAGAAACTACTAAAGAAGAAAAAGGTTTTTTCTTGAAAATGTTAATTCATTTCGTAGGTGATCTACACATGCCCTTACATGCGGGTAATGCGTCTGACAAAGGCGGAAATGATGTAAAAGTGAAGTGGTTTGGTGCAGATTCAAACTTGCACCGTGTTTGGGACTCGGATATGATTGATGATTATCAAATGAGCTACACAGAACTAGCGACCAACAATGATATCATGGCAAGTAAAGATGAGGTGAAAGCAATGGAGCAAGGAACCTTGTTGGACTGGGTTGTTGAGTCAAGACAATTGGCGTTGAAATTGTACAGCGAAACGCACCAAGACGATAAATTGGGGTACAAATATATGTATCAAAATTTTCCGGTAGCACAGGATCAATTAGAAAAAGGTGGCGTACGTTTGGCTTTGATTTTAAACGAAGTTTTTAAAGGTAAATCAAAATGGTTGGATACTTTTTTGACTGATATATAATCAAAAAATCTCTTTTGATATTTTATCGAAAGGAAGCAAAACTAAAAAAGCTGTCGTAACTGACAGCTTTTTTTAGTTTCTACCCATTCCAGATTGGTAGTCGTTTAAGTTTATTTTGAATAAGGTGGTAGAAATTAAATTGTTCATCAAATCCATTTCGGCAATAGACATAGCCAAATCCAATTCGTGAAACGGAGTTTTTAGTAAGTATTTTGTACAATTACTTTTGAGACTGCAATCGTCACAGCATTTGTTTTTGGAGATACTATCTTCGATCAAACATTTAAATTCAACAAGTTCGTTGGCGTTCAATTGCAAACCTGTCTCCTTAAAAACAAGTTGCACAGTATCGTGACAAGTTTGGTTTTCGACTTTCCAGTAAAAGGAAACCCCAAATTCGTTTTGGTAAATGGTTTGTATTTCTTTCATGTGTATTTCTTAAGTACACAAAGATATTATTTTTATTTAGAATAAATATAAATAATAATTAGAGAAATGTTGTTTTATGCACAAATGGAGTGAATAAGCAAAACTACAGGAATTTAAGCTTTCCAGTGTGCTGCAAGTTGTGATTTTGCAATATCTATAATTTGTTCGGCACTGTTACTGTTGGTGTCAACTGCAAGGCTTGCGTTTCCATAAGGTGCATATTTGACAGGATTGGTTACAGAGAAAAGTCCCAATACCGGAATTTGAGCCGTGCTCGCAAGGTGCATAATTCCACTATCTGCTCCTATAAAAAGGGCAGTGTTGGCTATAAATGCAGCAATCTCACGTACATCTTTACTGTAGAACGTGGGTGCTTTAAAATCAATTTGAGAAACGTTTTCTACCGGTAATACCTCTATAATATTGTAATCAGGAAAACTAGCTTGTAATTTTTCGTACAAAGGATTCCACCAACTCGGAGGATAGCATTTGCTACCTGTTGCAAACGTAAAAACACAAATGGTTTTTTTATTATTTGGCGCAATGGTATCCAAGATAGTTTTTGCAGCTGCTAGTTCAGCTTCTGTTAACTTCATGTTCAGCGTGGGTACTGCAGTTTTTTTGGCAGGATGTCCTAGCTTTTGAATGTAGTTTCGGAACTCGTACACCGGAAATTTCGCAAAATGCTCGTAATCCGGATACTGGCTTTTTACAGTCTCATCTTCTTCGCCAAAAAATTTAAAATCAGCATTGGCAAACTGAGTAGAAAGCCGTCCTGACGAGGAATTGTTATCAATATTCAGTACCAAGTCGTACTTTTTGTCTTTTAATTTAAACCAAACCTTCGCGTATTTTACCAATTCATTAAAAGGCTTTCTAGGTAGAATGATATAATTGTCTACAGATTTATAATTTTCGAAAATGATAGGAGCCAAGCCACCTCGCACAAACAGATCTACTTTACAATCCGGAAAAGCTTCATTTATTTCTTGTACCAAAGGTGTGATCAATAACAAATTGCCTAGACGGTGGTTGGGTCTGTTGATTAAAACGTTTTTAAAAACAACTTTGGAGTTAGAATCAAAATCTTTATTTCCTTTGGATGTTCCTACGTAGCGCGTTAATCCGTGTGTAATTTTGCGGCGAAATTCATTAATCTTAATCTTGAAGCTCATTGGTTCCGAATATTTATCTCAGTTTTTATATCTTACCTTCTATTTCTGATTATAAAGACAGATGGCGCGGGTGCAAATGTATTATTTTTAAGTTTTGGAAATTATAAATCGAACTTAAAACTTCGTCACTTGTAACAACGATTGTTAAATCATCAGTTTGATATATTTTTTCTTTTAAAGGGAACAGCTGTTTTGCAACTATGATTTTGCGTTTATAAATTCAGAAATAGCTAGATTACGACTAGTTAAACATTGATTTAAAGACTTGAAGATTTTATTATTCGAATAGCATCCTAACCAACAACCCTAATCATGCTGCAAAATTTTGAAGAGTACAGTTTTTTGTTTTCGAAAAAAATCATATTGCTATTAAAAACAACAGTTTAGAATTTCATAAAATGACGAATATTAAATCAATTCATCTTTTTCTATTTCTTTGTTTAAATCTAATTTTCTAAATGTTGGCGATAAGGTACCTGTCAATAGTACGATTAATAGAGTCATGCTTCCACCAAAAACTACAGAGGTTACAGTACCCATTAATCGTGCGGTCAAGCCACTTTCAAAAGCGCCAAGTTCATTGGATGAGCCAACAAACATGGAGTTTACCGCAGACACTCGCCCACGCATATGGTCGGGAGTTTTTAAGAATAAAATCGTTTGACGAATCACAACTGAAATTCCGTCAAACACGCCACTTAAAAATAAAGCAACCAACGAAATCCAGAAAATAGAAGACAATCCGAAAATTATAATACAGATTCCGAAGCCGAAAATAGCAATCAAGAGTTTCATTCCAGCATTGGTGTTAAGCGGTACATACGCTGTGATGAGCATTGTCAAAAAGGCTCCAACAGCTGGAGCAGCACGTAGAAAACCAAATCCTTCAGGACCAACTTTTAAAATATCTTGTGCAAAAACGGGTAGTAGCGCTACTGCACCACCAAAAAGTACCGCAACCATATCAAGGGTGATGGCGCCAAGTACTGTTTTGTTGTTAAAGACAAATTTGAGCCCTTCGGTCAAACTTTGCATAATGGGTTCTCCTATTTTTGGATTCAAAATAGGTTTGGCTGCAATTTGTGTTAAAGCCAGTAACGCTACAACAGAACAGACAAAGACAGAACACATTGACCAATGCACACCAATAAGATGGATCGAAAATCCCGCTACGGCAGGACCTACAACAGAGCCAATTTGCCATACCGAACTACTCCAAGTAGCAGCGTTTGGATATACTTTTTTGGGAACGATTAAGGATAAAAAAGAAAAAATAGTAGGTCCTATAAAAGAACGAACGATACCGCCTAAGAATACCATGAAGTAAATGGCATACAAAATGGTTTGCTGATTGTATCCCATTACAACCGGAGGCCACGTCAAGAGGAATAATCCAAAGCTCACAACAGAAAAGCCTAAAATACATTTGAGCAACATGCTTTTTTTCTCCTTTTGATCTACAATATGACCAGCAAACAAAGCCATGGATACAGCCGGTATTACTTCCATTAAACCTATTAAACCTAATGATAACGGGTCTTTGGTGATGCTGTACACTTGCCATTCGATCACAATAAATTGCATGGACCAAGCAAATACCATAGCAAAACGGACAAGTAAAAACGTATTGAATTCTTTATAACGTAAGGCTTCGTACGGATCTTTTTTTATTTTTTCGATGCTCATTATCTAATGTCTTTTAATCGTAATTGTGTAGTTGTTTTGCCGTTCCATTCGTTCTCGTCGATGCAGTAAGCGGCTTCAAAAGGTTTTTGGTTGGTAACAATTTCCAATTTATTTCCCAATCCAAATCCAATCGCAGCCAAGCCTTCAGATTGATTTTGCTTGACAAAAAGTCTGAGGTGCTCATTCTCTTTTCCCATTGGTTTTGCGTAGCCTGTTTCAATTACATTTTTGCTCATGAAAACAGGCGTCATATTTTGCGGACCAAAAGGCTCAAATTGTTTTAGTATCCGAATGAATTTTGGACTTATATCGTTGAAATCAATTTCTGCATCCACTTCAATTTCTGGAACGCGTTGTTCGGGCAAAATAGTTGCTTGCACTTGTTTCTCGAACGCATTTTTAAAAGCAGGATAGTTCTCGGCTTGCAGTGTCATTCCGGCCGCATACATGTGCCCACCAAATTGCTCGAGGTGGTCTGCGCAAGCTTCGAGAGCATTATACACATCAAATCCTTTTACAGATCGGGCCGATGCGGCATATTTTTCGCCACTCTTGGTAAACACTAAGGTTGGTCTATAGTGCGTCTCGATTAATCTTGACGCTACAATTCCGATCACGCCTTTGTGCCAATCTTCTTGAAAAACTACAGTAGAAAAGCGGTCTTCTTCCTGGTTAGTAATAATTTGATTGAGGGCTTCTTTAGTAATTTGTTGGTCTAATTCTTTGCGATCAGCATTGTTTTTTTCGATTTCAGATGCAAATGCTTGCGCTTGCTCAAAATCAAATTCGGTCAACAACTGCACAGCATAATTACCATGTCGTATGCGACCTGCGGCATTAATCCTTGGTGCTACAATAAAAACAACATCAGTAATATCGAGTGTTTGCTTTTTTACTTGATGAACCAAAGCTTTGATTCCGGGTCTTGGACTATCATTTATAACCTTTAATCCAAAGTAAGCCATCACTCGATTTTCTCCTGTCATTGGTACAATATCGGCAGCAATAGCAGTAGCTACCAAGTCCAAGTACGGAATCAAATCTTCAATAGTTTGATCTCTATTTGTGCCCAAAGCTTGGATGAGTTTAAACCCCACACCGCATCCGCACAGTTCATCATACGGGTACGTGCAATCGCTGCGTTTGGGGTCAAGTACCGCCACGGCAGCGGGCAGTTGGTCGCCAGGTCTGTGGTGGTCACATATAATAAAGTCAATATTTCGTTCCTTGGCATAGTTCACATGATCAATAGACTTGATCCCGCAATCCAAAGCAATAATTAAGGAGAACTCATTGTCCTCGGCATAATCGATTCCTTTGAACGACACGCCATATCCCTCAAGATAGCGATCCGGAATATAGGTGTCCACATTGGAGTAGTACGTTTTTAAGTACGAAGCTACTAGTGACACTGCTGTGGTACCATCAACATCATAATCACCAAAAACCAAGATGCGTTCGTTGTTGGCAATTGCTTTTTCTATTCGAATAACAGCCTTATCCATATCTTTCATCAAATAAGGATCGTGCAAGTGGGAGAGTGATGGTCGAAAGAAAGCCTTTGCGTCCTCAAACGTTTCAATGCCACGCTGCACCAATAAGGTAGCTACAAAATCCTCCACTTGTAAGGCATGAGCCAGATGTTGAATTTTCTCTGCTGATGGTTTGGGTTTTATTGTCCAACGCATGGGATTAGGATTGAATATTTGTAGTGTAGAACAGTTTTTTTATTTCGAAAGAAAAATAGAGTACCTTACAATGTTTGCTTATTTTCTAGCCAAAGCATCGCCTTCAAATTGGATTCCGTTCCAACCTGATACCATAAAATTACGGATGTTCTGGTGGCTTGTTCCTTCGCTATCACCTAGTACTTCATCGAAATAATAACTTCCAAAACAAGCTAAGGTTAGTTCTTGAGATAAGTTTTGCGTTTTTGCGAAAGAAAACAATTTGCACGATCCCGAATTTGTTCCTGCACCATTATGAGTGTTTCCGTTTTGAAAAGCAGTTGGCGTAAAGTCGTAATTCGCCTCAATTGTTGCAATGGTATCTGCAAAAGCAATTGATGTTGGGTTTTCATTTAGTTGTGCTAAGAATTGTTCTATTTTCATGATTGTTGTTTTTTTATTTGATTTTTGAAGTTACGGTTTGTGCCGCAACAATTGCGCCATCCATATATCCTGGATTTTCTGTGGCAGTTTCTGAACTGGCAAAAAATAATTTGTTGTTCAGATACGATTCTTGGTACATAGGGTCACCATTGTTTTGATGGCCCATGACAAGATCTTCGTACGGGAAAAAAGCTAGCGGTTCTTCACGCCACACTTTTTCGTGATAGGCAACATAGTTTTCTGCCGCTACTCCAAAACATTGTGAGAGTTGCTTGATTACTTTTGCTTCTCGTTCTTCAGGGGTTAACACATAGGTGCCACCGTTTAGAAAACCTTTTAAAGCAAAATGATTATTATCGAAAGAGCTGTGGTCGTACATCTCGGTGATAATACCAACATGGCTAAATAATGCTCCCGAGAATTGATTGTCCTTCCAAAATGGAGTGGCATATTCGACAGAGAATTTTATAGATTCACCCATCCAAGTGTGTGTAGCATTTGCTAGTTCCACTAATGGCTTTGGTAAATTTGGCTGATAATTGATTGTGTTTATTGCCAAATTGGGGGCTAAGGTCATAATAACTGTAGCCGCTGTATAAATCGTTCCTGAAGCGTCGGTTACTTCTAGTTGGTCCGCTTTTTCGGTAATTAAAGTGATTTGGGTATTCGTTTGAATAGCATTCGAACCAATTTTTTTAACTAATTTTTGAATCAATTGGGAGCTGCCACCTACGAGTCGATACGAAGGCTCGTCTGAATCTGGAATCTCAAATTTTTGAGGTGGTACAAAAGACATGGTCTCAAAAAGTGAAATCCCTTTGGTATGTTGTCTAAAAGTTGGCAATCCTAATTCGTCTAAAAACTGCATTAAAGTAGGGTGCTGTCTACCAAACCAAGTAGCGCCTAGCTCAACAGTAACTCCTGTTGATCCGGTAATTGTTTTGATTCGGCCACCAACAGTATCATTTGCTTCCAAGACAAGAACGTCAATTCCTTTTTTTTGTAACAAATAGGCAGTTGTTAGGCCTGCCAATCCTGCCCCGATTACTATTGTTTTTGCGTTATTCATATTTTATTCTTCGGCTGAAAACTTCTTTTTCTTTGGTTCTTTTACAATTGTTTTTCCAGCTACAACTACTACAATTTCGCCTCGTGGTGCTGTTTTTTCAAAATGGGTAAGTACTTCGCGAGCAGTTCCTCTTACGTTTTCCTCGTGTAACTTTGACAATTCGCGAGACACACAAATTTGACGGTCTTCACCAAAATAGGTAATGAATTCGGCTAGGGTTTTCACCAATTTATGTGGCGAAACATATAGAATCATGGTTCTTGTTTCTTCGGCTAATTCAAGGTAACGTGTTTGTCTTCCTTTTTTTTCGGGCAAAAAACCCTCAAAAACAAACTTATCATTTGGTAAACCGCTATTGACCAAAGCAGGTACAAAAGCTGTTGCGCCAGGTAGGCATTCTACGGTCACACCATGTTCTACGCAAGCACGGGTAAGCAAAAAACCAGGGTCTGAAATGGCTGGTGTTCCCGCATCAGATATTAAGGCAATCGTTTCACCTGCTTTCAAGCGGGCAATAAGGTTTTCGACCGTTTTGTGCTCATTGTGCATGTGATGACTGTGCATGTGTGTGCCAATCTCAAAATGTTTCAAGAGTTTGCCACTCGTGCGGGTATCTTCGGCTAATATCAAATCGGCTTCTTTAAGCACTCGAATCGCTCTAAAAGTCATGTCTTCAAGATTTCCAATAGGAGTAGGGACGATAAATAATTTTGACATAGTGGTTTACATTTGTTTTTAAATAATTATTAGCCAGAGCTTCTTATTGTAGAAAGAAACTGTGGCTAATATATTTGTTATTTTAACGAAGGTTTATAGAAATTTCTTTTCGATAATATCCATAAAACGTTCTGCATAATCATCTTTACCTTTCCACTCATTGTAGTCCGGTTTTACCATATGATCTATGAAATCTTTGGTTTCATAAAAATTATCGAAAGTAATTAACTGGCTCATAACACGATTGTAATCTTCACGACTATTCCCGAAAAGGTGTTTTACAAAAGCAATTTGATCATTTAGATCAATGTCAATACCCTTTGAAAATTTGTCGTTTAAAGAAACTACTTTCGGACTTGCTTTTTCAGCTATTTCCTCTTTTCTCTCAACGATTTCTTCGACCTTAGCTACTGGTTCAGGAACTGATTTTACGGGTTCAAATACTGGAATTGGAGGAGCTGCGGGAACGTTGTCAACTTTTACAAATTGTGGTTCACTGTAGTGTCCGCCTAGTAAATCTTCAAACGATATTTGAACAGCTTCTGCTTTTTTAGGAACATCAACAACTGCTACAGGTATTGCTTTTTCTTCTATTTCGACTACTTTTTCTTCTTCGTCTTCTGTGCTTAGCATGAAGTTTGGTGTAAAAGCAGGTGGAACAACAGTTTCTTCCTCTTCTGTTTCTTCCTCTAATTCCTCTAATTCTTCTTCTTCAACTTCTTCCTCTTCGTCCTCGTCTTCTTCGATTATTTCTTCGTCTACTTCTTCAAAAACTACTTCGTCTGGAATCTGATCAAGTTGGATGTCTTCTTCATCTTCATCTTCAGTCTCCTCTTCCTCTTCGATAGCAGCTTCTTCAATTGTAGCTTCTTCCGTAGCAACAATTTCTGGAGCTTCTTCACTTTCGATAATAGCAATTTCTTCAACAACTTCTTCAGTTTTTTCAATTGCAGGAACTTCCTCAATTGCTATTGCAGTCTCTACTTCAATGACTTCAGCAATCGGTTCTTCAGTTGCTACCGTCTCAGGCGCTACTTCATCAATTACATTGTCTTGCGTTAGCGTTTGTAATATTGGTGCTTCGTTATCATAAAATGATGCTACGTCACTAACCATTTCGGCATGCCCAATAGTTGGCTTTACTGCGCCATATTGTTCTTCTACAAATCGTAAAACAGATAGTTTTTCATATAATTTTTGGGTCTCCAAAAACAATTGGTTCACATCAGATTTGTTTTTTAGTTGTAAAATTCGGTGTGCAATGCTGATCAAGTCAGCTTCCAATCTTTTTTTCATAACGATATAATTATAATAAGTGGCGAATGTTGTAAAGTTAGTTTATCTAAAACGTAAAGGATTAATGCGCGTAAAGTCCATTAATTGATAAAATTTATCTACTTTTGAGATGGTACAAAAGTACAAAATATCACTACCTTTTTGCAAGGTACAAAGTAATAAAAACTATTCATTTTTTAAGTAAGAAAAAACAAAATGTTTCTCGAAAATACAGTAAATCATAAAGAGCAGTTTGGGTGGATTGAAGTGATCAGTGGGTCGATGTTTTCAGGTAAAACAGAAGAGTTGATTCGCCGATTGAAAAGAGCTCAATTTGCCAAACAAAAAGTCGAAATTTTTAAACCTTCTATAGATACAAGATACCATGATGAACTAGTTGTTTCTCATGATGCCAACGAAATACGATCAACTCCAGTGCCTGCAGCAGCCAATATCTCTATTTTAGCACAAGGTTGTGATGTGATCGGAATTGACGAAGCTCAATTTTTTGATGACGAAATAGTGACTGTTTGTAACAATCTTGCCAATCAAGGTATTCGTGTCATCGTAGCCGGATTGGACATGGATTTTAAAGGAAACCCTTTTGGTCCTATGCCTGCACTCATGGCTACAGCCGAGTATGTCACCAAGGTGCATGCGGTATGTACACGCACAGGGAATTTAGCCAATTATAGTTTTCGAAAAAATGATAGCGAAAAACTAGTAATGCTAGGAGAAACCGAAGAATACGAACCCCTTAGTCGGGCAGCATATTATAGAGCAACACACAAAAGCCAAGACGAATAAGTCTTGGCTTTTGCCGTTTACTACTTAATTTTATAATGTTATCTCGTAATTATATAATTTTTTGGATGTATTATTAGCGTACCTTTGAATTCAATTTAATTCCCAAAAAAATTATGAAATATATATATGTAGCTTTAGTGTCGTTGTTAATTGTTTCTTGTAAACAGACCGACAAGGCAGGAGCAATGGCAGATACTCAAATAAATATTGATTCGATCAAACAAGTTAGTGTTGATTCGATGAAAATGGAAGCGGTGAAACAAAAAACCATCGACTCTATGAAAATCGAAATGGCAAATCAACAAAAGGTAATGGCGAAACCTGAGAAAGAGGTTGTGATTGTCAACCAAGCTGCTCCCGCAGCCGCTCCCGTGGCTAAGAAAAAATGGAGTGGTACTGCCAAAGGTGCTGTGATTGGTGCTGGTGTTGGTGCAATTACTGGTGCTGCTGTAAGTAAGAAAAAAGGAACCGGAGCAATTATTGGTGGTTTGGCTGGTGCTGGTTTAGGCGCAGGTACAGGTGCTATAATTGACGGTAAAAAATAAAAATTTTTTTGTAAAATAGAAAGGGCTGTTTCCAATTTGTGAAACAGCCCTTTTTTGTGTTTGGGAGTTAAAGATTAAATCTTTTTTCTCATCCTAGCCACCGGTATATCCAGTTGCTCTCTGTATTTTGCAATAGTTCTACGTGCAATCGGATAGCCTTTTTCTTTTAATAAATCGGCTAATTGATCGTCTGGGTATGGTTTTTTCTTGTCTTCTTCTTCAATGATGTTTTGTAATATCTTTTTGATTTCCAAGGTTGAAACATCTTCACCTTGGTCATTTTTCATTGCTTCAGAGAAAAATTCTTTGATCAATTTGGTTCCGTACGGCGTCTCTACATATTTACTATTTGCTACTCGCGAAATTGTCGAAATATCTAATCCTACCAAATCAGCAATGTCTTTGAGGATCATCGGTTTCAATTTGGTCTCGTCTCCTTCTAAGAAATATTCTTCTTGGTAATGCATGATTGAATTCATGGTCACAAACAGTGTTTCTTGACGTTGTCTAATTGCATCAATAAACCATTTGGCCGAATCTAATTTTTGCTTGATAAACTGTACTGCATCTTTTTGATCATTTGACTTGTCGCGAGAATCCTTGTAGGTGCGCAGCATGTCTTGGTAATCCTTGGATACGTGTAGTGAGGGTGCGTTTCTTCCGTTTAAAGTCAGTTCAAGTTCTCCTTCTACTATTCGAATGGCAAAATCGGGCACAACATTTTCGGTTACTTTATTGTTTCCGGTATATGATCCTCCTGGTTTTGGGTTCAAACGTTCAATTTCGTGAATGGCTTTTTTTAACTGCTCAATCGAAACATTGTATTTCTGAATCAGTTTGTCGTAATGTTTTTTTGTAAACGCATCAAATTGATTTTCGATAATGTCTATAGCCAAATCTACATACTCTGTTGGTGTTCTGTGTTTTAATTGCAACAACAAACACTCTTGCAAATCACGAGCGCCTACACCTGATGGTTCTAGTTCATGAATTACGTGAAGCATTTTTTCGACCATTTCCTCATCGGTATACAAGGCTTGGGTAAAAGCCATATCATCAACCAAGTCAGAAATGCTTCTTCGAATGTATCCCATATCGTCAATACTACCGACTAAAAATTCGGCAATTTGACGTTCTTCATCATCCAGTATAAACGTGTTCAGTTGGTTGATCAAATCCTGATGAAAACTAATGTTGGCTACAATTGGCGATTCTCGACTGTCGTCATCATCACTATAATTGTTGGCTTGCGTTTTGTAATCGGGTGTTTCGTCGTCGCTGAGGTAATCGTCTATATTTATGTCATCTACTTCGTTACGATCGGCATCCTCATTGTCATCATAATCGTCGTCGTAATCGTCATTTTGAAATTCGTCTTCTTCGTAATCGTCTTCGTCACTGCCTGTTTCAAGAGCTGGATTTTCATTCATTTCTTCCAACAAACGTTGTTCAAAAGCTTGCGTAGGCAATTGAATTAACTTCATCAGCTGAATTTGCTGAGGAGATAATTTTTGAGATAATTTTAAATTTAAGAATTGCTTTAGCATTTTTATTGTTTAAAAGTTTAGGGTTTAAATTTTAAGGTTGCTGAACATTTAGCAACTTGAAACTTGAAACCTGAAACAAATTTTTAAAATTCCGCACTCCCCGGTGTTCTAGGAAACGGAATCACGTCACGTATATTGGTCATTCCAGTTACAAACAAGACTAATCTTTCAAAGCCAAGTCCAAAACCAGAGTGTACTGCGCTTCCAAATCTTCGGGTATCAAGGTACCATGACAATTCTTCTTCGTCGATACCTAGAGCTTTCATTTTTTCGATCAAAACATCATAACGCTCTTCTCTTTGTGAACCTCCTACAATTTCTCCAATTCCAGGAAAAAGAATATCCATTGCGCGAACAGTTTCTTTTCCAGGTTCTGTGTCATCGTTCAAACGCATGTAAAATGCTTTGATGTTTGCTGGATAATCAAATAAGATTACCGGGCATTTAAAGTGTTTTTCAACTAAATAACGTTCGTGCTCAGACTGTAAGTCAGCACCCCATTCATTGATGATATAGTTGAACTTTTTCTTTTTGTTTGGTGTTGAATCTCTTAAAATCGAAATTGCCTCTGTATAAGATACACGTTTGAAATTGTTTTTCAAAACAAAATCTAATTTCTCTAGCAAGGCCATTTCGCTTCGTTCTGCTTGTGGTTTTGATTTTTCTTCGTCTAATAAGCGACTTTCTAGAAATTTCAAATCCTCAGGACATTTCTCTAAAGCATATTTTATAACGTACTGAATAAATTCTTCAGCCAAATCCATATTATCATTCAAATCATTGAAGGCTACTTCGGGCTCAATCATCCAAAATTCAGCCAAATGGCGTGAAGTATTCGAATTCTCAGCTCTAAAAGTAGGTCCAAAAGTATAAATCTGACCCAATGCCATTGCAAAAGTCTCTCCCTCCAATTGTCCTGAAACCGTCAAATTGGTTTCTTTACCAAAAAAGTCTTCTTTGTAATTTACTTTTCCATCTTCTGTTCTTGGTGTGTTGTCAAAAGGCAATGCGGTTACTTTGAACATTTCACCTGCACCCTCCGCATCCGATCCGGTGATGATGGGTGTGTTTACATATACAAATCCTTTTTCTTGAAAATAACTGTGTACCGCAAAGGACAAAACAGAACGTACTCGCATGATAGCCCCAAACGCATTCGTACGTACGCGCAAATGTGCATTCTCACGCAAGAATTCCATCGAGTGCTTTTTAGGCTGCATCGGGAATTTCTCAGGATCAGAATCTCCAAGAATTTCAAGTGTTGCTACCTGAATCTCGTATTTTTGACCAGCACCTTTACTTTCGACCAAAGCCCCAGTTACCGATACGGCAGCTCCAGTGGTAATTCTTTTCAAGATTTCGTCTGCAGTGTTTTCAAAATCCACCACACATTGTATGTTATTGATGGTCGAGCCATCATTCAAAGCAATAAATTGATTGTTTCTAAATGTTCGTACCCACCCTTTTGCATTTACTTCTGGCAACGTTGAAGCGCTGTTTAGTAATTCCTTAACCTTAGTATGTTTCATTGTATAATGTCTTAATTGTAAAAAAGCTTCCTTTTTCAACTACAAATATAAATCTTTCTAAGTTATTTTTCAGGAGCTATTTTGCTTTGGGGATATATCTTTTAATTTTCGAAAAAAAACTAAATTATCGCGACGTCAAAGTTAGTAGCAATATTAATTTCAATCTAACCGTTTAGACCAACCTTATTACATATTTGTTGCTATAAAATTAAAAAGTGGTCAAGTGATTTATTGGCTATACTTTGATACTTATGGTAAATCGTCTTAAAATTTTATAATTTATCCGTGTAACTGTATAAGAGTCAGGCTGTACTATCGAGGTATCTTTGTAAAATATTAATTACCAACTGCCTTAATAATATTAGCGATGACAAATAATGGACAATTAAATTTTAATGGAACCCAAAATAATATTTGGGAAACGGTACCGTATGCTGCAGCATTCGTTAAAAAATCGAGAGTAGCAACTAGTGCTAAGATCAATGCTTCAATGGTGAATTCAACAGCAAAACCGGATGATGATCTTAGAAACGAAATTTTAAATGCACTGAAAATGAATCCTTGGATTCCAAATGCATTAGTAAATGTTATAGTCAGTAACGGAAGGGTTGTATTGGAAGGTGAACTTTCGTGCAGTTGTCAAGTGGAGGCCACACTAAAAACTTTGGATGCAATCTCTGGAATTATAGCTGTGACCGATTCAATTAAAATTAAATCTAAAACTAATGCAGAGATTCAACGTGCGTACATAGAAAAAGCCATAGCATCTTCTTTTCCGGGTCTCCACAATTATATAAAAGTTAAAGTTGAAGAGACTGTCGTGACGCTGACTGGTACCGTTGCTTCCTGGAATCAAAAGGAGCAAATTGGTAGAATGACGTGGAATACAGAAGGGATTTGGTTGGTTAAGAATGAAATACAAATTAATACTAATCAAATTTTTTAGTAAAATAATACGATTATCAATTATTAAAAATAATAAATTATGAAAACTGCAACAGAATTAAATCAAGATATAGCGGACATTAAATCAAGAATTGAGGCAAATTTTCCAGAATTAGTAAAAGATATTCCTGAAAAGTCACAACACGTTCATGATGGTTCGGATGTGGTTCAAGAATTGGAAAACTATTATGACTCCTTAAAAGATTTACTAGCCGAATATTCAGCAAATCACAGTAGCAAACTAGTTGAAGAATTAGACAAAACTACAAATTTTGCAGATTTGCAAGATTATCCAGTTTCTGAGGATATGTATCAACAGGGTGTAAAGGAACCAAGCATAGATCCTAATGATATTTCTAAAAAGAAAACAACAGAGGATATACCGTACATGAAAAATGAAATCGATTTTATGGAGGACAAAACAAGAGCAGATCTAGATGTACCAGGTGCTGAGTTAGACGATCAGCAGGAAAATGTGGGTAGCGAAGATGAGGAAAATAATTATTACAGTTTGGGTGGAGACAACCATAATGATTTGGAAGAAGATCGAGCATAGTTCGATTTTTAAACTTTACAATTTCTAAGATACAAAGCACAGCACCAAGTTGTGCTTTTTTATTTTGCTGTATAGCCAAATAAGCTGAAAATTGAAATCTAATAATTTAAGTAGAAAATTGTGTAACTAAATCTAGGGTTAAAAGTAGAACTTTATACTATTGTTAATCAAAGAAGTATTAAAATATAAAACTAAAAATCATGGGAGATTATAAAGAATTAAGAGACGATGCAGCAGTAGACAAGATTAAAGATTTGGCTGAAGATATAAAGACCTGTTTATTTTGTACCTACAAAGATGGCAAAATTAACTCCAGACCAATGGCCGCTCAAAAGATTGATGATGACGGAAACCTTTGGTTTTTGTCAGACAAAACGAGTGAAAAAAATGAAGAAATTATTCAAAATCCAACAGTAGAATTGTTTTTCTCAGCACCGAATGATCAATTTTTGACCTTACACGGGACAGCGAGTATTACGTATGATCGTGAGATTATAAAAGAATTGTTTACTCCAATTGTAAAAGTTTGGATGCCTGAAGGTGTTGATGATCCAAATTTGAGCGCTATAAAAGTGGTGCCGAAAGATGGATATTACTGGAATAATAAACACAATAAAGTCGTTGCTGTTGCCAAAATGACGGCTTCCTTTATCTCTGGACAAACGATGGACGATGGTATCGAAGGAGATTTGAAGTTATAATTTAGAATAATTACCTCTATAAAGTAGTACAGTTTATTTTAAGAACGAGCACAGTTGAGAAGCACATATTGCATCTCGGCTGAGCTCGTTTCCGCATGTACAATAGTCTCTACATTGAAATTATAGATTTCTTTTTATTTGGACATAAAAAAAGAGAGTGCAATTGTGAAATTGCACTCTCTTTTTCAATAATAGACTTTATATAGTATTGAATTCTAAATTAGAATTCTATGCTGGATGTAAATCGTTTGCTGAAGGCTGACTCATTCTGATTGAATAACTTTCAACGATCAATATCTATATGCAGTACTTAAATTATTCTACTTCTGCTGCTTTTTCATTGATAGCATCAACGGCTACTTCTGTCAGTTTGATGTCGGCTCCTTTTTCTTCTTCCAACGTTTGTTCCAATAAAGTTGCTACTTCGGCAAAGCCTAAGGTTTCTGCAAATTGACGTAAGGTTCCATAAGTTGCAATTTCGTAGTGCTCAATTTTTTGACTTGCTGCTATGATTCCTGCATCACGTACATTACCAAGTTCTGTTTCTTCCATGATGCTTTTTCCTTCTTCGATCAAGCCTGCCATTGCATCACATTTTTTTGCAGTTGCTTTTTTACCAATCAGTTCAAATACTTTTTCAAGTCTTTTAATCTGCTCTTCAGTTTCTGTCAAATGACTGTTCAACGAATCAATTAAATCTTTGTGAGAAGCATTTTTAGCCATTTTCGGCAGTGCTTTTGTCAATGCTTTTTCAGCCCAGTAAATGTCTTTCAACGAATCTTCAAAAAGATCATTCAATCCTTTTGCAGCATCTGATTTTGCTTTGATGGCACCTTTTTTAGTTATTTTCTTGTCCGCTTTCTTGTCCGTTTCCTTTTTTGATTTTTTTTCTGTAGTTTTCATAATGAATATATTTAGGTGATTAACATATTCAAAGTTAGTCAGTTGTAGGCTGAAATATTTTATAGGATTTCCGCTGAAAATTATATTTTAATCATTTAGTAGAATGGGGTAGGGGTAAAAACCAAAAACTTCCCATCTGTTTCCAGTGGGAAGTTATGTTGCATTTTATAATTAGTTTAATCTTCGTCCAATTCGATAATTAGATTGGCAATAAGTGCCGTCCAACCGGTTTGGTGCGAGGCTCCAAGGCCTTTACCTGAGTCTCCATCAAAAAACTCATAGAAGAAGTGTTCGTCTTTAAAGTGTTCATTTCGTGTAAAAAGATTGTTCTTATCATCAGAATGATAAACAAATTTTCCTTTTTGGTTTGGTTCAAACAATTTGATTAATCGCTTACTTAATTCGTTTGCAATTTGTTTCAAATTCATTTTTACGCCAGATCCCGTTGGGAATTCATACACATAATCATCGCCATAAAACGAATAATATTTTCGTAACGATTGGATAATCATATAATTCAATGGCATCCAAATTGGTCCACGCCAGTTGGAGTTTCCACCAAACATATTGGATTGACTCTCGCCAGATTCGTACTGAATTTGGTGGTGGCCATGGTAATGAAACACAAATGGATGTTCTTCATGGTATTTTGATAAAGAACGAATACCATAATCAGATAAAAATTCGTCTTCGTCCAGCATTCTCTTCAATACATGTTCCAATCTAAATCCGCGCATTACCGAAAACAAGTAATTTCCATCCTCATTGGTTTCTTCAATGTTCGAAATTAAAGAGGCCAAATCAGGACGTGTTTTTACAATTTCGGCAGCTCTTGCTCTAAATTTATTCAACTCTTCAAACAAATCTTTGTGAATGATTTCAACAGCAAATAACGGAATGATTCCAACCAACGAGCGTACTTTTAGTAAATCGGTTGTTCCGGTAGCCATTTCTACTACGTCGTAGTAAAAATTGTCTTCATCATCCCAAAGTGATAGGTCTTTTTTACCAATATGGTGCATTGCCCAAGCAATATTCAAAAAGTGTCGGAAGAATTTAATTACCGATTCTTCATACACTTTGTTTGTTTTTGCCAATTCAAGAGACATGCGTAACATGTTTAACGAAAACATTGCCATCCAACTCGTTGCATCTGCTTGTTGCATACGGGTAATCCCTTCGGGCATATGGTTGCGGTCAAAAACTCCGATATTATCTAGTCCTAGGAAGCCTCCTTCAAAAAGGTCGGTTCCACTTTTATCCTTTTGGTTAACCCACCACGTAAAATTGAGTAATAGTTTTTGAAATGCTTTTTCCAAAAATACCGTGTCGGGGATACCTGTTTTTACTTTGTCTTTTTCATAAATATTCCACACTGCCCAAGAATGTACAGGAGGGTTAACATCGCTAAAGTTCCATTCGTAAGCAGGAATTTGCCCGTTGGAGTGCATGTAGCCATCTTGCAAAACCAATAGTAATTGCTCCTTGGCAAAGTAAGGATCGATTTCGACAAATGCAGCCATGTGAAAAGCCAAATCCCAAGCAGCATACCAAGGATATTCCCATTTGTCGGGCATGGATATGACGTGGCGATTGTTCAAATGTTGCCAGCTAAAGTTTCGTGAAGGCGGTCTGTTTGAAGCATCTTCTCCAGGACCTCCATGAAACCATTTGTGTACGTCGTAATAGTAAAATTGTTTGGTCCATAATAAACCAGAGAATGCTTTTTTTGCTAATTCCTGCAAATGCGTCGGAATATCTTTTTTGATTACACCATCATAAAAGGTTTCACACTCTTGAATTCTTTGAGTAAAAATGGTGTCAAAGTTTTTAAAAGGATCTTCTTTTACTTTTTTGCTAAGGCGTACTCGGATGCTTTTTTCTTCACCTGGTTTCAATTTCATCTTGTGCCACACTGCAAATTTAGACCCTTTTTTTTCAGGGTTTACAGTAGGTTGACCGTCAACAACGTGGTCGTTTATTCCGTCTTTTACATATTCTCCTTCGTTTGGAGAGTTGTAAATACGTTCGTTATTGGTTTCGTTTTCACAAAATAATTGTTCACCATTTTCATGATAAAAATAATAGTTTCCGTTTCTACTACTTCGAGAGTGCACCGTATCATCCGCTATAGATTTCATGCTAGGACGGGTAAACTTATCGTTGTGTTTCCAAAAATTTCGAAACCACAAATGCGGTAATACATGAATATCAGCTGCTTTTTTGCCTCTATTCACTACGGTAACTTTCATCAAAATATCATCAAAATCAGCTTTTGCATATTCGATATAACAATCAAAATAAGCATCATTTTTAAAGATATTGGTATCTAGCAGTTCAAATTCAGGTTCTTCTCTACTACGGCGATTTTTTTCTATAATTTCGTTGTACGGAAATTCCTTGTGTGGGTACTTGTATAGGTACTTGCTATAGGAGTGGGTAGGTGAGGATACTTGATGAAAATACAATTCTTTGACATCTTCACCATGATTCCCTTGATTATTGGTCAAACCAAACAAGCGCTCTTTTAAAATAGGGTCTTTCCCATTCCAAAAAGCAGGTGCTAAACATAAGATTTCACGTGAGTCACAGTAACCGCCAATTCCTTCTTCTCCCCAACGGTAGGCGTTGCTACGAGCTTTGTCATGGTTGACGAATTCCCAGGCATTTCCGTCTTCACTGTAATCTTCTCTTACGGTTCCCCATTGTCTCTCGGCCAAATAAGGCCCCCATTTTTTCCAGTGTTTATAGGTGTCATCAATAGCTAATCTCTCTATTTCAGAAGTGGTATCGGTCATGTTCTTTTGTACTAAATAAATAAAATGCTGCTGTAAAACAGTAAAACTGTTTCAGCGGCTAACGTCTAAATTAACATTTTTTTCAACATGTCGCTATTTCTAAAGGTAGTATTCTCTATTTCGAAAAAAAGAAACTACTCTTTTTGTTTGTCGTAATAAAATAGCTTTTAAATTGCAGTAACGTTAATTAATAAAAATCAAAAAATATATTTTTAATCGAATGAATTATAGTTCGCTCGGATCTATTTTGGTGGCCTTGGGTACTACATCGACTGTTGGCTCAGGAAATTCTTGCTTGTTGGCCAATGTTTTGTTTAATGTTAAAACTAGGCAAGGTAAAAGCATTAAATTAGAAAGCATTCCAAACAATAAAGTCATGGCGATCAAACCTCCAAGAGCAACTGTCCCTCCAAAATCGGATAGCATAAATACTGAAAACCCAGCAAATAAAACAACTGAGGTATAAAACATGCTCAAACCGGCCTCCTTTAATGTAGCGAAAACAGATTTTTTAATCTTCCAGTTGTTATGTGCTAGTTCTTGACGGTATTGCGCCAAAAAGTGAATTGTATCATCGACAGATAATCCAAAAGCAATACTAAAAACCAAAATGGTAGAAGGCTTTAGCGGAATACCGAAATATCCCATAAGTCCTGCAGTAATCATTAAGGGTAGCAAGTTTGGTATCACCGAAACAACCACCATTTTGAACGATCGGAACATGAAAACCATAAGCATACAAATTAAGAATACGGCAAACAATAGGCTAGAAACAAGGTTGTCAAGCAAATATTTGGTACCTTTTTCAAACACCAAGGCTTTACCTGTCATAACAACATTGTAGCGCTCCTTTGGGAAAATTTTGTTTGTTTTAGCCAGTAATTCATTTTCGATTTTAGACATGTTTCCTGTGCCTATATCCTTCATGAAGGTAGTGATGCGGGCCGTTTGTCCGTCACTATCTACATAGCTTTTCATGATGTTTTCTTTGGTGTCTTTGGTTGCGTTTTTGGCATAACTCAAAATAAAACTCTGTTCTTGCGAACTCGGCAAATCATAATATTCAGGATTCCCGTTGTAGTAAGCTTGTTTGGAGTATTTTACCAAATTTACTATCGAGATCGGTTTGGATAATTCGGGGATGGAGTCAATTGTTTTTTGCAATTCGTCCATGCGTCGTAAAGTAGACGATTTCATGACTCCCTTTTTTCTCTTGGTGTCAATGGTGATTTCAAGCGGCATAACACCGTTGAATTCTTTTTCGAAAAATTGAATATCTCTAAAAAAATCAGTGTTTTGAGGCATGTCTTCAATCAAACTACCCGAAGTTTGAATTTGCAACGCGCCATAACTGCTAATTACAAACAAGGCAATCGCAACCGCATATACGTAGCGGCGGTTGTATTTGACCATTTTTTCTATCCATTCCATGAAAACTTTGGTATAGTTGCGTTTCAAGTGCTCCAAATGTTTAGGTCGAGGCACTGGTTGGTAACTATAATAAATAGGAATGGTGATCAAGCACAAAAAGAAAAGTGCCATAATACTTAGAGACGAAATAATACCAAACTCTTTCAGTAATTGGCTACTTGTGATAATAAAAGTGGCAAAACCAGCAGCAGTAGTAAGGTTGGTCATTAAAGTTGCAGTTCCTACTTTGGTGATTACACGTTGTAATGCTTTGGCTTTGTTGCCGTGCAATACATATTCTTGCTGGTATTTGTTGGTCAAGAAAATACAATTCGGAATTCCGATTACGATAACCAATGTAGGTACCAATGCAGTAAGTACGGTAATGTGATAGTTGAATAGACCTAATAATCCAAAGGTCCACATAACGCCAACGATTACGATCAATATAGCAATCAAGGTTGCACGGAACGATCGGAAAAAGAAGAAGAAAATTAATGAGGTAATCAATAAAGAGGCACCAATAAACAAGCTGATTTCGTTAAGAATGCTCATGGCATTGAGCGTGCGTATGTAGGGCATACCCGAAACGCGTAGATCAACACCAGTTTCTTGTTCGAAAGCTTTAATTTTTGGAATAAAGTCATTTACGATATAGTCCTTACGGTGTGCTGTGTTGACTATTTTTTTGTCCATGTAAATCGCTGAACGCAAGCTTCCGTTTTCTTTGTTAAAAAGTAAGCCTTCATAAAAAGGCATGTTTTGAAACAAATCTTTTTTGATCGAATTTAAATACGCTTGTGAGGTAGTTTTGCTTTCGTCTACAAAAGGAACCATCTCAAAAGTTTGAAGGGAATCATTTTTTTTGAGTTGCTTCAAATCGTTGATAGAAACGACGAGGTCAATTTCTTTTTGTGCTTTGATTTCGGTCATTAATTTGTTCCAAGCAGCAAATACTTTTGGAGTAAAAAAAGCATCATCTTGTACACCAACAACAATCAAATTTCCTTCTTCACCAAATTTTTCCAAAAAGGCGTTGTATTCCGTATTGACATTGTTATTATCAGGAAGTAAGTTGGCTTCGGTAAAAGAAAATTGGATATTTTTCCATTGAAGCGCTAAAGATACAGTGATTATAAGGATAAGGCCAAGAATGGCAAGTCTGTTTTTAAGTACGATTCGAGCTATGAATTCCCAAAATCCTACTTTAAATAGTTTTTTCATAGATGTTTTAAAATGGGGTCAAAGGTAATCAAAAGCGCAGTAACAGAGTAATTTATTTGTAAATTTTAAATCATTTTTAGGGTTTAAAATGGAGTCTTGTTTACCAAAAAAAAGTACTTTTGCCAATTGCACTACAAACCAAATTAGACTAGTTTTTTTTCGAATAAAAGAGAGTATACCATAGGTTTGTTTCTAAATACTAAAAAAATGAGTTGGATTTTATTGATTATTGGAGGTTTATTCGAAATTGCTTTTGCTTCATGTTTGGGCAAAGCCAAAGAAACATCTGGACTGGAGTCAACCTACTGGATTATTGGTTTTTTAGTGTCTTTAGCCATTAGTATGACTTTACTTTATAAGGCAACGCAAGTACTCCCAATTGGGACTGCTTATGCTGTATGGACTGGTGTTGGTGCAGTAGGAACGGTACTTGTTGGAATTTTTGTATTTAAAGAACCGGCTACTTTTTGGCGAATATTTTTTATTTCGACCTTAATTATGTCTATTATCGGACTCAAATTTGTTTCCAGTCATTAAAGACCAATATTGAGTACAAAACTAAGTTTGATAGCAAGGTTGTCTTCAAATTTTGGTAATTGATTGGGGCCGTATCTGTAAAAAGCGGTTAGACCTAATCCGTTAATTATCTGGTTAAACTCAATACCCGATTCAAAATATCCTTTGTTCAAGGTTTTGTAGTTCAGTCCTACATGTTGCTCTTGTTTGTCTAGATTTCCCCATGCCATTCTTGATACTAATACTAGTGAAGGTTTAATTTTCGAAAATAACTTCACACGATTTAAGCTGTGTTTGAACTGGAAAAAAGCATATTCGCTAGAGAAGAATTCATTGAAATACATGGTTTCAAAACTGTTTTTACCAGCAAAGGTAATACGCTGGATAACGGTTTCTTTGGTGATGTTGTTTGGTGATATGTTGTATAAATGGGTTAGTGGTACATCACCCAAAGCATATCCTCCTTGAAATAGTAAGTTGGTTTTTTGGCCGTTCAAATATTTTTTTTCGTATTCTGTTTTGAAGTCAAATTTGGTGAATTCAAAATCATTGTCAAGAATTTTAGGTAAACTCTGCGTGATTTGAAAGGTGAATTTTGGAAAACGTTTCTCAATTTCGATTCTTCCTGATGGAGTTTGCATGTAATCGCTAAAGGGGTTCCACTGCAAAGATACCTTGGCAGTAGTCATTTGGTAATTGTTATAAAGACGACCATTTAGATTGTATGCATAATCAAATTTTGGCATAATCGTACTGCGCGATAGTTCCCAGATGCTTTCTGTTCTCGGAATAATTGCTGTTTGGATATAGGTCGCCCAACTCGTATAATTGTAAAAAGTACTAATGTTAATCGGTCTTGGGTCGTATATTTTGAACGGAATTTTGTCAATGGCAAAGGTAGAACTTGCAATCTCGCGCAGGTCATCTGTGTAAGAGGCCCCTATCCAAGAGTTTGAAAATTTACCTACACGCACTGCCGATCCAAGATGGTATTTGAAGGCTCCATCTTTGGTTCCGTAAGCGGCATAAGCATCAATTTTGAATGTTTTTGAAAAGCGTTCGTTAGTAACACCTCCAAATCCCAATCGGAAACCCTCGTAATTGTTGTATCGAATTAATTTGCGTAAATCCATATCAAAAAAAGATAATGGTAAGTAGCCGTTTATGACTTTACGGCCAAAACGAATCTTGCTTTCCAATCTTTTTTTATGAAAAAAAGTGTCCAATGCGGTATATGTTTTTTCTTCTCGCACATCCAAGGGGTCTTTTCGGAATTTGGTCCAAAAAGTTGTTGGTTTGTTTAGTGCATTGTCTTTGATTTCGATACTAATAAATGATTTTTTGACCGTAACAGGTTGGTTGAATCGAAAGTCAAAATTATCGGTATGTGAACTTAAGTACACAAAATCGGATGGTTGTTTTTCTCTCGTTGATAAATTATCCTCAAAATCACCATCAAATTGAATCGTACCACCTAGAATTTTAATATCATCATCGTTCTTGCCTTTTACAATTTTGAACTTTTTAGAAACAGGAAACCATAACTTATCTTCGGGAACATATTCAAATTCATGTGTACCGCTAATATCGAGCACACCTTTGATGCGCATCACGGCTTTGGCAACCGCATAGGTATTTTTGTCAATGTACAAAACACCTTCTAATCCAGAAGTCTTACTTTTTTTTCTGTTTTTAAAATGAATCATGTAGGTATCACGACCAGAAACAGTGGTGGAATCCAGTAAATTGTAATCGTAGGATGCACAAGCATTGCGTGACAACGGACTTTTATATTTGGTTTCGAACAATTCATATTTGTTATCGTAAACAGAAAAAGATTGCAAATTGAATCCAATGACTTCGTAGATAGGTTGCTTCAAACCTGCCATTTTGGTTCCAAGTATAGTCTCTTTTAGCGATTTGTCTTTAAATTGAAACTGTGAAACTTTTTCAGTCAAAAATAAATGGTGAGCATCAATAGCTTCTTTAAATTTGAATTTTGTTGAGTCTATTTTTTTAAAAACCAAGCCATCCTTTTTTGCAATGAAAATAGAGTCTACTTTACTGACTAAAGAATCTGGATGTGCGCTTACAATTATTTTGTTATAGGATTTGAACTCAAAGCTTTTTAGTTTGCTTTTCGGGTTGTTGTTGTCCTTTTGTGCTATTGCTTTTTTGATGATAGCCGTAGCAGTACTAGCATTATTTTTTTTGGTATCATTTGCAGCGCCAACTAGCGGGTACAAATAAATAGGGTAGAATACAACCGATTTTGTAGTGATATTGATTTCGGGTGCATATCCATGATAAGAAACTTTAAAATCAGGATTGTTTGCTTTTAGCTGGATAGAAAATTTTCCGTCCACATCAGTGATGGTGCTTTGATTGTTGTCGAAACTAATCGTGGCAAATGGAAGTGCCTTATTGCTGTTGCCATCTTTGACTATGCCGTTTATTTGCATTTGTGCCTGAATAGTAAACGAAAAAAGGAGAACTAAAAAACAAAAATACTTCATGGAATCAGTTTCTTATCAAACGGAAAATAGTACAGTTTGGTATGGCAAAAATAAGAATAAAAAAGTCCGTTTACGTTGTAAACGGACCTATTAGTTAGCAGTATGACTACTATTATACTTTCATGATTTCGGCTTCTTTAACAACCAATAGCTCATCAATTTTCTTGATATAGCTGTTTGTTAAAGTTTGTACAGATTCTTCTGCGCCTTTACATACGTCCTCTGAGGTACCGTCTTTTTCTAATTTCTTGATATCAGAATTGGCATCTTTACGAGAATTTCTGATTCCGATTTTTGCATCTTCAGCTTCAGATTTAGCTTGTTTAGCCAATTCACGACGTCTGTCTTCTGTCAATGGTGGTACACTAATGATGATCAAATCACCATTGTTCATTGGGTTAAAGCCAAGATTAGCAATCATAATCGCTTTCTCAATGGTGTGTAGCATATTTTTTTCAAAAGGTTGCAAAGTAATCGTTCTCGCATCTGGAGTACTTATTTTTGCTACTTGTGCTAATGGAGTTGCAGATCCATAATAGTCAACAAAAACACTACCAATCATGGCAGGTGATGCTTTACCAGCACGAATGTTTACAAACGCTTTTTCTAAGTGTGCAATAGAACCTTCCATAGACTCTTCAGCACCTTCTAATATAAAATCAATTTCTTCATTCATAATTTAAATGTTTTTTAATCCTTTTTATGGGACTTCGGGAATTAGATATTTACTACCGTTCCTATATTATCACCGTTACAAATTTTTTCAAGATTACCTAGCTTGTTCATGTCAAAAATAACGATAGGTAATTTATTTTCTTGGCTTAATGTAAAAGCTGTTGTGTCCATTACATTTAATCCTTTTTTCAATACGTCTTCAAAAGAGATAGTGTCAAATTTGATGGCAGCAGCATTTTTTTCGGGGTCACAATCATACACACCATCTACGCGAGTTCCTTTTAAGATTACATCGGCATTGATTTCTACTCCTCTTAATACGGCAGCAGTATCAGTAGTAAAATATGGGTTTCCTGTACCAGCACCAAAAATTACAATTCTTCCTTTTTCAAGGTGACGTACCGCTCTTCTTTTAATATAAGGTTCAGCAATAGCTTCGATTTTTAGGGCAGTTTGTAATCTTGTCAACATTCCTTTGTCTTCAAGAGCACCTTGCAAGGCCATACCATTAATGATAGTAGCAAGCATTCCCATATAATCTCCTTGTACGCGATCCATACCAGCACTCGCACCAGCAACTCCTCTAAAGATATTTCCTCCTCCAATTACAATGGCAATTTCTACACCTTTGTTGTGGATTTTTTTGATTTCTTCAGCATATTCAGCCAATCTTACAGGATCAATTCCATATTGTTTATCTCCCATTAAAGCTTCGCCACTTAATTTCAGTAGAATTCTTTTGTATTTCATGAGTTTGTTGAGTTGTTTGGTGCAAATATAGTCATATTCTTTTTTCTTGAAATAGAGATGTATAAAATTTACCTATTTTGTTCGCTCTTTTCTATCAATTAGTGTGCCTGAAAAATTGATTTTATTGTTTTTGCAAATGTACAAAGCAGACTATGGTTATAGAATAAGAATCAAAAGCTTCAATGGGTGCTGACATTTATCATATTTTACTTTTTGAAGAAGCAGTACCTTTAGATAAATAATAAAAGCCAAAAAACATGATCAAAAAACACAATTTAGCAGTAGCCTTCCCAGAGTTTGAAGAAAAAATTCACACATTAAAAGTAGAAGACAATCATTTTAAAATTTTATTCGATAAATATGATCAATTGGATCATGAAGTGTACCGAATCGAAACCGATTCCGAGCCTGCTTCAGATGACACTTTAAACGATTTAAGAGTGCAACGCGTTCGATTAAAAGACGAAATCTACGAGTACCTCAATAAAAACTAATTTATGTATAATCCCTAAAAGTTATCCTTTTGGGGATTTTTTCTAGTATGAAATAGGACTTTGTTTTGTTAGGCCAATTGGGTTGCTGTTTTTATATCTAAAATTTAGAATTGAACTATTTTAGAATACGATAATCTTGTACTCAATTGATTTAATTGAAAGAGCGGTACCCGCCAAAAGATGAATACCGCTCGTATCAACAAATAATCTATTTTGATTGTGTTAGTATAAATTAACTAACTCTAATTAATTTCTTGTTTATAAATTCATGAATTCCTTGTTCAGATAATTCACGTCCATACCCAGATCGTTTTGTACCTCCAAAAGGTAAATCAGGTTGTGATGCTGTTGGGCTATTAATGAAGATCATTCCAGAATCGATTTGATCTGCAATTTTAATAGCACGCTCAATATCTTTGGTGTAGATTGAACCTCCCAATCCAAAAGGAGAGTCATTTGCTAAGTCAATAGCTTCTTGCTCGTCTTTAACTTTGTAAAATGAAGCTACTGGTCCAAAAAGTTCTTCATAAAAAGTAGGTTCACCTCTTTTTAAATTAGTCAATAAGGTGGGTTGCATGTAGGCACCTTCTTCAAAAGCTCTTTTACCTCCAGTGGCAACTTTTGCTCCTGCTTTTTCAAATCGTTTTACTTGATCTAGTAAACCTTGCAAAGCTTCTTCACTACTCAATGGTCCCACTTGCGTATTGGCGTCCATAGGATCTCCAACCTTTAACGAAGCTATTTTTGCAGTAAATTTTTCTAAAAACTCATCAGCAATTGCTTCTACGGCAATAAATCTTTTTGAGGCTACACAACTTTGACCGTTGTTGTTCATTCGCCCTAAAATCGCCATTTCAACCGTTTTGTCAATGTCTGCATCTTCCAAAATAATAAAGGAATCGCTACCACCAAGTTCCAAAACAGATCGTTTAAGGTTTTTTCCAGCTGCTTCGGCCATGCTTGCTCCCGCGCCTTCGCTACCGGTTAACGAAATTCCTTTAATTCGGACGTCTTCAACCAATCCGGTACTTCTTTTACCAGAAATCATTAAATTGGTGTACAAACCTTCAGGAGCTCCGGCTTCTTTAAACAAATCTTCAATAGCAATGGCACATTGTGGCACGATCGAAGCGTGTTTTAAAAGGATGGTGTTTCCTGCCATAATATTTGGAGCAGCAAAACGTACTACTTGATAAAAAGGAAAATTCCATGGCATCACCCCAAATAATGCTCCAATTGGACTGCTTCGTACAAAAGCTTCTCCCGAGTCAGGATTGAGTTTTTTGTCTGCCAAGAATGTTTCGGCATGATCTGCATAATAATCTAAAATATTGGCGCTCAAATCAATTTCACCTTCAGACTGGGCAAAGACTTTACCCATTTCGAGTGTGATTAATTTGGCTAATTCTGTTTTTTTGGTGCGCATTAGGTCTGCAACTTTATGAATTAAGGTTGCTCTTTCTTTAAAACTCGTTTTTCTCCAGCTGCTAAATGTTGAATTAGCATTGTCTATGGCTTGATCTACTTGTTTTTCAGTCATCTCATTAAAAGATTTGACAACTTTATTTGTGGCTGGATTTGTTGTTTGAATAGGCATAATATATACTGTATTTTAATTAATAATAAATTTTAAACAGTTTCACCTCTATTTGGATTTATGGATACCAAGAGAGTGAAAAACGACTGTTTAAACTGTGTTTTATAAAAGTACAGCTATCTTGTATGCGCAACTTTGAATATATAGTTAAAAAATGGGGGAGTAGGGTATTAATTAAAGTTTAAAATTTAACATTCGATAGTAATCTAACTGTTGAATTTATGTTGCATAGTGATGGTTTTGAGTTTTTTACAGTCGTATTGAGGAAGTTTGTGAGTACGTTAATGGATTGTGTAATCTAGATTTTTTCGAAAAAGAGGAAGAGGTTTTTAATCTTATTACAATGAGGTTGTTAAATTGGGAATGGAATTTCAGACTTTTAGTTGAGGTATCCAATGACAGTGTTAAATTAGTACAATAGAATTTTGCAAAATTATCTCATATGTTTTTTAAAACTGTTTGTCTTTTGCCTAAATTCTGAATAAATAAATATTAGTTGACAAAGGAGTAGTTGTTTTCTAAAAATTTCGTACTTTTCAGATAGGCGAGTGCTGTATCGTATTTATTGTAGTTTTCGAGTTAGAATTATGACTTTATAGCGCCAACTTTAATAATTATTTTATCAACTTCAAAAGTATTGTTTGCAAGAATGTAGTAAATTCTTAAATAACAGTTAAATGGTAATTTTTAGTATATTTACAGCTCCTTTAAATCTAATTATATAAAATGGAAAACCACGAAAACAATCAACCTGAATCGCCTATTTCTGATCCAAATGAATCACAAAAAAGATTAGAGGCTATTAAGAATTTAATATTTGGTGAAAATATTGAACAAATTAATACAGATTTTGAAGACCTAAAAAAACTTATCAATAAAAGAAAAGAAGAGTTAGAGTCCTATATAGAGGATGTGAATAAAAATTTAACGATTCTAATTGATGATGTATCTACCGATCTAAACATACGAGTATCTACTCTGGAAGAAAATCTAAATGAAAAAATAGACACTCTTAATCATAATAAAGTAGATAGAAACGTACTTGGAAAACTTCTTGTAAACATGGGAGAGAAAATCATGAAGGACTAATTCTTTCATAAATGACAGAATCGCAAAAATTAATATTACTTAAAAAGTTATTGTTAGAGGAAGACCGTGATTTTGCAAATTCAATTTTGCAAAAACTAGAGTTACTTGAAAATACGGTAAATATTGAAGAGAACTTATCTCAAAAAATTAACCCTATTATCGATAAGAAAATTGAGGCTTTTACTGAAGAAGTCCCAAGAAAATTAGGCCCTGCAATCACTGAAGCTTTAGGTTTTGAAATTAAAAATTCTCAAGATAAAATTGTTGATGTACTGTTTCCTATCATCGGGAAAATGATAAAAAAGTACATTCAGCAGGAAATGAAAATCTTGACAGAGTCCATCAACAATCAATTACAGAATACGTTTTCGTTTAAAAAGATCAGCAGAAAATTTAAATCAATATTTTCAGGCGCTTCTGAAAGTGAAATAATTTTAAGTGAGCTAAATAAATCTAAAATTGAGCAAATTTTTATTATCGAAAAAGGCTCGGGCTTATTGTTGTCAAGCACCTCAAATGAAGGTAGTATCGACAGGGATATGATTGCTGGAATGCTTACTGCTATTAAAAGTTTTGTAGAAGATGCCTTTTTAAAGAAAGATCAGAATCTTGAACTTATACAGTATGAATTGTATAATATTCATATTCAAAATTTTGCTTCTTATTATATTGCCGTTGTTGTCTCTGGTGTTTTTGATACTAATTTTAAAAATGAATTAGAAGATAGTCTTTTTGATTTTGCGTCAAAACACATAAATAAAAATATATCAAACAGTGCGTATATCACTGAAAAATTAAAAGAATTGATTAAATGAGTATTTCTAAAAAAATAGTTCTCGTAGGCCATTTTGGTGTAGGTAAATCATCTTTAATTAGACGATTTGTCCAAAATGCCTTTTCAGAGGATTATATAGTAACCATAGGAGTTCAAATTCATAAAAAGGAAATAGTCGTAAACAATACGAATTTGACCTTTATCATTTGGGATGTCGAAGGGAAGGACGACTTAGAAAAAATTAGACAGTCCTATTTATTAGGAACTTCTGGTTTTATATACGTTATAGATCCTACTCGAGATTCAACCTACATTAATCTTGAAAGAGAGATTGACTTTATACATCAAAATTTTCCAACATCCTCGGTGGTTAAGGTAGCTAGTAAGGCTGATCTTATTGATGAAGAGGTTTTTATAAAAGAGTTGTCTGCAAATAATTTAGCTGTAGACTTTTTATCGAGTGCAAAAACAGGTAAGAATGTCCAAGAAATATTCGAAAAACTTGGTCTAAATTTAATCTAGTTATGAACGAATCTAATGCTATTTACAACTATTTTCTAAATAGAATTCAAACTATCGAATTAACAAAAAAGGGAACTGTTGTTGCCTCTAATAATTTATTTTTTAAGATTAACAAGGGACAGGCTGTGAATGAAATTCATCCGTTCTTTGAAATTGTAAATGATATTATTGCATCGGATAATGAAGAGATTGTTTTTGACACCATACAATTAGATTTTTCTGATCAAGTGATCATTAGTGATATTGTAATCTATACTGGAAACAAAAAAGTTAATCCCGTAATTTTGATTTACGATAATACTAAGAGTTATGATATCGTTCAAGAAACTACGCAACAAAAGAATGAGGTATTTATAGCTGATTTTTTCAAAACTCAAAAGCTACTTAAGAGCCAAGAAGAAAAGGAATTGAAAAATGAATTTTTGGCCGGAATTACAGATAGTCTAAAAACACCCATTTCATCTATTTCGGGGCTTTTAGAATTGTTTGAAAAAAGTAATCTAAACTTCGATCAAAAAGGATTGCTAAAAGTCATTAGGACTTCCATGTCCCATTTAAATAGATTGACTAATGATGTTCTTGATCTCACGAAATCTGAAATGGGTAATTTGAATATCGAATTAAGTTCATTTGATTTTGATGATTTAATTGAAGATATAGAGAAGTTATTTTCGAATAAATTCTTGCTGAAAGGAATTGCTTTTAAAGTAATCAAATCAGATAGAATACCTCGCTTTTTAATAGGTGATAGAGCAAGAGTTTTGCAGATAATGGAATACCTTCTTGAAAACGCTTATAAATATACAAATGAAGGCGAAGTTATTTTTGAAGTAAAAATCGATAATAGTGGTAACCCAAAAAAAATTGGATTATTATTTGTTGTTAGCGATACTGGAGTAGGATTTGATGACACTATAAAAGAGCAATTATTTAAAGGGTTTAAGAGAATCAATGAACAAGATAAGGACCGCATAGGAATGGGCCTTGCTGTAGTTGGTAATTTGATACAATTATTGAACGGAAGTGTAAAGGTGGAATCAAAGCCAAATATAGGTTCAACATTCAGTGTTTTTATGCAATTCAATATTGATCTAAATCTGGACACAAAAGCGACAACTAGCAACCTTCCATTCAAAAAACGAGAGATTCGAAAAAAATTAAGTATACTACTTGTTGATGACAACGAAATAAATCAGCTTGTATTGATGAAATTGTTAATCAATCACCAAGGATTTTTTATAGACATCGCTACTAATGCTGAACAAGCCATGAACATGGTTCTGAAAGATTCTTATAACTTGGTATTTGTTGATTTAAATTTGTCAGCTAATAATGGTTTTAAAACAATTGAGCTAATTAGGGCTAATGAAGAACCAAAAATAAAAAAGCTTCCAATTGTAGCATTTACAAGCTATGAAGGCGAAATGGAAGTAAAAAAGTGTAAGCTTTTAAAAGTGAATGAATACATGGTCAAGCCCTATACTAATCAAGAACTTTTTGAAGTGATTTATAGCGTTTTGGATATTAAATAGCCTATTTCATAAAGGAAGATTAAAAGTGAGAAGGCTTTAGCTACCCGCAGCATACATACATGTAAAACGACAAAAAAGTAAAGTTGTAATAGTTTCTATTGCAACTTTTTTTTATGGTCATATAATGTATAGAGTAGGGTGCTCATTTTCAATTTGGTATTTCCTAAAGTGATATATTTGTTCCTTGAGGAAACAAATCTCTAAACTGCACAGGTGTAGTTTATCTCTGTTACCCCATTAGATCATAAATAAATCATACATGTGAAAAAAAGTACTATTATTGGACTCTTTTTATTATTGCTTTTCCAAACCGCATTTTCGCAAGAAGGTTCGAATGTACAATTGCGTGGTACAATTAAAACAGTTAATGACTTTGTTAACGAGGTTAATGTAATAAACGAAACGACCAAGGCGACGACTTCGTCAAATGAGTTGGGGCAGTTTACTATTACTGCAAAAGTTGGTGATTTACTGGTTTTTACTGCTGTAAATATCATAACAGTTAATAAGAAAATAACCAAGCAAGATATCGTATCTGGTTTTATTGATGTTTTTGCCAATCTCAAAACCTTTCCGCTTGATGAGGTTGTGATTCAAGAATCAGCTATTAGTGCCGAAAGTCTTGGTATCATTCCTGCGAATCAAAAAAAATATACAGCAGCGGAGAGAAAATTGTATACAGCAACATCTGGGGGAGGAATTGATGGGTTGCTAAATACCATTTCGGGACGAAAAGCAATGCTGAAAAAAGAAATTATTGTGGAGTCCAAGGAAACTGCTTTTAACCGTTTGATTTATCTTTTTGAAGATGATTATTATATCAATAAATTAAAAATACCGCTAGATTATATCAAGGGTTTTCAGTTTTATTGCGTAGAAGATTCCGAATTAGTTTCAGCTGTAAAATCCAAAAACAACACCTTGATCAAATTTTTAATGGTTAATCTCGCTGCAAAATACAATAAGCTAAGCAAAGTGGAAACCACTAATTAAGTAGGAGGGTTTAAAAAACTACAAAAGTAATTTATTGGTTATCGTTATTGTACCTTAGTGTTTTGGCGAACCTACGCCCATGAGTTTCAACAAATACAATTACATTTTTTAATATTATATGGTTTAAGTGCAAGAGGTGCTAGGACACAAAATTCTTCTTATTTTTAACGACAAGTTAAGACCATAATCATTTGGTAAGTCTTATTTTTATTAAAAAAAAAGAATGAAGTGGTTTTCTGTCTTTAAAAAACGATACTTAGTTTACAGTGTAGTTGGTGCTTATGTTTTATTTTGTCAGTCGTGCATGACCATGCGCATGAGTAAGAAGGAAACGAAAACTTTTTTTGATACGCACAAAGTGACGTATGTAGATTCTACTCTAATATATCCTGATCACGATATACATTATATACAAACTGGGCAGTCTCAAAATCCTACTTTGTTCTTTGTGCATGGTTCGCCAGGCAGTTGGGATGCTTACAAAGACTATATGGTCGATACCTTATTGACTCATAAATACCGAATGATTGCCGTTGACCGACCAGGTTTTGGGTATAGTGATTACCGATCTGCTCAAAATCTGCAGGTGCAAGCGCAATGGTTATCCATTTTTATTAAACAACTAAACAATGGGCAACCTATTTCTTTGGTGGGACACTCAATGGGTGGGCCGGTGGTAGTAAAATTGGCAACTTTAGATCCAGAGGCGTATGATAATCTTGTTATTTTGTCTGGAGCATTAGATCCAAAAGTTGAAAAACCCGAAAAGTGGCGTAAAATTTTCATGGCTTTCCCATTAAAGTATTTGGTGCCAGGAGCTTTACGTCCTTCAAACGATGAATTGTGGTGGTTAAAAGAGGATTTGAAAACACTTGCACCCGAGCTTCCTAGAATTACAGCAAAAGTCACCATTATTCATGGTACAAAAGATCCCTTAGTGCCTTATGAAAACATGGCTTACATGCAAAAGGAATTTATCAATGCAAAATCGATGGATACCATTTCGATCAAAGACGCCAATCATTTTATTCCATGGACCTACTATGAACGTATTCGAAATGATTTACTTAAACTAAAATAAAATATTGCAATAGTTAGTCCTATTTGAAAGAGGTTTTATTCCTAGATTTTCTGTTGATAGGCTGCTTTTTTTATCGAAAATTAATTCGAATAAAATGCTTTGGTTCTTAACTTATAGTAGTAGTATGTGGTTCAAATAGTTAGAGAGACTCCACAATCTCTGTTGTGGAATCCGCAACTTTTAACAACTGTTGAAGGTTTGATTTATATAATTCTTAACAATTATCCTTTAGCCGTTGCGTAATTTTGAATTTCTAAAACAACACATTATTATGACAGCAATAAAAGCTTACGCGGCATACGACGCAGAGACGCCTTTGAAGCCTTTCGAATTTGAAAGAAAAGAAATTGGTGAGAAGCAAGTACAAATAGAGATTCTTTACAGTGGTGTTTGCCACTCTGATATACACACTGCAAAAGGTGATTGGGGACCTGCGATTTACCCATTGGTACCAGGACACGAAATAGTGGGTAGAGTCACTGCCGTTGGTAGTGCAGTATCAAAATTTAAAGTTGGTGAACTTGCAGGTGTAGGTTGTTTTGTAGATTCATGCAGAACATGTCCAAGCTGTCAAGCAGGTGACGAGCAACTATGTGACGAAGGTATGGTGGGAACATACAATAGCTATGAAAGAGGAACAAATATTCCACATTACGGAGGGTACGCCACTAGTATCACTGTTGACGAAGAGTTTACTTTACATGTTTCAGACAAACTTGAGTTGTCTGGTGTAGCGCCATTATTGTGCGCAGGTATCACTACTTACTCGCCTCTACGTCGTTTAAAAGTGGGTAAAGGTCATAAAGTTGGGGTTTTGGGTCTTGGTGGTTTAGGTCATATGGCAGTAAAATTTGCAGCTTCATTTGGAGCAGAAGTAACAATGTTGAGTCATTCGGCATCTAAGGAAGCTGATGCTAAAAAATTGGGTGCTCACCATTTTGCACTTACTTCTGATGATGAGGTTATGGCTTCACTAGCTAACAAGTTTGATGTAATTTTAAATACTGTTTCGGCGGAGCACGATTACAATGCTTATTTGAATTTATTAAATACCAACGGAACAATGATTATTGTTGGGATTCCTAATTCACCAGCAATTATTCCTGCTGCTACTTTGGTTATGAAAAGAAGAAGTATCATGGGAAGTTTAATTGGTGGAATTGCAGAAACTCAAGAAATGTTGGATTATTGTGCCGAACACAATATTACTGCAGATGTTGAATTAATCAATATGGATTACATCAATAAAGCCTATGACCGTATGAACAAAAGCGACGTTAAATATCGTTTTGTAATTGACATGGCTTCATTAAAAGCATAAACAGTTTTTTAGCCTTTTACAAAAAGGTTATAGTTATAAACCCCAAAAGAGTTTTATTAAATTCTTTTGGGGTTTTTTGTTGATCTAAATTTAAAATTCGCATGAAGTAGATTTTATAATTTAGTTGTATTTTTAAAGCAAATACAACTATACGATGAAAAAGGCACTACTCTTATTAAGTTTATTGACGTTGTTAAATGGTTGCCAGATTCAATATGATGGTGAGACCAAATTGGTAGTCACAGGAAAAATTCAGGACGAACTGGGTAAAGCAGTAGTACATCAAAAGGTGGGAGTAACTGTTGGAAATGGTGGTGGATTTTTTTCTAATTACGATCAAATATCCTACGGGTTTACAGACGATCAAGGGATTTATACCCTAATTTTTCCTGCACCAAAAGGAGAGTATAGTTTTGATATCGAACTGAATTCAGATGATAGTCAATTGCAACAAAAGACAATAATAGCCAAGCAAAGCAATTTTTCGAATTACAAGCTTGATTTAAAAGCTACAACTTTATATTTCAAAAGTTCTATTACCTCTCTTTCTTTAGTTTTAAAACAATTAGCACCCAGTAAGCAACTGAAAAATGTAGTTGTCGAAGGCATATTTGCTACTCCCTATCTTTATTTAACTCCCCAAGTCGACGATAGTATTTATTTTCAGACTTATTATTCGATTATAAAAAATCAGAATGTGGTGCTAAAATATACGGTTGTAGATTATTCGAATGCAGGTCAAGAAACAAATTTTGTGGTAAGCATTCCGGTTAAGGCTGATGCTGTAGTGTATACGCTAAGCTATTGATTATATGTAATCGAGCATATCATTGAATCACATTTTGAAGGTTCGAATAATACAAGTCGTGCTACAATTCAGCTATAAAAAGAACTAAATATGAAAAAAATTATCCTGCTAGTTGCATTTATGGTGCAGTGTTCGTTTGGGCAGACCAAAAAGGAAACGGCTATCTTTAATTTTGATCCCGAATTTAATTTTTATGCAAGCATCCCGAATGATTTTGGAAACACCTACCTAGCCGAAGCCAATAAACCTGATTTGGGATTGGGGTTTCAATACAATTTTGTTCAAGCCAAAAATTTCAAGCTAGGTTTTGGGTATGATTTTATATACTACAGGGTCACAGATGTAGCACGTGCGGGGAATTACAACAGCAGCCGCTACCATTCATATATGGGTACGCTTGGATATGAATTGAACTTGTCTAAAAAGTGGCAAATAGAACCGTATCTAGGACTTGGATCGGCGAAATTGAAATTCAAATCAGCATCCAGAAAGTTTGGTCATCAAACTGGTACTGCTTTTAAGTTGGGTACAAAGGCATCCTATCGGTTGGATAAAACATTTTCAACCTTCGCCGGGATTGAATATGTAAGCGCTCAATATGATGTAAACACTGCGCCTGAGTGGGTTTCTTTTTATGATCATGCTACAAGGTTTCAAGTAAATTTGGGCGTCAAAATAGAATTCGCATTCCAATAGGACCTAATAATCCACGATGGTCTTGTAGTTTTTTAAACTTGCTGCTGTAGGGCTTAATTATAAAAAGTACATGTAAAGCAAACAAAATAAAGAGATTTATGTTACTAACGTCAAAATCAAAATTGTGGATATTTTGTGATTTTTGTCACCTATAGAACCTTTTTTTTATTCTAAATTTACTAAAATTCAAAATTTAAATACACATGAAAACAGTTATAGCGAAAGCATTATTTAATAGTCACTCTTATGCAGAATACCGCAAACTAGTTTCAGATTTGCTAGTAGACAATAAATCTACCGGTGCTGAGCAGTCTGAGGAGCTTACCAATTACAGCAAGCTAAACGATACTCGAATGAATCGTTTGGATAAAACCATTAAACTAGATCCTGACTTTGAAGCTAAAATGAAGCATCTTAAAAAAGAATATATTTGGTTGGTATTGTCTGAGGGTTGGTGCGGTGATGCGGCTCAAATTTTGCCTGTATTAGATAAATTGGCTATCGCTTCAGAGGGGAAAGTTGAAATGAAAGTAGTACTACGTGATGAAAACGAAGAGTTAATGAAATTGTTTTTGACCAATGGCGGAAAAAGTATTCCGAAAGTGATTATCATCGATCAACATACCACCGATGTTTTGGTACATTGGGGTCCACGACCTGAGGGAGCATCAGCTTTAATTCAGGAATATAAAAAAGAACATGGAACATTAGATGAAACCGCCAAAACCAATTTACAGCTTTGGTATTTGCACGATAAAGGCTTTGCTATTCAAAACGAAATAGTAACAACTATGCTTGAATTTGAATAAGTTAAAATATTCAAAAAAATTAATACGTTTTTATTTTTTATCTAAAAACATTTCGTAACTTAGTGATTCCCAAGCAAGTCTACCAGTTCTTATTTACTTTTTATGTGTGTTTAGTCATTGTCAAACTATTAAATACAAACGTCATGAAAAATTTATTCGAAAAAATGTATGATTTCTTTACTCGTCTATTATTTGGAAACGAGCATATGACCCATTATTAATCTTTCAATAGAATTTGATCGATTAAATAGCTTTAAAAGAATACAATGGTAAACACAGGTAAATTTATATTTACGCTGTGTTTTTCCATTTATAGTGGTTAGGCTTTTTCTAAATTTTCTTCAAAAAAGGTAGGGTCAATGGCATTAATTACGTTGTAATCGCCAATCTTCGTTCTTCGCAAAGCAGTCAAATGCGATCCAGATTGCATTGCTTTTCCAAAATCATACGCAAGAGAGCGAATGTACGTTCCTTTGCTGCAAACAACTCTAAAATCAATTTCAGGTAGTGCAATTCGTGTGATTTCAAATTCATGAATCACGGTTTTTCTAGAGGCAATTTCTACCGTTTCACCCGCGCGTGCATGTTCGTATAAGCGAACGCCATCTTTTTTGATTGCAGAGTAAATTGGTGGTACTTGATCTATTTCGCCCAAAAATCGCTTAACAGTCTCGTGAATTAATGCTTCGTCAATATGCGCTTTTGGGTATTCTTGGTCCACTTCCGTTTCTAAGTCGTAGGATGGAGTGGTAGCGCCTATAAAAAACGTACCTGTATATTCTTTGGCTTGTCCTTGTATCTCCGAAATTCTTTTGGTGAATTTACCCGTACATACTATCAATAAGCCTGTAGCCAAAGGATCTAATGTTCCTGCATGACCAATCTTAAATTTTTTTGGAAGTCCTGCTTTGTTGATTAAAGCATATTTCAATTTATTCACTGCCTGAAATGAGCTCCATGTCAATGGTTTGTCAATCAATAAAACTTGTCCGTTGAGGTAATCTTCGGTAGTTAATGCAATCATTATTTAGCAGTATAAAAGTAGATTAAAAGACCAATCCCAATGATAATTCTATACCAACCCCAGAATTTAAAACCATATTTAGTCAATACCGTTATAAAGGTCTTCACTGCAATTAATGCAACTACGAAGGCAATTACGTTTCCTAAAACAAATAACTGAATGTGATTGTCATCTTGCATAATCATTTCGTAACCCTTCATTTCGGTCGCAGTACCTTTTCCCCATGTTTTCACAAACACAGAATAAACAGTCACTGCCAACATGGTAGGAACCGCCAAGAAAAAAGAGAATTCAGCTGCTGCTCTTCTGCTTAAACCTTGCGTCATACCTCCAATGATTGAGGCTGCAGAACGGGATGTTCCTGGCATCATGGCAAGACATTGCCAAAAACCAATGGTTACCGCCGTTTTAATCGTAATGTCTTTTTCTTCAAGTATTACTGGGTTTTTGAACCAATTGTCAACAAACAAAAGGACCACACCTCCTAAGACTAATACAGTGGATATAGCGATTTGATTGCCCAATACCGCCTCAATGGCATCATCAAAAAGATACCCTAATACCAATGCCGGAATTACAGCAGCGGTTAATTTTATGTAGATGTGTAAATCTTTAAAGTCAAAAAATTTCTTCCAATACAATACGACTACTGATAAGATGGCTCCAAACTGAATAGAAACCTGAAACATCTTTAAAAAATCACTTTCTTCCATTCCTAGCAATGAAGCTGTAAATCCCATATGGGCAGTGGAAGAGATTGGTAAATATTCTGTAAGTCCTTCTATTATCGCAATGATAATGGCTTGTATTGTATTCATTAAAATTTTTTAAAGTATTGAATTATCGTCTAGCGTTATGCTTTCTTGTTGGTTTTTAGTATCGAATAAATGGTAATTCCAAAACCAATCAAAACCGTAGTTGGTGCCAAACGTATTCTTCTGAAGTTAAAAATTTCTTCATTAAAAACCGTTGGGTCATCACTACCACCACCAGACATTAATATAAAGCCTACTGCAATCACAGCCAAACCAATTAATAGTATTTTGTAGTTGATACTTTCGAATAAAAATTCTTGTGTGTTCTCTTTCATGATATTTTTTTTACTTACTTAATTATGAAACCTTCAATAAGGTCTAACTAAATTAATATAAATCGTCTGTTCTTAGGTTCAAGAAACGTTGTGTAGCAAAATGTGTACTTATCCAAGTGATCAATATCCCCACACCCATTACGGCCGCAAATACAAGACCGATTAAGGTTTTGTTGGCTAATATTTCAAGTTCAGGAAAATTTGTTTCTACATAAAAAAGCATAATCATCAAGCCAATAATAGCAAGTGTTGCGCCCAAAATTCCGAGTCTTACACTGCGCATTACAAATGGTTTACGAATAAACGATTTTGTAGCACCAACCATTTGCATGGTTTTGATGATAAATCTGTTCGAATATATCGATAAACGCAAAGAACTGTTAATCAACAAAACGGCGATAAAAGTCAAAAAGCAGCTAATGATCAAAATCCACATACTTACTTTTTTGATGTTGTCATTCACAAGGTTTACAAGTTGCTTGTCATAAACAATATCAGATATGTTTTCGTTTTCACGAAGTTGTTTTTCGATTTTAGCAATACTATCACGCTCTACATAAGCCGCTCTAAAATGGATGTCGTACGAGTTTTGCAACGGGTTTTCGCCCAAAAAGGTCAAGAAATCCTCACCAATAATATCGGTATGCTGCTTTGCTGCCTCGTCCTTAGTGACATATAAAGATGATTTTGCAAAAGGCGCCTTTTTCAATTCATCGCCAAATGTTTTTAATTCGGCATCTGTAGCTTCGTTTTTGAAAAATACAGTCATCGCGATTTTTTCTTTAAAATCATCAGCCAATTTTTGAGAATTGATGATGAAAAGGCCTAATGTTCCCAATAGAAACAAAACCAAAAAAATACTTAGGACAACTGAAAAATAGGACGAAATTAGCCTGCGTTTCTGAAACTTATCAAATGAAGAACTCATAGTGTTTTTTAATTATGGCGTAAAAATAATAAAGTATTTCTTTATTTGAAGTTAATAACGTTCAAAGTTTTGACTTTCGTACAATAAACGTAAATTTGCTGCTTTATAATTTAGCAAAACCTAGATACGTAGTGTCTTTGTACCTTAGAAACTCACTGTGATGAAATACAATCCGAACGAAATTGAAGCCAAATGGCAAAAATACTGGGCAGACAATAAAACTTTTGCTGCCTTAAACACCTCAAGCAAGCCCAAACATTATGTTTTAGACATGTTTCCTTACCCATCTGGAGCAGGACTGCATGTTGGGCATCCGTTAGGGTATATTGCATCAGATGTGTATGCTAGGTTCAAACGTCACCAAGGTTTTAATGTGTTGCACCCAATGGGGTATGACAGTTTTGGATTGCCAGCAGAGCAATATGCCATTCAAACAGGTCAACGTCCAGAAGATACTACGAGAGTAAACATCGATGGTGGTTTTGATAAAGAGGGTAATAAAATCGCAGGATATAGAAAACAATTGGATGCTATTGGGTTTTCATTTGACTGGGATCGAGAGGTTCGTACTTCCAATCCTGATTATTACAAACATTCGCAATGGATATTCATTCAGTTATTCAATTCATGGTACAATAAAAATAGTGATAAAGCAGAGGATATTTCGACCCTAATCACTCATTTTTCATCAGAAGGAAATGCAAATGTGGATGCGGTTTGCGATGATCATATTGTGGTTTTTACAGCTGCTGAATGGAACGCTTTCGCGAAAGAGAAGCAAGAAAAGATTCTTTTGCAATATCGAATGACCTATTTGGCAGAGACCGAAGTGAACTGGTGCCCAGGATTAGGAACTGTTTTGGCCAATGATGAAATTATCAACGGCGTATCTGAACGCGGCGGTTATCCTGTAGTTCGAAAAAAAATGACACAATGGAGCATGCGTATATCTGCCTATGCAGAGCGCTTGTTGCAAGGATTAAATACAATAGACTGGAGCGAAAGCATCAAAGAAAGTCAGCGCAATTGGATTGGAAAAAGTGTTGGTGCGATGGTTAAGTTCCCCATCCTATCCTTCCCCGAAGGGGAAGAGAACTTGGGGTCTGAAAATACTTTGGGTTATATGACAGGTGGAAATAATTCTCATTTACTGTTGGAAAAAGCAAAAGAAATGAGAAATAATCCAACCGAAGCCGAAAAGACATTATGGTTGAGTTTAAAATCAAAAGCATTAGATTATAAATTTAGACAACAGCACTTAATTGCAGATTATATTGTAGACTTTGTTTGTTTGTCAAAAAAATTAGTGATAGAAGTTGATGGAAGTATTCACGATAGCCAAGTAGAAGCAGATGAGGAAAGAACCAAGGTTCTTAACGAAAAAGGATTTAAAGTAATTCGTTTTAAAAACGAAGAAATACTTAGAAATCTGCCGGGTGTTCTCGATACAATAACAATAGAATTAGACAATATAGCTGTTTCTACTGACGCTTCTATTGGAGTTCCCCCTTCGGGGGTTAGGGGGATTACAGTCTTCACAACACGTCCTGATACTATTTTTGGAGTGACGTTCATGACCTTAGCGCCAGAGCACGAATTGGTAGCACAGATTACTACTGAAGCTCAAAAAGAAGCAGTAGCTGCTTATGTGGAGAAAACAGCTAAACGTTCTGAGAGAGAACGTATGGCCGATGTAAAAACAATTTCGGGTGTGTTTACTGGTGCGTATGCAGAACATCCTTTTTCCAAAGATCCGATTCCGGTTTGGATTGGGGATTATGTATTGGCTGGATATGGTACTGGTGCTGTAATGGCGGTTCCTTGTGGTGATGAGCGTGATTATGCTTTTGCTAATTTCTTTAAAGGTCAAGAAGGAATGCCTTTGATTAAAAATATTTTCGATAAAGATATTTCTGAAGCAGCCTTTGGTTCGAAAGACGGATTTCAATTAGTAGATTCCGATTTCTTGAATGGATTAGGATATAAAGAAGGAACCAAAAAAGCAATTGAAGCTTTAGAAAAACTAAATCAAGGTTTCGGGAAAATAAATTATCGTTTGCGTGACGCTGTTTTTTCTCGTCAGAGATATTGGGGAGAGCCGTTTCCGGTATATTACGTTAATGGTTTGCCGCAAATGATTGATGCACAGTATTTACCAATCATTTTACCTGAAGTAGAGAAATATTTGCCAACCGAAGACGGATTGCCACCATTAGGTAACGCAGCTGTTTGGGCTTGGGATACTACTATCAATAAAGTAGTTAATACTGACTTGGTTGATAATACAACAATTTTTCCTTTGGAATTGAATACGATGCCAGGATGGGCGGGTAGTTCATTCTACTGGATGCGTTACATGGATGCGCATAACGAAAACGAATTTGCAAGCAAAGAAGCGCTGGCGTATTGGGAATCGGTAGATTTATACATTGGTGGTAGCGAACACGCAACGGGTCACTTATTGTACTCGCGTTTCTGGAACAAATTCTTAAAAGACAAAGGATACGCACCAACCGAAGAACCATTCAAGAAATTGATTAATCAGGGAATGATTTTGGGGACAAGTGCTTTTGTGTATCGTTTGGAAGGAACAAATTCATTTGTTTCAAAGAACAAAATTGATGGACAAAATGTGCAGCCAATTCACGTTGATGTTTCAATGGTTAATTCATCTGATGAATTAGATGTTGAAAAATTTAAAGCTTGGAGGGAAGAATATAAAGATGCCGAATTTATCTTAGATGAAAACGGTAAATACATAGTAGGTCGCGAAGTCGAAAAAATGTCTAAGTCGAAATACAATGTAGTAACGCCAGATGATATTTGTACTGAATACGGAGCAGATACTTTACGTTTGTACGAAATGTTTTTAGGACCATTGGAACAAGCCAAACCTTGGAATACAGCTGGTATATCAGGTGTTTTTGGTTTCCTGAAAAAGTTATGGCGTTTGTATTATGAAGAAGATACAATGGTCGTGACTGATGAAGAGCCAACCAAAGACAATCTTAAAACACTACACAAAACCATCAAAAAAGTGGCAGATGATATTGAAAATTTCTCTTTCAATACTTCCGTTTCACAATTTATGATTTGTGTAAATGAATTGTCGACTCAAAAATGTCATTCTCGTGCAATACTTGAGCCATTGGCTATCGTAATTTCGCCTTATGCACCGCACATTGCTGAAGAATTATGGTCATTACTAGGGAATAAAGGTTCGATTGCTACGGTTCCTTTTCCGGTATTCGAAGAAAAACACTTAGTAGAGTCAGAAAAAGAATATCCGGTCTCTTTCAACGGAAAAATGCGTTTTACATTGACTTTGCCTTTGGATTTAACCAAAGATCAAATTCAAGAAATCGTATTGGCAGACGAAAGAACTATCAAACAATTGGATGGAAAAACGCCAAATAAAATAATTATTGTTCCAGGGAAAATCATTAACCTAGTGGGATAATAAAGTTAAAACAAATATTTTAGATTAAAATCCAAAGCGTTTTAGGTAATACTATAAACGGTTTGGATTTTTTTTTGTTCGAAATCGACTCTTAAATTTGATCTTGTATGTTGACTTTTCAAACAGTATCATAAATGTCAAATTGACATCTTATTATTTTGGTTCAGAATTTGTTGTATGTTTATAACAAGAAAACAATAAAACATAAAATTATGGGAATGGGATATATGATACTTGCTGGTATAATTATGCTAGCGAGTTGGTTGGTCAGTTCAAGACTGAAAAGCAAATTCGAATTTTATTCAAAATTACATTTGCAGAACAATATGAGTGGTGCTGAGATTGCTCAAAAAATGCTTTCGGATAACGGTATTTATGATGTACGCGTAATTTCGACACCAGGGCAATTAACAGATCACTACAATCCGACGGATAAAACGGTAAATTTAAGTGAGTCGGTTTACAACCAACGCAATGCTGCCGCTGCAGCAGTCGCGGCTCACGAGTGTGGACATGCTGTGCAACATGCAGTTGGGTACAATATGCTACAAATGCGATCAAAATTGGTTCCTTTTGTGAGTGTTGCTTCCAAGTACATGCAATGGGTGTTGTTGGGTGGTATTTTGATGTTACGTACTTTTCCTCAATTATTATTGATAGGTATCGTATTGTTTGCTGCAACAACTATTTTTTCAATCGTAACCTTGCCGGTGGAATATGATGCGAGTAACAGAGCATTAGCGTGGTTAAAGAACAAAAATATGCTCAACCCTGCTGAATACGCCGGTGCCGAAGATTCCTTGAAATGGGCAGCACGTACTTATTTGGTAGCAGCATTGGGGTCTATTGCTACGCTTTTGTACTATGTCAATATATACATGGGTAACAGCCGCCGAGATTAATTAGCATCAGATTTGTTTTGATTTATTCGAAAACAATAAGCATAAAAAATGCCCCAAATAGTTTTGAACTCTTTGGGGCATTTGTTTTATAAAGGCTAAAGTAATTATTTTACTTTGTTTACTTCATTGATGTATTTTTCGATAGCCATTGTCATAGAAGGTGTTCCTGGTGTTGGTGCAAGAATATCAATTCTTAAACCGTTGTCAAGTGCTTCTTTTTGCGTTGTGCTTCCAAAAACAGCAATACGAGTATCGTTTTGTTTGAAGTCAGGAAAGTTTTTGAACAATGATTTGATTCCAGTTGGACTGAAAAAAGCCAAAACATCATAATAAACATCTGCTAAATCAGATAAATCACTCATTACTGTTTTGTAAAAAATAGCAGGAGTCCAATCTACTTTAAGACTATTCAAAGTCGTCGGTGCATCAGCATTCAATTGGTCAGAAGCAGGCAACAAGAATTTTTCGTCTTTATACTTTTTGATTAATGGAGATAAATCTGCAAAATCTTTGGCTCCAACATAAATTTTACGTTTTCTGTACACTACGTATTTTTGTAGATAGAAAGCTACTGCTTCCGATTGACAAAAATATTTTAAACCTTCGGGAACTTTAAAACGCATTTCTTCAGCTACTCTAAAGAAATGATCTACAGCGTTACGACTCGTTAAAATAATGGCAGTAAAATTGTTAAGATCGATTTTTTGCAATCGGATCTCTTTAGCGCTAACTCCCTCGATGTGGATAAAAGGCCTGAAATCAATTTTAATTTTATGCTTTTGTTGCAATTCAAAGTAAGGAGAATTTTCAACTTTAGGCTCAGGTTGTGATACCAAGATAGTTTTCACTTTCATATTTTAACAGTTTCTAAGCGCTACCTTTTGTGTACCAGTAATACATAAAAAAATAGGGTGCAATTTCGAGAGTGCAAAGATATAAAATAAAATAAAACAACTTACTGATTATTAAATTTTGATAGTTTTTTATTGATGTTAAGTACGAGAGCAGGTTGGCTATCAGTATTATAGCGATAATTGTCTGCGGAATTATTATCGAAATACTGTCTTGGTAAAACAGAATTATGTTGAAAGGCAAGATTAAAAGGCCGATATAGGTGCGATATGTCACTTTTTGTAAGTTGAATTGCTCTGCTAATTCTTCAATATTGAAGGCGGTAGCTATAATTTTTTCGATTAAAAACTTTGATAAAATAAAAAACACGACAAAGGTCAATATCTGAATGTATAAAATATAATCTGTTTTGGAGGCGTTGCCAAAAACACTCAAAGACAATTGTATGAAAAATGCAAACGATATGGCTTGTACCACAAAGAGTGTTGCAGTAAAGGTGCTGTTCAAATGGGTAGCGTCACGGTAGATTTTTGCGTATTTATCTGAAAACAATAAATTCACAAAGTCTCCAAAACGGCTTTCGTTCATTGTTTTGGTTACCGCTATTAATATAAATGACAGCACAAATAATACGGTTGCCCAATCTTTGCTCTCTAATAATCGTGGATGAAGTAAATGTTCTGTCATAGTGTGGCAAAATTAGTAATTTTTTGTTTCAAACTTTTTATTATAGTTTTATTATCACTCAAATGCTTTAAAAAGTTTACTTTTGCGGTGAAATTATTTAAAAAATGAGCGACTGTATTGTTATAATTCCTACCTATAACGAAATTGAAAACATCGAAAGTATTATTCGTTCTGTGCTATCACAGCATAAGAACTTTCATATATTGGTAATCGACGATAATTCACCTGATCACACGGCAGACAAAGTAGTTGTTTTGCAATCGGAGTTTGAGGGACGTTTATTTTTAGAAAAAAGAATGAAAAAAGCTGGACTAGGAACCGCTTATGTTCATGGTTTTAAGTGGTCGATAGCGCGTCAATATGATTATATCTTTGAAATGGATGCCGACTTTTCACACAATCCAAACGATTTAGAGAAGTTGTACAACGCCTGCCATTTTGGTGATGCTGATCTCGCTATTGGTTCTCGTTATGTGACCGGAGTAAATGTGGTCAACTGGCCGCTGAATAGAGTGTTGATGTCTTATTTCGCCTCTGTGTATGTTCGTATGATCACCGGAATGAAAATTCATGATGCCACTGCAGGATTTGTTTGTTACAAAAGACAAGTTTTGGAGACCATCAAACTGGATAAGATTAAATTTGTTGGATATGCATTTCAAATTGAAATGAAATACAGAACTTTTAGTCGAAAATTTCAAATTACCGAAGTTCCTATTATCTTTACCGATAGAACCAAGGGTCAATCCAAAATGAGTAATTCTATTATTGTAGAGGCGGTATTTGGAGTGATTTCTCTGAGATTCAAAAAATTATTTAATACATTATAAGTATCAGTACAATGAACAGGGTTTTAATTAAGAATGCCAAAATAGTAAATGAAGGAGTAATTTTTGAGGGCGATGTTTTAATTGAAAATGACTTAATTGTTGAGATTTCAGAAAGCATTAGCGCTAAGTCCTCAGATTTTGTAATTATTGATGCCGAAGGTAATTATTTAATGCCGGGTGCTATTGACGATCAAGTTCACTTTAGAGAGCCAGGTTTGACTCATAAAGGAGATATTGAATCAGAGTCAAAAGCAGCTGTAGCAGGAGGTATTACTTCTTTTATCGAGCAACCTAATACAATTCCTAATGCGGTAACTCAAGAAATTCTTGAAGAAAAGTACCAATTAGCAGCTGAAAAATCATATGCGAACTACTCGTTTATGATGGGTGCTACCAACGACAACTTGGAAGAGGTATTAAAAACCAATCCCAAAAATGTAGCAGGGATCAAAATATTTTTAGGTTCTTCAACCGGAAATATGTTGGTAGATAACGAAGCGACACTCGAAAAAATATTCTCAAGTACGCCTTTGTTGATTGCTGTTCATTGTGAAGATGAAACAACAATCAAAGAAAACACAGCCAAATACATTGCAGAATATGGCGATGACGTACCTGTAACGGCTCACCACTTGATTCGTTCAGAGGAAGCTTGTTATATTTCTTCGTCCAAAGCAGTTGCTTTGGCAAAGAAAACAGGAGCACGTTTGCATGTCTTTCATCTTTCTACTGCCAAAGAAATGGACTTGTTTACCAATAAGATTCCGTTGTCAGAAAAGAAAATTACTGCTGAGGTTTGCGTACACCATCTTTGGTTCACAAATGATGATTATGCAACCAAAGGAAATTTAATAAAATGGAATCCTGCAGTAAAAACGGCAGCAGACAGAGATGCTTTGTGGAAAGCGCTTGTAGATGACCGTATTGACGTTATTGCAACCGATCACGCACCTCATACACTTGAAGAGAAAAAACAACCGTATCTAAAAGCTCCTTCTGGTGGACCGCTAGTACAACACGCTGTTGTGGCAATGTTTGAAGCGTTTCATCAAGGTAAAATTACGGTGGAAAAGATAGTAGAAAAAATGTGTCACAATCCTGCAAAAATCTTTCAGATCGAAAAGAGAGGGTTTATCAAAGAAGGTTATTATGCCGACTTGGTAATTGTGAATGCTGGTTTACCTTGGGGAGTTAAAAAAGAGAATATTTTAGCCAAATGTGGATGGTCTCCTTTTGAAGGTTATACTTTCAAATCTAGAATCACTCATACTTTTGTCAATGGGCAATTGGTGTACAAATCATTCAAGGTGAAAGACATTAAAGCAGGACGTCGTTTATTATTTGATCGAAATTTTTAATAAAATAACAAGGTGCTTTTCATTCGATAAAAAAAAGAATGAAAAGCACAATTGTGAAGAATAAGGTAATGCAGCGTATGAGAAGTATAGCAATCATTTTTTTACTGTTTTTGTGTGTTGGGTGTAAGGAAGAGGTTTTGAAAGAACCAAAAAACCTAATACCCAAAGATAAAATGGTTGATATTCTTTATGATTTGGCCTTGCTAAATGTGGTGAAGTATCAAAATGCTGCCAAAATGCTAGAGTATAAAGGGAATGAACTAGAGTATGTGTATAAAAAATACAATATTGATAGTACTCGTTTTGTGCAAAGTAACAGCTACTATGCGTCTGACTATAAAAATTACAAAGAAATATTTGATCAAGTAAAAGTACGTGCAGAGTCAAAAAAAATACTACTTGACACCTTGTTAAATAGAGCGGAACGAAAAACACGTTCATCAAATAAAAACGGTATCCCAGCTGATAAAGATTCAGTAGCAAAAACCAAAAGGTTTAAAGAAAGAATGGAAGCGGTAGAGGTTGGAAGTGAAGGAGTTGTGAATTAATCACAGCCTTGTTTTATGCTTTTGCTATCGATTTAATATAGGTAGAAATATCCAAAAAGCTGATTTTTAAATCGGCTTTTATTTTTTCATTAGAAAATATTTTACTGCCATAGCTCGCTCTTGCGCTATACTTTGTGAAATTCCTTTTACTACCAGTCACCATAGACCAAATTTTGTCAAGTCTCCAAATAGTTTCTAATAACCATGGCTTAGCCTCAATAGTTGGATGCTTCTTGTGTAGCGCGTCACTCATGCTATTTAAAATTTCTTGGAAAGTACGATTTTCAGCCACCACAATATAGCGCTCGTTACTATGTTCGCTGTTCATAGCGCTCGTTGCTGCTTTAATTACATCGGGAACAGCAACAAATCCAGTGGTGCCTTTTGTAAAAAAGGACAAACCGTTGGCTACTCTTTTATACAGTAGTCCGCTACCTTGGTCGTCAAATCCGGGCCCAAGTATGACTCCAGGATTGATGATTACCGTTTGTAAGCCTTCTTGTTGTCCTCTCCAAATTTCCATCTCGGCTCCATACTTTGAGATGGCATAATCAGAATGTGGTTTTTCAGGATTCCATTCTGTTTCTTCGGTTACTACAGTTTCATGTTCGGCCAAATCGCCCAAAGCGGCTACTGAGCTTATGTGGCATAGTTTTGTAATGTTTTTTGCTAAACAAAAATTTACAATATTGGCTGTGCCTTCAATGTTTGTTTTTCGTAAACGGTTTTCGTCTTTTGGATCGAAAGAGATAAGGCCTGCGCAATGGTACACATGTGTGATACCTATAAATGCTTCCTCTAACTGCGGAACATCAAGAATGTCAGCCAAGTGCCATTGAATTTTTCCGAACAGCTCCTTTTTTTTATAACTTAAAAATAAAGCTTCCGTTTTTTCAATCCCGTCTTTGGTGCGATAGATGGCACGTACATTTTGGTTTTTTTCTACCAAATGAAGTAGTAAATGCGCTCCAACTAATCCTGTTCCTCCTGTTACTAAAATCATAACTTCAAAGGTAAGAAAAGTAAAAGTCAATTTCTAAATACAAGATACAAAATACAAGATACAAAATACAAAATACAAAATACAAAAGTCAATTTCAATTGCAAAAATCAATTTCAAAAAATAAAAAATAGTATTGTTAAACTTAACTTAGAATTTTGTTGTCTTTATTATTGCTGTTGCTTTTTGAAGTTGACATTTGAAGTTGACATTTGAGATTGACATTTGAAATTGACATTTGAAGTTGATATTTGAAGTTGACATTTGAGATTGACATTTGAAGTTGACATTTGAAGTTGCTTTTTGAAGTTGACATTTGAAGTTGACATTTGAAGTTGACATTTGAAGTTGCCTTTTGAAGTTGCTTTTTGTTTTTGAAATTGATTTTTGACAGTCGAATTGCTATCTTTGCACAAATTGAAGAAAAAAAGATGAAAAATTTTATTGAAGAAGTAACTTGGAGAGGAATGCTCCACGATGTTATGCCAGGCACAGAAGAACATTTGATGGAACAAATGCGTGTGGCGTATGTGGGTATTGACCCAACTGCAGATTCATTACATATAGGACACTTGGTTGGAGTAATGTTATTAAAACATTTTCAAATAGCAGGGCATAAACCATTGGCTTTGGTTGGTGGTGCAACAGGAATGATTGGTGATCCATCAGGAAAATCGAATGAAAGAAACTTGTTGGACGAACCTACTTTGCGTCACAATCAAGAAGCGATAAAAGGGCAATTAGAGCGCTTTTTAGATTTTACTTCAGATGCTGCAAATGCTGCCGAATTGGTAAACAACTACGATTGGATGAAGGATTTTTCTTTTTTAGAATTCATTCGTGATGTAGGTAAGCACATTACAGTAAATTATATGATGGCCAAAGATTCTGTAAAGAAACGTTTGTCGTCAGAAGCGGCTGAAGGGATGTCGTTTACAGAGTTTACTTATCAACTGGTGCAAGGATATGATTTCTTGCATTTGTATAGAGAGAAAGCCTGTACGTTGCAAATGGGTGGAAGCGACCAATGGGGAAATATTACTACTGGTACAGAGCTAGTGCGTAGAATTGCCAGCGGAAAAGCATATGCCTTGACTTGTCCGTTAATCACAAAAGCAGACGGTACTAAATTTGGAAAATCTGAAGGTGGAAATATTTGGCTGGATTCAGCAAGAACATCTCCTTATAAATTTTACCAATACTGGTTAAATACCTCAGATATTGATGCTGAAAAATATATAAAAATCTTTACTTTTTTATCGAAAGAAGATATAGAGTCATTGACAATTGAGCATAGAGAAGCGCCGCATTTGCGTTTGTTGCAAAAGCGTTTGGCAGAAGAAATTACTGTTATGGTACACTCTGCAGCCGATTTGGAAAATGCCATTAAAGCTTCGGCAATCCTTTTTGGAAACGCTAATGCTGATGATTTGAAGCAATTGGATGCTGCAACCTTTTTAGAAGTTTTTGACGGTGTGCCACAAGCTGAAATCGCAAAAGCAGATCTTGAAAGCGGAATCGAAATTATCACTGTTTTGAATGATAAAACAGGGTTTTTTAAATCCAATGGAGAAGCGAGAAGAGCTTTGACTGCCAATTCAATTTCTGTTAATAGAGATAAGGTAAAAGAAGATTTTATGCTAACTGCGACAGATTTAATAAACAACCAATTTGTATTATTACAAAGCGGAAAGAAAAATTATTTTGTGGTAAGAGTGGTTTAATTTTGACTACAAGTCCGAGTCATCGGTTTTAATATAAAAACCCCTGCTTGAGTTTAAAACGCTAGCAGGGGTTTTTCTTTGTATATTTTTCCTTTGCGTTCTAGAGCCAAAAGCCAAGAGCCAAGAGCCAAATGCCAAAAGCTACTACAAAACCATTAAATTACATCCACGTATATCTGAATTATCAAAACGTCCCAATACTTCGAAAGAGTTGTTGGGATATTTTTTGCCTAAATCTTGCGTTGCAATAAATGAGCAAGAATTAATATTTGCTAAATCAATCACATTGATTCCACCTGTTTTTCCTGTAGGTATGTAGGTCAGTGCGTCTTCGGTGTCGCGCACTAGGATTTGCATCCAGGCAGGACATTCAAAAATTCCATCTCCCAGAGAATAAGCTTGCGATAATAATTCGGTCATTCCATATTCAGAGTGAATAGCAGTTACGCCAAAACCATCACATAGTTGTTGGTGTAATTCTTCTCGAATCATTTCTTTTCGTTTGCCTTTCATACCACCAGTTTCCATAATAATGGTAGATCCCCCTAGCCCCCAAAGGGGGAACGAAATAGATTTAGAGTATTCAATTAAATCCAATAAAGCGTAAGTAACTCCAATTAGGATTATATTTTTTCCTTCTTTATTTAGTTGGGTGAGATTTTTTATAAGTTCGTCATGATTGTGCAAATAAAAGCCACTTTCAGGTCGGTTGGTGCGTTGTATCAAATCTTCGACCATATGAATTAATGATGAGCCTTCGCGTTCTAGATAAGAGGGTAGGAGGGCGAGAACAACATAATCTTCGATGTTACCATAGAACTCTGAAAAAGCTTTCTGATAACTTTCTTCATAAATAGAAACATCGGTGACTTGATGCTTACTCGTTATCATTCCGGTAGTACCGCTGCTGGTAAAAGTAGTTTCGATTGGGTTGTTATTGCTAACAACGTTATGACTTTTAAAAAATTGAATAGGTAAAAACGGAATCTGTTCAATTGATTTTACTTTTTGAACATCGGTTTTTAAATGATTGCAAAACTCTTGATAGACCAAATTGTTTTCGTATTGGTATCGAAAGGTTTTTAGAGCTATTTTTTCAAATTGCTTTTGAGAGGCTATTGTGAAGATGTCAGTAGTTGCAATCAATTTTATACTTTTTATACAAAAGTAGTAAACTAAAAAAACAAAAAAGCCTCAAAATAATTTTGAGGCTTTAATTGTGATTTATTTATGAATTTTTATCTTACAATAAGTTTTCGTGTTGCTGTTGCATTGTCTTCATTGATTTTGATGATGTAAACACCAGGAGACAAATTAGCGATATTTAATTCTCTTCCGGATAATTTTGTTTGCAAAATTTTCTTTCCTAAAAGATCAAAAATGGTAATGTCTTTGTCCGAATCATTTTTTGTCGCAATAGATACTCTTCCGTTAGTTGCAGGGTTTGGATACAAGTTTAGTCCCTCAATAGAGGCGCTATCTTGCGTTTTGGGTAACTGCTTAGCATCTTGAGCGCTAACGTTAAAGGAGCTAAGAAAAACCAGTAAGAGTATAGTATAAAAGTAATTTTTTGTCATCGCCTATTTTTACAATAAAGTAAATGTAAGAAAATATTAAATAGGAAACAAAAAAAAGACCTTTCAAATTAATGAGGGCACTGAAAAACATCGCATATTTTGATTATCATCGTTTTTTAGACAATAAAAAAACGCTTGTAACAGGAGTTATATAATCCGTTGCAAGCGTTTTCCTTTTTAATCTTGATTTTTAATGTTGGTTCAATAAGGCTATTTTGAGTTTAGCTAGAGTCATTTTGAGTAATGCAGCAGTAGCTTTCATTTTTCTACATTAATTTGAGTATTCTTTTTAAGTTGACTGCGAAAATTGCTATTGCACCTTGCATTTGCATATTGGTAATGCCATATGATATTGCTCTATCATAACCATGTACATTTTTCAACTCACTATTTTTCGCTTCTATTTTATATCGATGTTTTGCTTTTTCTTTGTAATAGTCAGTTTCTTGAAAGCTGATTTGTTCTTGGTGTAAGTCCGATTTTATCGACACCGAATATGTTTTTGTCTTGGATCCTTCTTTATAACAACCCTCTTTTAAAGAGCAGGTCTTTCATTTTTCCACATCAAAATAGTAGGTTTGTATTTGATTGGTTCCAACATTTTTTTTACCTTGGCGAGCCTTTCGTATGGCCATATGACCAGCAGTGCAAACAAATCTATCGGCATCTTTATTATAGTCAAATTTATCTTCGTCTTTTCTAGCTCCTTGTGCTATTGTAACATTTAGTCTGGCTACCACTTTAATATTTTGCTCCCTTGTGAGTTTGAGATTTTCTTTTCCTGTATAAGCTCCATCCCCAATAATAGTATCAACATCAATTCCGTTTTTTTGACTAATCGCTAAAAGTCTAGGTAATTCTGGCCCATCCCCTTTTTCACCTGATGTGACTACAGCCGCTGTAATGATGCGCTCCTCGGTCATAGCTAAGTGAGTCTTATATCCAAAGAAAGAACTATCAGCAGATTTATGACCCGTTTTAGCATCTGCATCTTTTGATAAGGTAAAATTTTCTTGAGTGTCTTCTACAGTTTCTTTGAGTAGATTTAATTTCTCTTTCACAGCTGGAATCGAACTTATTGACGGCTCATTTTCAATGCGTTTTTCCAACTCTTTACAATAAGCAAGTTCCTTCTCTAAGTCATTGTCTGTATTTTTTTCAGGCATATGTTCTTTGAATTCCTGCTCAAAGCTGTATACTGTTTTTCGCAGTAGCTTGGAACGTTCTCTCAATACATCGATGGCTAAAAATGGATTGGATCTTGATAAAGTATGTGTGGCATCAACGATGATAGACTTCGAACGAATAATACCTTTTTCGATAGCAATGGTGACTGTTTTGTTTATCAACAGATTTAATAGGTCGGTATCCTTTAGACGTAGTTTTCTAAATTTTGTTAACGAACTCGGATTGATAACATCGTCTTCTGGATTCATATCCAAAAAATATTTGAAGGACATATCGTATTGAGAACGCTCCACGACATCAATATCGGAAACAGTATAGATTGTTTTAAGTAGTAAATACTTAAACATACGAACGGGACTTTCTGCCATTCGCCCATTATTGGGACAGTACTTATTTAACAACTCATCGTAAATGAATGAAAAATCAATCAAATCATTAATTTTTCTTAATAGATTTTCTTTTGGAACTATTAAATCATACAACGAAGAATACTCGCTGAATTGTATTGTTTGTTGTTGTACTAACATCTAAAAAACACTTATAATTAGATTTAAATATAAGAAAAAAGGAGTAGAAATCCATAGATATCTACTCCTTTTTATGTGTCAATTTATTAGAAAGACTTTTTCAGTGCCCTCAAATTAATGAAAGGTCTTTTGATGATATAATTAGAGTTTTTTACTTTTTATTTTAAAATAAACAGTTACTCGTTTGTTCTTATTTTGTCCAAGCTGCCCAAGTTGGTAAAGTTGCACCAGCACCAGCACCAGTTTGTGTAGTAACGTAAGTACTAGTTGTATTGTTTGCTGCTACGTAGTTCATTCCGTTAACTTTGAAATCTCCTGCTGCTATTCTTGCAGTTGCACCAGTTCCAAGATCTAATTTTGCAAAAGTAGTAATTCCGTCAACAAATAAGTTTGTGTAAGTTTGCTTTCCACCACCTTCTTTAAAGTTGATTGCTTTTTCAGAAGCTGTAAATTTAGCATCTGTTCCTTTCACAATTGATATGTTATTGATTTTGGCATCTGTCATAGGTAAAGCAATATCGTTTGCTCCATTGTTAGATCCTTCTACTCCTCCAAAAGAAATACCGCTGATATATACATTTGAAATTGTTCCGATGTATCCATCAGCATAATCCAATGAATCATCATAAGAATTAATTAGCACTAAATTAGTAGCGTTAACTGCACCACCAAAAAATTCAACCGCATCATCACCACTTTCAAAAGTGTATATGTTGTTTACAATTGTTCCACGACCCACTCCGAAGAAAGAAACACCATTGTATTCTTTAGTATCACTAAACTTAGATCCTGTATATGAAACTTTTAAATAAGTGATTTCTCCAGATGAGTCATCATTATTGTTTCCTCCATAAAGTAAACCTCCTACTTCAGATGTTCCGTTGTCTCCAGTATTTACTTTAGCGTCACCACAGATGATTAATCCTCCCCAGTCACTTTGTGCTGGTGATGCTTTTCCTGATGTCATTACAACAGGTTGTGTTGCTGTACCGTTTATGTATATTTTAGCTCCTCTTTCTACAGCGATGTAGATAGTTTTAGCTCTTTCAGAATCTGCTGTTGGATCAGATTTAATTACTGTTCCTGCAGGAATTATTAATTTCGCTGGTGATTTTACAACTAATCCTCCTGTTAGAGTGTACGTTTTTGAAGCATCTAAGGTAACCGTTCCAGAAGTGATGCTTCCTTTTAAATCATCTACTTTTAATTCGAAAGAAGATGAAACAGTTGATGGAGTATCATCTTTTGTGCAACTTGTAAATGCAATTGTTCCTACTGTTAAAATTGCTAAAATTGATTTTTTCATTTTTTTATAATTTTGTTTGATTTTTTTAACACTACAAAGAAACATTCTTAAGGTTTTATTGACGTTAACCCATTATTATTATGGTGTTAAGGATTGAAGTATTGCGGCGTACTGTAATAACAATTAATTTACATAACTGTTTTTATATAGTAGATGTCTTAGTTTAAAAATCTTTGTGGTCTGATAATGTGTGTGTTGTGTTGTTTTTGCTGTGAGGTATTGATTGAATGTTATTTTGAAGTGGTTGCGTAAGTAAGGTTGTTCTATTTGTTTATGTCTAATTTGGTATTAAGGCAAAAAAAAGAGGTAAAAACTATTTGCTTTTACCTCTTTTGGTTATTTGGTGTAAGATTATAACTTGTAAGTCAATGAAAAACTTATGTTAGAACCAATTTTATAAGAACTAGCTAATATGTCTGCTGTTTTTATATTTGGAGCCTTGCTTTGTTCTGAAACTCTTCTGTAGGCAGGGTTTAAAATGTTTTTATAGGAAAGACCAAGTTTAAGCTTTTTGGTTAAATTTGATTTGATTATAAAATCCAATCTATTGATTGATTTGTCAATTAAATTTCCTCTTTCAGATGTTCCAATTACGGCTAGTTTGTCTGATACATAAGCATAAGTCAAAGTTGCGGTAATGTCTTTATCATTTTCTAGTTCTCTGGTAAAAGAGATATCAGCATTTGCTAAAAGATCAGAGGCACCAGATAGTTTTGAATTCTTGAATGTGAAGTTCGCTCCAAATCCATTTTCTAGAAGTACTTTGTTGTTGCTAAGGTCTTGGTCATGATACATATAAGAACCATTGAATCCAAAGCTTAGCTTGTCTTTAAGATTATTTTCTTTTGTTAGTTCGAAAATATTTTTTCTTAATTCTACTTCTATTCCTGCTACAACTGCCTTATCACCTGTGTTTGCATAGGTAATGTTTCCAGATGATGAATTGGTGAACATTTCGTTTATAGGGTTTTTTATTAATTTACCAAAAGCAGTTACAGATAGTAATTCATCACTGCTAGGGTATAATTCCCAGCTTATGTCAGCATTATAATTTGTTGATGCATACAATCTGTCGTTTCCTTCGTAAGATTGTCCTACTTCTTGAAAAAGAATTTTTACTTTTTCTTTGAATTGTGGTAATGTATATGTGTTACTCGCTGCAAATTTTAAATTCTGTTTGTCGTTAAGTTTGTACTTTGCGATAACACTTGGAAGAAATTTTACTGGGCTATATGTTCTACCTTGTCCGTCAGGTGCATCTAAGCTTACATAAAACACATATTGTTCAATTTGTTCAAATCTACCACCTAATAGAACTGATAATCTATCTGTGAAGTTGTATAGTAGATTACCGTAAACTGCGTGTATATTTAAATGTCCACTGTATAGTTGGCTTAGTTTGCTAGAGGTGTCTCCTTTTGAAAGGTCAAAATTAGTAGCGTTCAAAAAAGTGTCAGTGTTGTCAAATTCGTTTTTTGAGAATATTGTTTTGTTTGTTACAGGGAAGAATGAGTATTGCTGAGAGTTAAAATCTACATTTTTCATTTTACCAGAATATCCCAAAGTAACTTTTCCTTTAAAATCGTCCTCTTTCTTGTTGAAGTTGTAAGAGCCTGATAGGTTTGCAGAAATTTCGTTTTCAGTTAAGCTTTGGTAGTATCTATGGTTGTTGATACTTGAGTTTTTGAAAAAAGTGTAATCAGCTGATCCGTCTGCAGTAGGAACAAAGGTGTTTTGCATACGATCCGGAATGGTGTTGTCTAGCATGCTGTATCCAAGACTCCAGTTTCCTTCCCATTTTTCGTTATATTTATGCTTACCAATCAATTGATTTAGTAGTAATTGCGTTTTGTCAAACGTACCACGTTTGATGAAACCAATTGGATCGATACCTGGAAATTCTATATTCTTTCCGTCGTATTCACTGTAGTCTTGAGAAGTTGAGTTTAAGAATAATCCTGTGTAAAATATAGCGTTATTTTTGTTTATTTTATAATCAGCTGTACCCATAACTGTTGAGTTACTGCTGTATTTACTTGATTTTTTATAAAAATCAGAATTTGCTAAACCTTGTGCCGTAATATTTGTTCTGTAAACTCCTTCGTTAAATTTATTGTCTGTGTCAAAAGATGCAGTAATAAAAGTACCTACACTTGCTCCGTTGTTTCCAATATTAAATTTCTTTCCAGCGGAAACAGCAATGTTATTATTTAATTTATACTTTCTCTCTTGTTTGTCCCAACTACTATTATAGTTGTAGGGTAGTAATGGATTTTCTGGAGCTGTTACACTTTTAAATCCGCTGTAAGATGGACCATCTTGTAGGTAGAAATGATCTAGCTTTGCTACATTACTGTTGGACCCAGCTCCTACACTAATTTGTACAAAAGGTGAACCAGTCATTTTTTTTGAAGCAATGTCAACATTTGCACCTCCAAAATCGGCATAATTTTGAGATTCAAAAGTTTTACTAATTCCGATTGATTGTACAATATCGGTAGAGAATATATCAAGTAAAATATTTTTATTAGCAGGATTGTTTGAAGGTAATGGTAATCCGTTTAGAGTTGTTACATTATATCTATCACCTAGCCCCCTTACAAATACGCCACCAGTTCCTTCTTGCTTAGAGATCCCGCTAACCTTTGTAACTGCTGAAGCAACATCGCTTACGCCTTTACGAGACATTTCTTGAGCACCTATAGATTGTTTGATTTCTACGGCTTTCTTTTGGTCTAGTAAAAGTGCAGTTTCTTTTTCTCTATTAGTTGGCGCTGCTCTAATAATTACATCTTCTAGTTTGTAACCGCCAGATGACAAGGCTTTGTTTAATACAATTGTTTTTCCGCTTACTACAGTTACGGGTACTTCAACTGGTTCGTAACCTACAAAGCTGAATTGAATAGTGTAAGTTCCTGGTAGAATAGCGATGGTATATTTTCCATCAATATCGGTTGTTGTATTGGCTTTTGTTCCTTTAAGTAGTACATTAGCAAATGGCAATGATTCGTTGTTTGATTCTTTATCGGTTAGTACTCCTGTAATAGTTCCTTTATTCTGTGAATAAGTAAATGAACAGATTAAAAATGCTACAATCAATAATTTAAGTTTCATACTCTTTTGTTAATTTTGTGCAAAGTAACGGCAGAAGTGTTAAGTCGAAGTTAACGAGGTATTACCAATAAGTTGTTTTAATATTACCTAAAGGTTATGTAATTAAATTAATGTAAACTCAGTTTTTACCGATTATTTTATTGTTATATTTACCATCGCAATTGTAATCATTAGTTTAATAAACAACAGATTTCTAATGATTTAAATCTAATTTTGCTATTTATATGAAAAACAAGAACACTAAAATTTTACTAGTAGATGACGAGCCGGATATCTTGGAAATCGTAGGATATAACCTCTCTCAAGAAGGTTATCAGATATTTACAGCATCAAATGGTAAAGAAGCTATTGTTAAAGCTAAAAAAGAAATTCCAGATTTAATCATCATGGATGTCATGATGCCTGAGATGGACGGAATGGAAGCTTGCGAGAATATCAGAAAAATTCCTGAACTCAGTAACGTGATTATTACTTTCTTAACTGCGCGCAGTGAAGATTATTCACAAGTTGCAGGTTTTGAAGTAGGAGCAGACGATTATATCACCAAACCTATTAAACCTAAATTGTTAGTTAGTAAAGTGAAAGCTTTATTAAGACGATTGGTCGAAGCAGATCAAGATAGTGAGACATTAAATGTAGGTGGTATCGAGATTAACCGTGAAGAGTACAAAATTGTTATGGAAGGTCAAGAAATTTCTTTGCCTAGAAAAGAGTTTGAATTGTTTTATTTACTAGCCTCCAAACCAGGTAAAGTTTTTAAACGAGACGAAATCTTGGATAAAGTATGGGGTAATGAAGTTGTTGTCGGAGGAAGAACTATCGATGTTCATATTCGAAAATTAAGAGAAAAAATTGGAGAAGATTTATTCAAAACTATTAAAGGAGTTGGGTATAAATTTGAAGTTTAAAGAATGAACATTGTATAATGTTACATTTTTAAATTAGAAAAAAACATATAGAATGCAGGTTTTAAATTGTTTGATTAAGTGCAATTCCTTGTAACTTAATCAGGTTTGACCTTTCAATATTCCTCTGTAGAGTGCGAAATAGTTTTTTATCTTTACATACAAACATTTTAAAATGGGCTTTTGGCCCATTTTTATTATTTTATTAAATAGGGTTATGAAGATTAGTTTTAAAAAAACGTACAAATTTGCCGTAAAATCATCGATGTATATCAGTCTTTTTTCGACTGCATTTGTGCTTTTTTTGGTTGCTGTTATGTTTTCGGCAACAGTAAGGCAGTTGGTGGGCTTCGGAGTTGTTTTCAGTATTACATTATTTGCATTTTCGTTTGTAGTCGTGCAGTATCGGGTAGAACGTTTTATATACAGACGTGTGAAAAAAATCTACGATGATGTGTCTTTATTAGAATCGAGTACTTTGATCAATCAGCCTATTACGACCGATATGGAAACCTTGACCCGTGAGGTGAAAAAGTTTGCGACAGATAAAAAACTTGAAATCGAATTGCTCCAAGTGCGAGAAGAATACCGAAGAGATTTTTTAGGAAACGTTTCTCACGAATTAAAAACACCTCTTTTTACCGTACAAGGCTATATTTCGACCTTACTTGACGGTGCGATGGAAGATAAAGTTATTCGAAAAAAATACTTGAAACGTGCCGAAAAAGGAGTAGAGCGTTTGATATACATCGTTGAAGATTTGGATATGATCACCAAACTCGAAGCGGGCGATTTAAATTTGGAGTACTCCGAGTTTGATATTTTTGAATTGATTCAGAATGTTTTTGATCTTCTCGAAATGAAAGCAGAAAAGAAACATATCAAATTAACTTTCGATAATAATAAACCGCTGCGAAATTTTGTGCGAGGAGATCGTGACCGTATTCAGCAGGTGATTGAAAACTTGATCGTCAATTCGATTAAATACGGTAAAGAAAACGGAACGACAGAAGTTTCAGTAGTTAATTTGACGAAGAAAAAAGTACTGGTTCGTGTGAGCGATGATGGTGGCGGAATCGAAAAGCAACATTTGCCACGACTTTTTGAACGTTTTTATCGCGTGAATAAAAGTGGTTCGCGTGAAGAAGGAGGTTCTGGTTTAGGTCTTGCCATTGTGAAACATATTGTTGAAGCACACAAAGAGAAAATTTATGTCGAAAGTGAATTCGGAATCGGTTCTGAATTTTCTTTTACCTTAGAACGTCCTACGGTTAAGAAGTTGTAGTTTTTTTAGTATTCGAAAAGAACTATACTTATTTTATTTCTCCCAGCTTATCGCTCAAACCCAATGATGATAAGCTGATTTAGTTTTCGAATATTTTCAATAGATCGACCCAATCCACCTCATTTTGACTATGTTTGAATCCTTTGTATGAAGATACCTGAGCGAGATCTTCGATTTTAAAATTGTCCTGATCAGCAAAAGGAGCTATTTTTTCGGTCTCAAATTTTTCTGCTAAGTACATTTGTTCAAATTGTCCTGGAGTCGGAATAAAAAAAGCTTTTTTGTTTAGTCTTTCTAGATCCATAATCGTTGTGTATCCAGAACGACAAAGTACAATGGCGCTTTCTTGTATGCATTGTTCAAGTTGTCGTGCCTTCATGAAGTTGTAGTAGAGTACGTTTCCAATTTCTTCTTTCTTTTGTACAGCTTCAATAATTCCTTTTACAAAAAGTACTTTCCCCTCATAGTTTTTAAGTTGTTCGATTAGGTGTATTTCTAGCATTTCCCTTTGTGGCTCAGGACCAGACAAAAGGATCAGTAAATCATATTTTTGTTCTGCTTCGTGAATATGAAATCTACTTACGGGGCCAATATATTCGAGTCTCAATTCATTGGTTGTAGCGGTATGGCTCAGCTTTCCTCCTAAGTTAGGTTCCTTCTGGTGATCAGGTACCCAGCAAACAGTAAATTTTTTGATAAAGTATTGGTGTAATTTGGTGCTCCACCAAGTAGTATTTCCGGTCAAAACAGTAATTTGATGCGTAATATACACTGACGGAACTTGTGTAGAATAACACCCCATTCGATTATCAGAGATGATTCCTATAATTTCATACTTTTTAATCCATTGATTTATTAGTTTATGCTCTTCTCGAATAGTCAACGCTATTTTGGGTAGGTTTTGGAGTAACTTTCGTTTAAAATGATTCCCGTTTTTTGGGTACTCAATTGCATTTGACGGCAGCTGTAGACATAAAATATAGGGAAATTCTTTTTTGAGTAATGCTAAGGCAGGTCCGTCTGAGGCAATTATTGGAGTGAAATTGTAATAATGCAACATTTTGATTATTGGTATACAACGAGTGGCATGCCCTAAGCCCCAATTTAAGACAGTAACAAGAATTGTTCTGTTTTCGTATTCTATCTCCATACTGCTGTTTCTTTTTTTTGAAAGATAGTAATTGTATAGAATTGTAAGTAAATATGAAGTATTAAGGAATTATTAAAGTTTGGCCTCTATTATCTTTAAAGTTGGAGAGCAAGATTGAGGTGCGATTAAAAGGAATGTATTTTAGCATATTTTACTTATCTATAGGTTCATCAAAATACTTTGGGTAGTTTTATTTGATCAATTTAAACTGTTTTTCTTGTTGAATATAGTGCGACGTTAACTTTTAAGTCTATTTTTTAATTAGTAGGTTTTTTTCTATTTTTAATTGTTGATAACTTAATGTTTAGCTGTTATTTTTCGAAATAAAAAAGTCGCAAAATTTAGTATTTGACTTAATAACATAATGTTTTTGCATGCCTAAAAGTTATTTTTTTTGTGTAAGTCAGAAAAGGACTTTGATTTAAATTATTTTAATTCATTTTAAATGATGATCTTTATCCTATGAAAGTGGTGGTTGGTCGATAGTTATTAGTTTTTTGGCTAATAGAAACAAATATTTTAATAAATAACTGTAGTTTTGACTCTGTGATTTTAGCAGTTTTGAATATTTTGCCAAAAGTTAATTAGTGTTAAATAAATGTTATTTGTTTTTAACACTAGGTAAATTGATGATTTTTCTTAATTCTGTTTATAAGTTTGTTATAAACAGAAAATAAGTAAAAAATAAAATATTTATTATAAGGATTTTGCTTACTTTTGCTGTAATTGATCTTATTCTTAGTCCGTTTTTAAGTTACATTTTGAAATACATGATTCCATTAATTGGAATTTATTAAATAAAAGTCCCAAACATCATTTAAATATAATGCTTATGTTCAATTTTACTCAAAGATTTTATAAGATTACTGTTGTAATGCTCTTCCTCTTTTTGTTTTCCTTTCAGCAAGGGTATTCTCCAACAGTAACGCAAAATGATGTAAGTACAATTTTAGAATTTGGCTCTGATACTCCTCAAGAGAAAGAGACAGTTAATTTTCAATATTCATGTCAACCTTTCTTTATAGATGATATTATTATTAGAGCATGTATACCATCCATTAATACTTTTTACATTAAATAGTATCAGTTAATCCAAGTCTACATTTTGTCTGTTTTTTATAATTTGCACCCTCTATCAAAATATAATACCATGAAAAAAACTACTTTTCAAATTTTTCGTAAAAAAAATAACTTTTCAAAAGTGTTTTCGTTACTAGTTTTACTAATCTCATCACTATTGCTGAATGCAAAAGTGACGCCTCCAACAAGTCATGTTAATGATGCTTTCATTTTTAATCCATTGTCGAAAACGGGGCATATTCTATCTAAAAAATTAAGTACAAGTCCTTTAACTGTTACCAATCTTGATTTAAACGGAGCTTTGGCAGGTGTTAATAATTCAGTGATTGCTAACGTAGGGTTTATTGTGCAGACAGTTTCATCTGGTGTTTCTGTGATTACTACTTCAGGTACAGTTACAAGTGCAAAAATCACATTTTCAGTTAATAGTAACGGTGCTCCCGCAGGAGTGCCTAATGTTAATGAACGTGCTTACATATATGATAGTGCAGGGGTTCTTGTGAATTTTTACACAATCAACACTGTTTCTGCGTTGGTTTTAAATGCTGTTTATGGCAGTAATAATTTTAGAATTACACATACTGCTACTGGTGTATTTGATATAACTGATCAAGGTGGTTTACCTATTAATCAAGCTAATTTGCAGTTGTTGCTTAGAAATTTCAGATATGTTCATGCTGGAGGAACCGTAACCGAAGGTGCAAGGTATATGGTAGTAAGCGTTACTGATCCTAATAATACCTTAACAGCGTATAGTAATATTACAGTATTGCGCCCTCCTGTTTCTGTAGATGATGTTAATAATGTTGTAGCAAACGCAACAACTCCAGTTACTGGGAATCTTTTGTCAAATGACACAGATCTAACTCCAGGCGATGTTTTGTCATTAAGCAAAGTTTATGGCGCATCTGTTATTCCAGGGTTTTCGTATAATTCAACTTACGGAAAAATTACAGCTCAGAGTAATGGTAACTATAGTTATTTGGTAGACGTAAATAATTCAGCGGTAAGTGGATTGAAATCTGGAGCCAGCATAACAGATGTTATTTCTTACGAAGTTACCGACCTATCAGGGAGTGTTGATTACGGTTATTTAACCGTCACCATAACTGGAGTGGATGAGCCACCAGTAGCTACAGATAATCTCAAAACGATCAAGGTAGGTACTACTAATACCGCAATCGGTAATATAATTTATGATGATGATGGTTTTGGTGTGGATAAAGGTGATAGACCTTTGGCGCAATTAATATGGGAAAATCAATTTACAAGTAATGAAACTATTGATGGTAAATCAAAGCTGATAAATGGAGTTAATGTTTCATTTGTTAAAACCGATACGGGCGCTGTAGGTACAGCATTAAATCAAACAGTAAATTATGGAACAAATGGAGGGCATACTGGGTATTTATTATTTCAGTCAGATCCTTCAATAAATCCAGCTCCAAACAATACATTGACAATAAATTTTGATAAACCCGTAACAAGTTTATTTTTTAGCATTTCAGATATTGACTATTCTCAAGGAACTTCTTGGCAAGATTTAATGCGAGTAAAAGGTTCTTATAATGGTAGTAATGTGGCCTATGATTATAATGCTAATGGCTCTGTTGTTGTATTAGGTAATGATACTTTTTATGGTACAGGTTCTGTGCCAGCTAATGACGCTCATGGTAATGTTAGTTTTTATTTTAAAACACCGGTAACACAAGTTGTCTTAGATTATAATTATGGACCGCAAGTTACAGACGCTGATCCACTTAGTCAAATAGCGGGTCTTACCGATCTAAACTGGCAAGATAGTGATGTGCCAAGAATATATGAAGTCAATGGTGTAACTGCTAATGTAGGTGTTCAAATTGCCACGACTTATGGTTTTATCACTGTAAATGGAGATGGTAGTTACAGTTATCAAGTTAATTTGACTAACCCTACAGTTGCTGCTCTAGTAGGAAGTAATACATTGACAGATGTGATTCCTTATACATTAATTGATTCAAAAGATAATGCTGGAAATGTTGCAAATGCAAATTTAAGAATTGTAATAAATGGAGCAAGTGATATAGATAATGATGGAGTTGGAGATTATAAAGATTTAGACGATGATAATGACGGGATTTTGGATACAGATGAATGTATATTTACTGATAAGCAGGCTACTAGAGTAGGAAGCGGTAATATTAACAACCCTCAAACATATCAGTTTGTAGCAACACCTGCAACAACTGTTACTATTAGTACAGATACAGGTGAATTTTTAAGCGGTGCATTCAGTAGGTTCGGGTTTAATGAAACTACTACTGGTAACGGTACTTATACTATAACTTTTGGAGATGAAGTTTCTGATATAAATTTATTACCAGACAGTGTTGGAACAACTTCTTCTGGTAATCTTAATACAGCAACAGCTGGAATAGATTTTGAAGGTCAAGCTCTTTTTGGGAATTTTTCGGCCACTTTAACAGACGGGACAGTTATGTCTAATCTTGCGGTATCAATATCAGTATTCATTGGCGGAAATCCCGAACTAGTAGGGCAAACAGTTATAGGTGGAAAAACATATATAACAGATCTAACGGCGAATACCACCCAAGCCAGCGGTACAATTTCTTTTCCTTCATTAATAGGCAAAAATGTAAAAAGTTTAACATTTGATAGTATTGGAGATGGAATAGGTCCAGTGTTATGGTTAGGTATAAAAGCTTCAAGATGTTTAGACACAGATAAAGATGGTAATCCGGATTATCTCGATTTAGATTCAGACAATGATGGTTGTTCAGATTCGAATGAATATTACAATAATACTACATCAGCAGCTACAGGTCAGCAATTTGGACAGACTGGTGGTGCGGTGGCTCCTGTAAAAACAGATGGAACTGTGAATTTAGCAGCTGCTACATACACAAGTACAACTGCTGCAAATGTTACTTCAGCTACCAAAATAACGTCCACTACAAATCCAACTAATGTTTCAGTTGCGGCTGGAGGGTCAACAACTTTTAGCATTACGAGCACTGCGGCAAATGCAACTACCTACTCGTCAGGAGTTCCTATTTATACACTGCCACCTGCTACAGACTCAAGTAGTTCTTTAAACTATAAGTGGCAAATAAATACCGGATCTAGTTGGGTGGATGTAGCTATGGGAGGTACAAATCCAACATATTCTAATGCAACTCCAAATACTTTAGCAATTAGTGGTATCGTTACTGCTATGTCGGGTTACCAATATAGAGTAATTACTACGCATAGCAATAATGTTTGTGAAACAATTACCTCTGCTGCGGCAACACTATGTGTAATTCCGACCATTACTACTGCCACTTCTGCAACAGCAGTTTGTTATAATGCTTCGGCGCAAAACACTACATTGAGCTATAGTGCAAGTACAAGTTCACCAGTTTCTTACAGTATAAGTTGGAATGCATCTCCATCAAATAGTTTTGTTGCGGTTACAGATGCAGCTATGCCTGCAAGTAGCCCATTTACAATTGCTGTACCTGCGGGAGCGACAGCGGGAACATATACAGGAACAATAACGGTAAAGAATGCAGCAGGTTGTACAAGTGCAGGAACTAACTTTACAGTAGTTGTAGATCCAGCCACAGTGAGTGGTACCGTTGGTACTAGTACATCTGTTTGTACGGGGACAAATAGTACAACATTAACTTTAAGTGGGCATACAGGTAATGTGGTACGTTGGGAATCATCTTTAGATAATTTTGCAACTGCAGGAACCACGATTGCTAACACCACTATAAGCTTAACGGCAACAAATCTAAGCGCAACGACTTCGTATCGAGCCGTAGTAAAAAGCGGTAGTTGTCTTTCGGCCAATGCAATTGCAGCAACAATAACTGTAAATGCATTACCATTTGTTCCAACATTTTCTGGAGCAACTGCAGTATGTTATAGTACAAGTGCTCAAAACACATCTTTGGGTTATGGTACAACATCATCAGGTAGCCCAACAACTTATAGTATCTCATGGAATGCATCTCCAACCAACAGTTTTGTTGCAGTAACAGATGCAGCAATGCCGTCGACTTCGCCTTTTACGATAGCGATTCCGGCAGGAGCAGCTGCTGGTCTTTATACAGGAACAATAACAGTTAAAAATGCAAATGGCTGTGTAAGTGCAAATAGAACTTTTACAGTGAGAGTAAATGACTTGCCAACAATTACAACTAGTACAGCAACAACGGCTGTGTGTTATAGCGGAAGTACACAAACTACGCCTTTAAGTTATAGTGCAACAACAGGTACTCCTACTACATATAGTATTACTTGGGCTGCCACTCCAGCAAATAGTTTTGCTACGGTTACAAACGCAACTTTGCCTACAAGTCCTATTTTGATAACGGTGCCTAGCGGTACAGCTGCAGGAACTTATACAGGAACAATTACGGTTAAAAATGCGTCGAATTGTGTAAGCACAGGAACAACTTTTACGGTAGCTGTAAACGCAACACCATCCATAATAACAACAGGAGTAGCTAATCCCGTATGCTATAGCGCAACGGCACAAAATTCTACTTTGGCTTACAGTGCAACCACAGGCAGTCCTTCTACCTATAGCATTGTTTGGAATACAAATCCAAGTAATAGTTTTGCTGCTGTTACTGATGCTACAATGCCAGCAACTAGTCCTATTTCTATTGCGGTTCCAGCTGGAGCAGCTGCAGGAGTTTATGGAGGAACGCTTATATTAAAATCTGCAAATGGTTGTGCAACCAATGGTACAACATTTACTTTAAAGGTTGATGCTTGTTTGGATACAGATAAAGATGGTATTTTGGATACAGTTGATCTAGATGACGATAATGACGGAATTCTAGATACAGCAGAAAATAGTTGTCGAACTGGAGATAAGATAGTATGGAGTGACACGACTACTGGAAGTTTAAGTAATTCGTTTGTTGCTGGTACAACAACTTCGATTACAGCAACAGTAACCTCTACTGCCACATCGAGTGCTACTACGGGGCCTCTGTATCTTGATGGCTCGTCAAATCAAAATATAGATATAGGAGCAATGGGAGGTTCAGGTGCTGTAACAGGTAATGTAACTACTATTACTTTTCCAACTTTGGTAACGATTAATGAATTTAATGTAAGGAGTATTGCTGTAGCCAATGGGTCAAGTACCATTGCACCAAGCTATGATGAAACTCAAATTATAGAATTTTACAACGGTAGTAATAGGGTTTATTTTCAAGGTACTTTGTTCAAGGTTATTCCAGGAACCTTTTACAAGCACCCATATTATGTAGGTCTAGATGAAGCTTATGCGGCGCAAGGTCCATATTACAATCCAATTACAGGAGTCGCCTATCCAGGTGATGTAACTTCTGGGTTAACAAATGCTTTGGAATCCAGCTATACCTTTGTTATTGATACTCCAATTGATAAAATTGTCGTTAAACAATCTGCATTAGCAAAACATGCTAATGTAGGGTTAAAAATAACTAATGTTTGTACAGGTGCTTTAGATACAGACAAAGATGGAATTCCGGATTATTTGGATATTGATTCAGACAACGATGGTTGCTCAGATGCAAATGAGGCCTATAGTTCTACTACAACAGATTCAAATGGTGATGGTACCTATGGAGCTGTTGTAGGTTCAGCTCAAGTAAATGCTAATGGTTTGGTTACAGCGGCTGGTTCAGATGCTACGGGTACGGGGTATACAACTACACCATCAACAAATGTACTTGAAGCTAGTAAAATAGAGTTCACTACACAACCTGCTAACAAGGCGGTTTTAGCTGGAGCGACTACTACGTTTACAGTAGCTGCTAACACTAAGACTACAACTACTTATTCAGGAACAGCTCCAAATACAACTCCTAATTATGGTTCATCAACGGCATCAATAGTAGGGATGGCGTACCAATGGCAAGTAGATACAGGTATTGGTTTTAGTAATGTAACTGATGGTGGTGTTTATAGCGGTGTAACTACAGGAACACTTACAATTACTGGTGCTACTGCTGCGATGAATTATTATAAATATAGAGCAATTGCAACTAATCCTAAAAATGTATGTGCTAGCGTGTCGAGCACAATGGCAGTATTAACCATTTTGAAAGATACAGACAATGATGGTGTAGCCGATGTTAGCGATTTAGACGATGATAATGATGGTATTGCTGACGAAAGTGAATGTCCAGGAAGTCAATTGGACCAAGTTGTCGGTAATTATAGTAATAACAATGGTAGTTTAACTACACCAGGAGGATCAGATGATTTAAAAGACGGAACCTATATAGCATCAAATAATGGTCAATCAATAGGGACAGGTATTACTAATCAATTTGCAAGTGCTTATGGACTTGGAACTTCAATGCAAATTAATGGAGCAAACCAAACCACACTTGCAGGAGCGATTACGGATAGTGATTATGTACAATGGCAATTTACAACAGGGAATTTTGTTAATGCAACAACCTTAGGTAGCTTCGGATATTCTCACTGGATTAATGATACTACAAAAAATGCAATTGCAGGTAATTTTAACTATGCGATTTATGTTTCTGATGATAATTTTGCCACTAGTTCAGTATTGTACTCAACAAGACAATATGGTGATACTACAAATGCAGATACCTATCTTACAGCTAATGCTGTATTTGGAACATTAAATCTTAACGTCATTCGTACTACAAATCCAACAAATCAAATTGCGTTGGCACCTAATAAAGCGTACACGTTGCGTATGTATGTTTTTGGAGATAGTGATGCTGATGGAATAATTATCGTCGATGATAATAGAGTAGGGATTGTTGTAGCATGTGACTTAGATAAAGATGGTACGCCAGATTATTTAGATACAGATTCTGATAATGACGGATGTTCTGATGCAAATGAATCATACGGTTCTAGTACTGCGGATTCTAATGGTGATGGTACTTATGGAGATGTCGTAGGTGCAGCTCAAGTAAATTCAAATGGTCTAGTTACTGCAGCGGGTGTAAATGGTACGGGAACCGCTTATACAGCGACGCCATCAGCAAATGTAAAAGAGGCTACTTTAATAGAGGTTACAACGCAACCAACTAATAAAAATATTATAGTAGGTGCTAATACGACCTTTACGGTCGCTGGTGCTACTAAAAGTACTAGTGCTTTTACTGGAACAGCACCTAATACTGTTCCTGATTATTCAGCTTCTACAGCTGCAATAGCAGGAATGAAATATCAATGGCAAGTAGATACTGGATCGGGTTTTAGTAACTTCTCTGATGGTGGCGTTTATAGTGGTGTAACTACAGGAACACTTACTATTACTGGTGCTACTGCAGCTATGAATGGTTATAAGTACCGTGCTTCAGTAACTAATTCGAAAAATGTTTGTACGACAGTTCAATCCAATTCGGGAATACTATCTGTAAACACGCCACCAGTAGCAACCTTAACTGCATCGCCAAGTATCGTAAATGATGGAACAGCAAAAGCAGTAGCAGCCTTAACAGGAAGCGATGCAGATGGAACAATCGATACAGCGAAGTATATTGTAACGACATTACCATTGCCAGCAGAAGGAATCTTGTACTTAGCAGATGGAGTAACGCCAGTATTAGTAGACACAGCGCTTAGTGCAACAGATGCAGCAGGATTAACATTTGTACCAGCGGCAGGATTTACCGGAAACGCAACGTTTGCTTACACAGCAACGGATAACGATAAAGCAGTAGATGCTACCGCATCTACGGTAACGATTCCAGTGACTAATGTTCCACCAACGACTAAAGATAAAACTTCAGGTAGTTTAGTTAAAAATGACACACCGCAAAGTTTACCAGGATTAGAAGGAGACGATAGTGATGGATCAGTAGTTGGCTATGTTGTAAAAACATTACCATTACCAGCATCAGGAATTTTATACTTAGCAGACAGAACAACGGCAGTAACAGTAGGACAAGAATTAACGCCAGCGCAAGCAGCAGGATTAACTTTTGCACCAAAATCGAACTTTACAGGTGAAGCCGCAAGCTTCAAGGTATCGGCAAAAGACAATGGAGGCTTAGAAAGTACAGATCCAGCGACAGTAAATATCGTAATGGCCAACACGCCACCAGTAGCTACCTTAACAGCATCGCCAAGTATTGTAAATGACGGAACTGCAAAAGCAGTAGCAGCTTTAACGGGAACTGATATAGATGGAACGATAGCAAGTTATAGAGTAACAAGTTTACCAATTGCTAGCCAAGGAGTTTTATACTTAGCAGATGGTACTACACCAGTTACAACAGCTATGGTATTAACACCAACTCAAGCAGCCGGATTGAAATTTGTACCAGCGGCAGGCTTCACTGGAAACGCAACGTTTGCTTACACAGCAACAGACGATAATGCAGCGGTAAGTACACCATCTACGGTAACGATTCCAGTGACTAATGTTCCACCAACGACTGAAGATAAAACTTCAGGAATTTTAGTTAAAAACGGAAACGCACAAAGTTTACCAGCATTAGCAGGAGCAGATAGTGATGGATCAGTAGTTGGCTATGTTGTAAAAACATTACCATTACCAGCCTCAGGAATTTTATACTTAGCTGACAGAACAACGGCAGTAACAGTAGGACAAGAATTAACGCTAGCGCAAGCAGCAGGATTAACTTTTGCGCCGAAAGCGAACTTTACAGGTGAAGCCGCAAGCTTCAGGGTATCGGCAAAAGACAATGGAGGCTTAGAAAGTACAGATCCAGCTACAGTAAATATAGTTATGGCCAACACGCCACCAGTAGCTACCTTAACAGCATCGCCAAGTATTGTAAACGACGGAACCGCAAAAGCAGTAGCAGCATTAACGGGAACCGATGCAGATGGAACAATAGCAAGTTATAGAGTAACAATTTTACCTATTGCTAGCCAAGGAGTTTTATACTTAGCAGATGGTATTACTCCAGTTACAACAGCTATGGTATTAACACCATCTCAAGCAGCAGGATTGAAATTTGTACCAGCAGCAGGCTTTACCGGAAACGCAACGTTTGCTTACACAGCAACAGACGATAATGCAGCGGTAAGTACACCATCTACGGTAACGATTCCAGTGACTAATGTTCCACCAACGACTAAAGATAAAACTTCAGGTAGTTTAGATAAAAATGACACACCGCAAAGTTTACCAGGATTAGAAGGAGACGATAGTGATGGATCAGTAGTTGGCTATGTTGTAAAAACATTACCATTACCAGCATCAGGAATTTTATACTTAGCAGACAGAACAACGGCAGTAACAGTAGGACAAGAATTAACGCCAGCGCAAGCAGCAGGATTAACTTTTGCACCAAAATCGAACTTTACAGGCGAAGCCGCAAGCTTCAAGGTATCGGCAAAAGATAATGGAGGCTTAGAAAGTACAGATCCAGCGACAGTAAATATAGTTATGGCCAACACGCCACCAGTAGCAACCTTAACTGCATCGCCAAGTATCGTAAATGATGGAACAGCAAAAGCAGTAGCAGCCTTAACAGGAAGCGATGCAGATGGAACAATCGATACAGCGAAGTATATTGTAACGACATTACCATTGCCAGCAGAAGGAATCTTGTACTTAGCAGATGGAGTAACGCCAGTATTAGTAGACACAGCGCTTAGTGCAACAGATGCAGCAGGATTAACATTTGTACCAGCGGCAGGATTTACCGGAAACGCAACGTTTGCTTACACAGCAACGGATAACGATAAAGCAGTAGATGCTACCGCATCTACGGTAACGATTCCAGTGACTAATGTTCCACCAACGACTAAAGATAAAACTTCAGGTAGTTTAGTTAAAAATGACACACCGCAAAGTTTACCAGGATTAGAAGGAGACGATAGTGATGGATCAGTAGTTGGCTATGTTGTAAAAACATTACCATTACCAGCATCAGGAATTTTATACTTAGCAGACAGAACAACGGCAGTAACAGTAGGACAAGAATTAACGCCAGCGCAAGCAGCAGGATTAACTTTTGCACCAAAATCGAACTTTACAGGTGAAGCCGCAAGCTTCAAGGTATCGGCAAAAGACAATGGAGGCTTAGAAAGTACAGATCCAGCGACAGTAAATATCGTAATGGCCAACACGCCACCAGTAGCTACCTTAACAGCATCGCCAAGTATTGTAAATGACGGAACTGCAAAAGCAGTAGCAGCTTTAACGGGAACTGATATAGATGGAACGATAGCAAGTTATAGAGTAACAAGTTTACCAATTGCTAGCCAAGGAGTTTTATACTTAGCAGATGGTACTACACCAGTTACAACAGCTATGGTATTAACACCAACTCAAGCAGCCGGATTGAAATTTGTACCAGCGGCAGGCTTCACTGGAAACGCAACGTTTGCTTACACAGCAACAGACGATAATGCAGCGGTAAGTACACCATCTACGGTAACGATTCCAGTGACTAATGTTCCACCAACGACTGAAGATAAAACTTCAGGAATTTTAGTTAAAAACGGAAACGCACAAAGTTTACCAGCATTAGCAGGAGCAGATAGTGATGGATCAGTAGTTGGCTATGTTGTAAAAACATTACCATTACCAGCCTCAGGAATTTTATACTTAGCTGACAGAACAACGGCAGTAACAGTAGGACAAGAATTAACGCTAGCGCAAGCAGCAGGATTAACTTTTGCGCCGAAAGCGAACTTTACAGGTGAAGCCGCAAGCTTCAGGGTATCGGCAAAAGACAATGGAGGCTTAGAAAGTACAGATCCAGCTACAGTAAATATAGTTATGGCCAACACGCCACCAGTAGCTACCTTAACAGCATCGCCAAGTATTGTAAACGACGGAACCGCAAAAGCAGTAGCAGCTTTAACGGGAACCGATGCAGATGGAACAATAGCAAGTTATAGAGTAACAATTTTACCTATTGCTAGCCAAGGAGTTTTATACTTAGCAGATGGTATTACTCCAGTTACAACAGCTATGGTATTAACACCATCTCAAGCAGCAGGATTGAAATTTATACCAGCGGCAGGCTTCACCGGAAACGCAACGTTTGCTTACACAGCAACAGACGATAATGCATTGGCAAGTACCCCATCTACGGTGACGATTCCAGTGACTAATGTTCCACCAACGACTGAAAATAAAACTTCAGATAGTTTAGTTAAAAACGGAACAGCACAAAGTTTACCAGCATTAGAAGGAGCCGATAGTGATGGATCAGTAGTTGGCTATGTTGTAAAAACATTACCAGTAGCAGCCTCAGGAATCTTATACTTAGCAGACGGAACAACGGCAGTAACAGTAGGACAAGAATTAACGCCAGCTCAAGCAGCAGGATTGACCTTTGCACCAAAATCAGACTTTACAGGTGAAGCAGCAAGCTTCACGGTATCTGCAAAAGACAATGGAGGATTGCAAGATTTGAGTCCAGCGACAGTAAATATCGTAATGGCCAACACGCCACCAGTAGCTACCTTAACAGCATCGCCAAGTATCGTAAATGACGGAACAGCAAAAGCAGTAGCAGCCTTAACCGGAAGCGATGCAGATGGAACGATAGTAAGTTATAGAGTAACAAGTTTACCTATTGCTAGTCAAGGAGTTTTATACTTAGCAGATGGAGTAACACCAGTTACAACAGCTATGGTATTAACACCAACTCAAGCAGCCGGATTGAAATTTGTACCAGCGGCAGGCTTCACTGGAAACGCAACGTTTGCTTACACAGCAACAGACGATAATGCAGCGGTAAGTACACCATCTACGGTAACGATTCCAGTGACTAATGTTCCACCAACGACTGAAGATAAAACTTCAGGAATTTTAGTTAAAAACGGAAACGCACAAAGTTTACCAGCATTAGCAGGAGCAGATAGTGATGGATCAGTAGTTGGCTATGTTGTAAAAACATTACCATTACCAGCCTCAGGAATTTTATACTTAGCTGACAGAACAACGGCAGTAACAGTAGGACAAGAATTAACGCTAGCGCAAGCAGCAGGATTAACTTTTGCGCCGAAAGCGAACTTTACAGGTGAAGCCGCAAGCTTCACGGTATCTGCAAAAGACAATGGAGGATTGCAAGATCTAAGTCCAGCGACAGTAAGTATAGTTATGGCCAATACGCCACCAGTAGCTACCTTAACAGCATCTCCAAGTATTGTAAATGACGGAACTGCAAAAGCAGTAGCAGCATTAACAGGAAGCGATGCAGATGGAACGATAGCAAGTTATAGAGTAACAAGTTTACCTATTGCTAGCCAAGGAGTTTTATACTTAGCAGATGGAGTAACACCAGTTACACCAGCAATGGTATTAACACCATCTCAAGCAGCAGGATTGAAATTTGTACCAGCGGCAGGCTTCACCGGAAACGCAACGTTTGCTTACACAGCAACAGACGATAATGCAGCGGTAAGTACACCATCTACGGTAACGATTCCAGTAACAAATGTTCCACCAACGACAGAAGATAAAACTTCAGGAATTTTAGTTAAAAATGGTACAGCACAAAGTTTACCAGGATTAGCAGGAGCCGATAGTGATGGATCAGTAGTTGGCTATGTTGTAAAAACATTACCATTACCAGCCTCAGGAATCTTATACTTAGCAGACGGAACAACGGCCGTAACGGTTGGTCAAGAATTAACTCTAGCGCAAGCAGCAGGATTAACATTTGCACCAAAAGTGGACTTTGCAGGCGAAGCCGCAAGCTTCACGGTATCTGCAAAAGACAATGGAGGATTGCAAGATCTAAGTCCAGCGACAGTAAGTATAGTTATGGCCAATACGCCACCAGTAGCTACCTTAACAGCATCTCCAAGTATTGTAAATGACGGAACTGCAAAAGCAGTAGCAGCATTAACAGGAAGCGATGCAGATGGAACGATAGCAAGTTATAGAGTAACAAGTTTACCTATTGCTAGCCAAGGAGTTTTATACTTAGCAGATGGATTTACACCAGTTACACCAGCAATGGTATTAACACCATCTCAAGCAGCAGGATTGAAATTTGTACCAGCGGCAGGCTTCACCGGAAACGCAACGTTTGCTTACACAGCAACAGACGATAATGCAGCGGTAAGTACACCATCTACGGTAACGATTCCAGTAACAAATGTTCCACCAACGACAGAAGATAAAACTTCAGGAAGTTTAGTTAAAAATGGTACAGCACAAAGTTTACCAGGATTAGCAGGAGCCGATAGTGATGGATCAGTAGTTGGTTATGTTGTAAAAACATTACCATTACCAGCCTCAGGAATCTTATACTTAGCAGACGGAACAACAGCAGTAACAATAGGACAAGAATTAACGCCAGCGCAAGCAGCAGGATTAACTTTTGCACCAAAATCGGACTTTACAGGCGAAGCCGCAAGCTTCAGGGTATCGGCAAAAGACAATGGAGGCTTAGAAAGTACAGATCCAGCGATAGTAAATATAGTTATGGCCAACACGCCACCAGTAGCTACCTTAACAGCATCGCCAAGTATTGTAAACGACGGAACAGCAAAAGCAGTAGCAACTTTAACGGGAACTGATGCAGATGGAACAATAGCAAGTTATAGAGTAACAAGTTTACCAATTGCTAGCCAAGGAGTTTTATACTTAGCAGATGGAGTAACACCAGTTACAATAGCTATGGTATTAACACCAACTCAAGCAGCAGGATTGAAATTTGTACCAACGGCAGGCTTCACCGGAAACGCAACGTTTGCTTACACAACAACAGACGATAATGCAGCGGTAAGTACGCCATCTACGGTGACGATACCAGTAACAAATGTGCCACCAACGACAACAGACAGCGTTAGTGATGTTTTATTTAAAAATGGTCTTCCGCAAGCAATTGCTCCTTTTAGAGGAAATGATGTTGATGGTACAGTTGTATCGTACACGATCAAAAGTATTCCAAATCCTTTAGCAGGTGTTTTAACCTTAAATGGCATACCATTGGTAGTTGGACAAGTGATTACATTGGCTCAAAATGGACAAATTAAATTCACACCAAGTTTAACTTATACATCTGATGTTGCAAGTTTTACTATTGCAGCAAATGATAATGGTGGCTTGACCGATTTAAGTCCAGCAACAATAAGCATTGGGATAGAGGAACGTTCTTCAATTTCGATAATTAAAACGGCTGTGTTTACAGATAATATTTATGCAGATGGTTTTGCGCAAGCAGGAGAGATTATTCGTTACTCTTTTGAAATTAAGAACACGGGAGATGTACCACTATACAATGTAACCGTTTCTGATTTGTTACCAGGTATTAAGCTGTTTGGTAGTCCGATAGCGGTGCTTAATCCAGGATCGGTAAACACAACTGCTTATTACGCAGAATATCCTTTAACCCAAGTTGATATTAATAAAGGAACAGTCGTAAATCAAGCTGTAGTTGAAGGGACTACACCAAGAGGATTAAAGGTTACGGATAAATCGGATAACTCAAATGTAATTGGCGATGAGCCTACAGTATTAGGTATTGCAGGTTGTGTAATCGAGCCATTGACAGGGGTATCACCAAATGGTGACGGAGACAATGACATCTTTTATATTAGAGGTTTAGAATGTTACCCTGATAATACTGTCGAAATTTATAACCGTTGGGGAGTATTAGTTTTCGAACGTACCAACTACAATAACAGCGATAGGGCTTTTAAAGGAATTTCAGAGGGTAGAGTTACCATTTCAAGAGGTTCTGATTTACCAGAGGGTACTTATTATTATATCTTAAATTATAAAGATAGTGAGTCTAATGGTCATCAAAAAGCAGGTTATTTGTATATTAATAGATAAAAATAAAACTATGAGCGTCACTTTTGTGGCGCTCAATTTTTAATTTGAAAATCATGAAAAATAAATTAGCGATACTAGTTTTAATTCTTGTTACGGGCAGTAGCTATGCGCAACAAGATGCTCAGTTTACACAGTACATGTACAACACCATGGCTATTAATCCAGCTTATGCAGGATTGCGAGAGAAAATGAGCATATTTGCTTTGCATCGAACGCAATGGGTAGGCCTTGAAGGTGCTCCAGTAACAAATAATGTTTCTATCCATTCTCCAATAAACGGTGGGAATATGGGATTAGGGCTTTCTATCTTAAATGATAAAATTGGTCCCTCAGATGAGACGGATATTGGAGTGAGTTTCTCCTATAATATTCAAACGTCTGAGCGTTACAAATTGTCTTTTGGTATAAAAGGATCTGTTAATTTATTAAATGTCGACTTTAATAAATTAACCTATTTAACCCCTTCAGACAATACTTTTCAGAGCAATATAGACAATAAGTTTTCGCCCAATATTGGAGCGGGTATTTATTATTATTCTGATCAAACTTATATTGGATTTTCTGTTCCAAATTTATTAGAAACAAAGCATTTTGATAAGTATGCTGGTTCAGGCGCATCGAGTTACATTGCCAAGGAACGCTTACACTATTACTTAACTGCGGGGCATGTTTTTGATTTGAATGAAAATATAAAGTTTAAACCTTCGATGTTGACAAAAGTGACTCAAGGAGCACCTTTACAGGTTGATTTATCTGCAAATTTTATGTTTAATGATAAATTTGTTATCGGTGGTGCTTACCGTTGGAGCGCAGCTGTAAGTGCAATGGTTGGTTTCCAGGCAACAGATTCATGGTTTATTGGTTATGGTTACGATCTAGAAACGACTCGTTTGGCACATTTTAATAGTGGATCGCATGAAATCTTTTTGAGATATGAGTTATTTAATAAATATGATAGAATTGTATCACCAAGATTCTTTTAATAAAAAACAGATGAAAATGAGAAAAATTATACTTACAACTGTTTTACTGCTTTTTGTTCAACAAAATTTCGCACAAAAAGCAACTGTTGCAGCAGCCGATAAACAATATGATCGCTATGCCTATATAGAGGCAATCGCAACTTATGAACGTGTTGCAAGTAAGGGCTACAAAGACGAAAAAATGTTTCAGAAATTAGGTAATGCCTATTATTTTAATGCCAACTTAGAGAAAGCCGCTTATTGGTATGGTGAGCTATTTGCGATGAATGGAGATCAACCTGCCGAATATTGTTATCGATATTCTCAAGCACTAAAATCGATTGGAGATTATATAAAGGCAGATAAAATCAGTTCGCTATTTGCTAAGAAAGCGTCCAGTGATCAAAGAGCGATATTGTATTCGAATGACAAAAAGTACCTTGAAGAGATACAATCAAATGCAGGTCGCTTTTTAATTGAAGATGCAGGAATTAATTCTGAATATTCAGATTATGGTACTGCTTTTTCAAGTGATAATTTGGTTTTTGCTTCAGCAAGAGATACTATTGGTGTCTCCAAAAAAGTATTCAAATGGACCAACCAATCTTTTACAAACTTATACAGTGCGCAAGTACAAGCAGACGGTAAGCTTGCTGAACCAACTCGATTTAGTAAAAAAATCAACTCTAAATTTCACGAATCCACACCCGTTTTTACCAAAGATGGTACGACCATGTACTTTACTCGAAACAATTATTTGGACGGAAAAAGAGGAAAAGATAGTGAGAGGATTACATTATTGAAAATTTACAAAGCGACCAAAGTAGATGGTGAATGGAAAAATATAATTGAGCTACCTTTTAATAGTGATAGTTATAGTGTGGCACATCCAGCATTAAATCCAGATAATTCTGAATTATATTTTGCTTCAAATATGCCAGGTACCTTGGGACAATCGGATATTTTTAAGGTGACAATTAACAGTGATGGTACCTATTCTACACCTATCAATTTGGGGAATACCATCAATACAGAAGGACGTGAAACTTTTCCGTTTATAGCCGAAGATAATGAGTTGTTCTTCGCTTCAGATGGGCGACCAGGATTGGGTGGTTTGGATATTTATAGAACTAAAATTGGTGCTAGTACATCGACTTCATTTGAAGAGATTACCAATATGAGTATGCCGATAAATAGCCCACAAGATGATTTTGCTTTGTTCATGGACAGCAAAAGTCGCATAGGTTTTTTTACATCGAATAGAACCGGTGGAAAAGGGTATGATGATATCTACAAATTTAGTGAAGTACCTTGTAAGCAAAGCTTGTCTGGACTTATTACAGATGCTGAATCCAATGATATATTAGCCGATGCAATTGTTAATTTATATGATAAGAACCACAAGCTACTTTTTAATTCGAAAAGTGATGTAAATGGGATTTATAATTTTGCAATAGATTGTGGTAAAACATATATCGTTGAAGCTAAAAAAGAACATTACGAGTCAAATGAAGATTTTGTGGTAATCCCAAAAGTGACAGGAGATTCAAAGTTACCTTTAAAATTAACAAAAGATGGTTGTCATCTTGTAGTAGGAGCGGATATTGCAAAGTGTTTCGGGATAAAACTTATTTATTTTGATTTAGATAAGTCTTTTATTCGAAAGGATGCAGCATTGGAACTTGAAAAAATATTAGATGTTTTGAAACAATACCCTACAGTAAAAATGGATATTCGTTCACACACTGATTGCCGTCAAACAGCCAAATACAATGAAGCGCTTTCCGATCGAAGAGCAAAATCTACGATGGCTTGGTTAATTAAAAATGGCGTTGAAGCAAATAGATTAACAGCCAAAGGGTACGGAGAAACACAATTAGTTAATGATTGTGGTTGTGAACCAACAAACGAGTCTAGTTGTACAGAGGAACAACACCAAATGAATAGACGAAGCGAATTTATTGTAACCGCAATAGATTAGTTTAAATTATAAATTAAGGCCATTTGAGAAAATGGTCTTTTTTTTGTTTTATAAATCCAGCTAATTAGTTTAAGTTTATTATTAAAAATAAGCCCTTAACTGAATATTCCCCGTATGAACGGTTGCGCTCGTTTCGCTTTTTCGACCTAGGTAATTCAGGTTGATGTCCAAAAATTGAGTAATGTTTTTTTGCAATAGTAATTTCCATACGGTGTTTTGACCTGTTTGTAAACCTTCTAGCATTTGAAAGCCTACTGAAGAAAAAGCATCACCGTTATATTTATTTTGATAGAAAGAGACTTCGCCGTTTAGCGTAATATTCTTTTTTCCAGAATAAGAAAAAGAGGTCCCAAATCTATTTTGTAATAAAGTTTCTAATGCTCCAATTTGATTGTTCTTGTTTTGAAGTTCATAGAAGATGTCCCAACTTGTATTTTTCGAAAATAAATAACTAAGTTTTGGTGCTAGTTGATAGCCAGATACCGAATAGTTTTTTAAAGGGTAATTCTCAGAGTTGACACTCGTAGCAATAGTTTTGGTAAAGAATCCTAAGAGCCAGCTTTTTTTGTACAAATGTGCATATTGAAGTTGGTGTGAACTATTGGTTGTTTCTTGCGTTCCGTTTGAAAGTAAATTTTTGGCTTTGTTGTCCAAATAGGTGTAGGTTATAGAATGGTTTTGTTTACCACGATTGTAAAACAAACTGTTTCTAAAACTAGAACTTAGCCCAAGTACATTTTCTGATCCTGTGCTAAAGGGATTTAGTTCAAAATTTGCTCCATTATTTTTTGTCTTTCGATCAATCAAAAAGTTCGTTTGATTGTAAAAGTAGGAGGCCAGTTTTTTGAAGCCCGTTTTATTTTGCCACTGACTAGGATTAAAGATCAGCGATTGCGAAAATTTGGTTTGATGTGTTTTTATGTATACCAAATTAGGCAAGTAAACCTGGATATATTTTGCTTGATCAATATAAGGGGCGATTTCAAATTCTTGAAGTTCTTGCAATCCGTTGCCGTTGTAGTCATTCCACATGTACACACCTTGACCCGCATCGACCTCTAGAAATGTGTATTCTTGCTGTGGCAGAGATCCAGAATTTGTTTCGTAGGTGGTGGTACTCAGCAACAGTTGATTGAAAAAACGATCGTTAAAGATAGCTCTTGAATTCAAAGTAGATTCTTTTTTAATGGCAGGATTGGTGTAATCCAGAACGCGATAGTTGGTGTAAATGGTCAAATCGCTAGTGTTAGATTGAATTAATCTTGATTTTAAAAAATAAGAATTTGATTTGTTTACTCGTTGCAAGAGTCCGTTTTGGATACTGTCATTACTTCGTTTCAAGAGTCCCAATTGTACGTAGACCTTAGTACTATCTCCTCGTCCTACAAAAGCACCGTATTCGGTAAAACGCTGACTTAAGGCAGCAAAGGCATTTGTGACTTTGTCTCGTGACTGATTGTCTTCAATACGATTGCTACCGCCAATCCAGTTTTTGCCAAAATGGTAGCGTACTTGTGCTTGATTGCGTAAAAAAGTCGATTTGCTAGTAATGGCTTCACTCTTAAGATAACTTCCTTGCGTACTGAAGTTCCAGTGGTTGAGTTGCAATAGACCATTAATAAGATGACGGTTGCCGGAGAAAGCACCCGAGAAATCTAATTTTTCAAATTGATAAATAAAATCTCCTTTACTTTTTGTTTTTCGAATAGGATTTAGACTGAAATGCAAACCCGTCGTTAGTAAACTTTGATCTCCAGAAACGGTGCCTTCAATATTCCAATCACGATCAAATTCTATGGTGTACAATCGTTCAACTGAGCTAAAGTTTTTTTGAATAAATTGATATTTCCCAAACGCATCTATGTTCCATTGTTTGCTAAACAAACGTTGTCGAGCATTAATTTTGGTACTTATTCCTTGATTATTACTATCGTCTAGATTCGAGAATAGATTTTTATCGTTGTTGCTTAAGGCAATTTCAAAATCGATTGCTGTTTTTTCTGAGGGCGAATATTTACCCAAAAAAGTAGCCACTTGCACTTTGGTAGGAGGCACAAGCAAAGTTATTGGTGCATAATTTCCTTGCGGAATTCCATTTATAGGTGGTACATAATTGTATATTTTGCTAATGCTAGAACTATTCAACAAAGTGTAATCCCCTAAATTGTTACCCACTAGTGTAAAGTTCACGCTATGAAGAGTAGCGTTTTTATCAGTTGAATACTCATAATATAGAGTTCCGTTTACTGTTTTTTGTTCGTACAAGGTTTTATTTTCTGAATAAGAATCAACATAGGCTGATGGTGCAGACATCAAAGTTGTATTGTCTCCAGCTTGGGCCAAAATTTGTACTTGTTCGGTAGAAAGGTTTTGTTGTACGGGTTGGTTTTTCGCATCGTTTTCAGAATATAGATAACCTGCCAAACTCCATTTTTCTTCCTCGTGCGAGGCGCCTGCATAGGTTACAAAACGGGTGTAATTGCGATCGGTATATTGGTATTCAACCGCAATACGCATCTCTGAGGTGATAGTAAACAATGCGGTGAAGGTGATTTCGCCTGCATTGTAATCAATAGTGTAGTCGTTGTTTTCGCCTCTTTTCAGCTGGCGACCGTTCACATATACGCGCTCAGATCCAGAGATGACAAGTACATACAATTCACCATTTTGTCCTTTTAGTTTATACGGACCTTGATTTCCTTCGATACCATTAAAGTTGCTTTTGGCATACTGGCCTTTTACCAAGGAGGCAGAAGCGAAGACATTGGTCTTTTTTTCATCAGTGCCAAAATCAAAATTGGCTGCCAGTCCTTGTACTTTTTTATTGAAATTTAAAAATTGTGTTTTATGGTTTTCGAGAAAAATATCTCCTGCTCGAATGTTCCAATTGTCACTGAAGAGTTCCATGAAAATATTATCAAACTGATCAAGCTTTTGAGAGTACCCACCATTTTGAATCGGAATATTGCTGTCTTGTAAGGAGGCACGTAAACTAACTTTATCTGAAATTTTTCCTGTGATTTGCAAATCAAGATTTGAGTTTAAAACGGCATTTTGATTGGTTCCAACAGTAACGCCTCTCGTTATACTTCCAGAAGTATTGAGGCCGTCAAAAGGCACCGCTTTTGCAACATTTGAGGGTGCGATCTTGTACATGGGTAAGTTCGAAATATCCGCTTCAACTACGCTACTAGCATCATAGATTTGATATTTTTTTGTCAAAAAATCAGGATATTGCAGGTATTTTATAGTAATCGAATCTCTTTTCGATTCAAAAAAAGAGGGAGCGAGTTGTAATTTACCTTTTATAAAATTAACCTTGTATAGGCTCGAATCAATTTCTTGCTGTTGTTGGTCAAGCAGCAGAAAATAAGTAGGGTTGATACTAAAGGCTTCAATGGTCAAGCTGTCTTTTGCTACAGCAAGGGTCTTTGTTTTGTACAGTGATTCAATCTCTTGTGCTTGCGTACAAGAAATTGAAAGAAGCAGTGCAAAAAAAAGAAGCCTTTTTAACATAGCGTTTATAACGTCAATTTGTCAAAAGTAGTGTATTATTGAGTAGTAAATAGAAAGAAAAGGGGCTAAATATCAGATTGATACTAGCCCCTTTTTATTTGTTACTCCTCTTATACTTGGAGTTATGCGATTTTATTACTGCTTTTCGCTAGTAATGATTTGCATGGTCTCGGTACTTACTTGTTTCAAGATTACAATTTTATCTTTTTCGACCATCTCGGCAGCTAGGTCATTAAAGTGTCTTATCGTGTACAATGTTACATGCTCGTTAAAATCAACTTTGAATTTTTTAGACAAAACAGCATTTAGATCTTTAAAATTACCAAATTTATCTTCTACGCAAACAGAAAAACTAATAGCAGAATTCTGAATCAAATTAACTTTGATTTTAAATTCATGGAACAATGCAAAAATTTCACTGATGTTTTCTTCCATGATGAACGAAAAATCAATTGATGAAAGCGAAATCAATAATTGATCTCTTTTTACAATGAAACAAGGTAGGTAAGGTTCTAATGCAACTCCTTTTGAAACGACAGTTCCTTTTAGAAGTGGGTTGATAAAAGATTTTACATACAACGGAATTTCTTTTTTCTGTAGCGGTTGTAGCGTTTTTGGGTGAATTACAGTGGCACCATAAAAAGCCAATTCGATTGCTTCTCTGTACGATATTTGATTTAACAAACTTGCGTTTTCAAAATACCTTGGATCGGCATTCATTACCCCAGGAACATCTTTCCAAATGGTTACACTCTCTGCATTTAGGCAATATGCAAATATCGCAGCAGTATAATCAGATCCTTCACGACCTAAAGTTGTGGTGAAATTGTTTTCGTCAGAACCCAAAAATCCTTGCGTTACATTTAGCATCTTACGTTTTACGTTTGATGCGATATTGTTCTTTGTTAACTCCCAGTCCACTTCTGCATCTCTGTAGTTAGCGTCCGTTTTAATAAAGTGACGTACATCAATCCATTGTGTCTGAATTCCTCTAAAGGACATATAGTGGCTCAAAACGGTAGTCGAAACTAGCTCACCATAGCTCACCACTTGATCGTATACAAAATTGTAATTAGGTGATTTATTGTGCGATAAGAAATATTCTAAGTCTGAGAATAAATGCTGTACTGCTTGAAAAACTTCGTGTTTGTCGTCCTCAAATAAATCCATAAGGATTTGGTTGTGGTATTTTTTTACTTCTTGTACAGATGCTTGTAAAGAAGGTGATTTTTCAAAATAGTCTTTAATAACTAGTTCCAATGCATTGGTAGTTTTTCCCATAGCCGATACTACGAGCAATACATCTTCATAACCTACTTGCTGTAAAACATCGTACACATTTTTGATTCCTGCTGCGTCTTTTACAGAGGCGCCTCCAAATTTAAATACTCTCATGTTTTCTAAATGTGATTTAATTTTTTTTTACTTTAATTTTTTTTGACAAAGTTGGCAAGCCTTTTTTCGTCCAAACGTACAAGTTGCCATTCTTCTAGAATTTCGGCTCCCGCTTGTTTATAAAACTCAATTGCTGGTTTATTCCAATCAAGTACATTCCATTCCAATCGTTTTACTTTTTCATCTTGCGCCAAGGTCACCATTTGTTCTAATAGTTTTTGACCAATTCCATTTCCGCGTTCCGAAGCTGTAACTATCAAATCTTCAAGATGAATCGTTTTTCCGGTCCAAGTAGAATATTTATAGAAATACAGAGCCATTCCGACAATTGTATTATTTTTTTCTGCAACAAAAAGGCCAAATAATGGATTGCTACCAAAACCATTTTCAATGAGATTTTCAACTGTAATTTCAACGGCATCAGGTTCCTTTTCGAAAATGGCTAATTCTTGGATCAATTCCAATACTGCAGTCATGTCTTCTAATTTTCCTCTTCTTATGATCATTTTTCAGTGATTTACGTATTTTTATAACAATCTGTTATATTATTATTTAGCAAATATACAATACTAACAAATTAGGTTGGTTTTATTATTTTCCTTTTCACAAAAAAAGCGATATTTGTGACTTCAAACCAACTACAACGATTTCTTAAATGGAAGAACGCAACAAAACACTCGGAGAATTCATTATTGAAAACCAAAATGCTTTTCAATATTCATCTGGAGAATTATCACGAATCATCAACTCAATTCGCTTGGCGGCCAAAGTGGTGAGCTATAAAGTGAACAAAGCTGGACTGGTTGATATTACCGGAGCAGCAGGAGAGCAAAACATTCAAGGTGAAGACCAGCAAAAACTGGATGTCTATGCCAACGAAATTTTTATTCAAACCTTGATCAATCGTGAGATTGTGTGTGGTATCGCATCAGAAGAAAATGATGACTTTATTACTGTTCGTGGTAACGATAATAAACATGCAAACAAATACATCGTTTTGATGGATCCTCTAGATGGTTCTTCAAATATAGATGTAAATGTATCAGTAGGAACTGTTTTCTCGGTATACAGAAGGATTACTCCAATTGGAACTCCAGTAGCTATTGAAGATTTCTTGCAACCTGGTACTTGTCAAGTTGCTGCAGGTTATGTAATTTATGGTACGTCTACAATGTTAGTGTATACAACAGGTTGTGGTGTAAACGGGTTTACATTAAACCCAGCCATTGGTACCTTTTATTTGTCACACCCAAACTTACAGTTTCCAAAAGACGGAAATATTTACTCTATAAACGAAGGGAACTATATCCAGTTTCCACAAGGGGTTAAGGACTATCTTAAATATTGTCAAGCAGAAGAAGAGGATCGTCCGTATACGTCACGTTACATTGGAAGTCTAGTTTCAGACATTCATAGAAACATGATCAAAGGTGGAATCTACATTTACCCAACAAGCACCAAAGCACCAAAAGGGAAATTGCGTTTGTTGTACGAATGTAATCCAATGGCCTTTATTGCTGAGCAAGCTGGAGGTAAGGCTTCTGATGGTTTTAATCGAATTATGGAAATCAAACCAACAGAATTACATGAAAGAGTTCCGTTTTTCTGCGGAAGCTACAACATGGTTGAAAAAGTTGAAGATTTTATGCTAAAAGCAAAGAAGGAGTAACATCCTCTTTGAATACCAAAAAAAAAGCTCTTGAATAATTTTCAAGAGCTTTTTTTGTATTTGTTTGTCAAGTATTACTTGTACATATTCTGCATTTCGTACACAAAAGTATCAAAGTCAACTTTTTTATCTACCAATGATAATGCTTTTGCAATAATGTAGTTTACATTACTAGGTGTAAATCCTAGACCTACAGCAATTTTTTTCAAAATCATCTCTTGTTTATCTCCTAAATGGTGATCAACGTGTACCATTCTAGCCAAATCATACATACGCTCCAAACGTTGCGTATATAGGTAAGGAGGATTAATTGGGTACATAGCAGGATTTGCTAAAATTTCTTCGTATTCAGAAGCCGAAATTTCAAGTTTCGTAGCTAATTTGTCCAAAAAGCTTTTTTCCTCAGGTGCTAGTATACCGTCGGCCAAAGCAAGACGTACAATTGAAGAAAAGTGACCTTTGTTTCTTTGCGTGAATTCGCTATCAAATAAATCTGAAAATGACATAGTTTTAATTTTTTTATGTGGCAAAGATAATTTAATTTTTATTTTATTAAATTCTAATTAGAAAATTTTTGTGATATCTCTTTTATTCCTTGTCTGTTAGTGCGTTTTTAGGGTGAAAATAATACTGCTTTTTACTTCCTAAAGTCCATTTTGCAACGTTTTGAGTCCATTTACACAAAGTTGAAAAGTTTGTAGACTAACTTTAATAGGTAGAACACGGTATTCCTGTAATAAAATGATCTTTTAAGGCAAAAAGGAATAAAAGATGAGTTATTGTATAGGTGCTATTTTGCGAATGTCAACTGAAAAGGACTAATATTGCCGCCTGTTCAAAAATTAAGAAACGGTTTCAAAGCCTTTGAAAAGTGGATATTATTGACTGCTGCAATGCGTTATTTTTCGAAAAATAAAAAGATAGCTCTTTGATTTTTATCGAATGAGAAGTAATTATCAATCATAATTTTTTACAATGAGTAGTAGTAGCTATTACTTTTCTTGTTTTTCGAACATAAAAATTAAAAAAACCAACTAACAAACAATTATGAATTCAGAAAACGTACAAACCAAATGGGGACAATTTATATCACTCGTGATAGTGTTCTTTTTTTGGGGGTTTGTTGGCTCTGCCAATGACATCTTAATCCCAGTCTTTAAAAAAGTATTCACCTTATCACAAGTTCAGTCGCAATTAGTGGCATGGGCATTTTATGCAGCTTACTTCGTAGGTTCAATTATTTTTTTCCTGATTTCTTTAAAATCAGATGTGTTGCAGAAATTTGGTTATAAAAAAACATTAGCTGCGGGATTATTATTATCTGCAGTTGGGTCCTTTTTGTTTATACCAGCAGCAACCATGCAAAGTTTTCCTTTTTTCTTGACTGCCTTATTTACGGTTGGATTGGGGTTTTCGATTCAGCAAATTGTAGCAAATCCATTAGCAATCAAAATGGGTAGTCCTGTAACAGGAGCGCACCGATTAACTCTCGCGGGTGGTGTGAACTCTTTTGGTACTACGATTGGAGCAATTTTGTTAGGGATTGCAATTTTTGGTCTAGGCGAAGGTAAAAAAACGGCGCTCTCTCTTGAAGATATTAAATTCCCTTTCATGATGTTGGGGATCGCTTTTATAGTGGTAGCTGTGTTTATGCTATTATCCAAAATTGAAGATCCAATTAAGGAAGAAGAAGTTGTTGTAGTTCAGGAGCACAAAAGTTTTCGTGTTTTTGATTATCCGCAACTGTACTTAGGGATGCTAGCCATCTTTATATATGTAGGTACAGAGGTTACCATCATCAGTAATTTACCTGCTTTATTGCAAACCAAAGAATTTGGCGGAATCCTTGAAGAATCGATTGCTCCCTTTATTGCTTTGTATTGGGGAAGTTTGATGATTGGCCGTTGGAATGGTGGTGTCAATGTATTTAAAACATCAAATTTGGTCAACACAGCATTGAAGTTTATTGTTCCAGCCATTGCATTTGGAGTTATTATTGGTGCCAATATTTTTGCACAACATGATGTTTCGGGCTTTTATATTTATCCTTTCTGGATTTTAATCTTTATCCTAGTTAGTTTTGTTGGAGGGAAAAATGCGGGCAAAACGCTAATGCTTTTTGGATTCTCAGGCTTAGCAATGATGTTTATTGGTCTTGTTTATCCAGATACTGAGATTGCAAAATTCTTCTTCATTTCTGGAGGTTTGTTTTTATCAATCATGTGGCCATCTATTTTTGATTTGGCGATCGCTGGATTAGGTAAAAATACAGGTAAAGCATCCTCTTTTTTAATCATGATGATTCTAGGTGGTGGTGTTATTCCTTTGTTGCAAGGAAGTATATGTGATTTAGACAGCGCTAGTCCTGAAGGTGTTTTTGGAATCTCATGGACGCATTTCTCCTATATTGTGCCGTTATTAGGATTTGCTTATTTATCATTTTATGGTTTTTATTGTCCTAAAGTATTGAAAAAACAAGGTGTTCTTTATGTCGAAAGTGAAGGTGGTGGACACTAATATTTTTATATCAATTAGCTATTTATAATCAAAGCCACTCCACAATAGGAGTGGCTTTTTTGGGTTCAAATGTTTTAAAAAGTGTGGTAGTTTAGCCATTAAATGCCGTGCCTTTCTTAACTTTTCAAAAATAATCGTAAGTTTACAATCCCAAACAAATCTAATGCCACTAAAATTATGTCTGAGTTTTTGATTTTTTTTGAATTAGGATTAAAACACATTCTAAATATATATTCCTACGATCACGTTTTGTTTTTGATAGGTCTCGCCGTTCCCTTTAGTTTTAAGGACTGGCAACGCATACTTTTACTCGTTACCTTGTTTACAATTGGTCATTCAATGGCTTTACTATTGGTTGTTTTTGGTATTGTAGCCATCAAAGTAAGTGTGGTCGAAATGTTGATTCCGATTACTATTTTGATAGTAGCGCTATTTAATCTTTTTACAGCCGGAAAAACCAGTAAAAAAGAAAGTATTAATATCATTTTCTTTGTGACTTTATTTTTCGGAATCATTCATGGTCTAGGATTTTCTAGTTATTTCAAAGCAATTCTACCTGGAGGTACAGCATCAAAATTGCTACCATTGGCTGAATTTTCTCTTGGAATCGAAGCAGCTCAATTGGTGATTATTGTAGTTACACTCATTTTGTCTTATATTGTGCAAACTTTCTTTAGGTTCTCCAAAAGAGATTGGACCTTAGTAATGTCTGCCTTCATAATTGGAGTTGTAATTCCGCTGATCGTGACAAATAAAATATGGCTTAGATAAAAATGGAAAAATCAAAATTACATAAATACGACAAAGCTTACCTACGCATCGCAACAGAATGGGGATTATTGTCCTATTGTAAACGAAAAAAAGTAGGTGCTATTATTGTCAAAGATCGAATGATCATCTCTGATGGGTACAATGGTACACCGTCTGGTTTTGGAAATTGTTGCGAAGATGATGACGGATTAACCCGTTGGGATGTCCTACATGCAGAGGCAAATGCGATCTTAAAGGTAGCGCGTTCTACTCAATCTTGTGAAGGAGCTACCTTATATATTACGCTTTCCCCTTGCAAGGAGTGTAGTAAATTAATTCATCAATCTGGTATAAAACGTGTGGTGTACAACAATGGCTATCGTGATGAATCTGGAATTGAATTTCTTAAAAAAGCGGGGGTTATAGTAGAACAAATAAAAGATCTTGAAGACTAAATGAAATTTCAACTCAAATACCTACCTATTCTTATCTGCCTTAGCGTGGCAGTAGGTGTGGTCGTGGGTGGAAGTTTGTCTTCTTCGAAAACAAAAAATTATTTAGCCAAAAATAGCTCCAAGCAAAAGCTAGATAAGCTCATTGATTTTATCGAAAATGATTATGTTGACGATGTCAATACCGATTCTATAGTTGAGCTTACGGTCAACAAAATTATGGGACAATTGGATCCGCATTCTGTATACGTACCATCCAACGAACAAAAACGGGTGGTCGAGAATATGAGAGGTGACTTTGTTGGAATAGGCGTTAGCTTTTATATGTTCAAGGATACGCTGGCAGTTATTCGACCTCTTGAAAATGGTCCATCTGCTAGAGCGGGTATCAAAGCGGGTGACCGTATTTTATATGCAAATAAATCACAACTTTTTGGGCGTCAACTTCCGTCCGATAGTTTATATGCCAAATTAAAAGGAGCAGAGGGCTCGAATGTGGCTTTGACTATTTTTCGAAAATCAGAAAATAAAAAGATACAAATCAACCTGAAGAGAGATGTAATTCCGCTGAAAAGTGTTGATGCTTCTTTATTGCTCAATCCAACTACAGGCTATATCAAAATCAATCGCTTCGCAGAAACAACCTATTCTGAATTTAGAAAAGCATTGCTCCAATTAAAAAAAGCGGGTATGAACACCCTAATTTTGGATTTGCGTGACAATGGCGGTGGCTATATGGAAGAGTCAATTGCAATCGCTGATGATTTTTTGAAAGAGAAACAGTTAATTGTTTTTACAAAAGATAAAAAAGGAAAAGTCGAAAGTACTTTTGCCAAAAGCAATGGAATTTTTGAGAATGGAAAAGTCGTTATTTTAATCAATGAGAACAGTGCTTCGGCAAGTGAAATATTAGCAGGGGCAATACAAGACAATGATCGCGGTACAATTATAGGGCGTCGTTCTTTTGGGAAAGGTTTGGTGCAGCGCGAAATGGAGTTTGATGATGGCTCGGCTGTACGTTTGACCGTTGCGCGCTATTACACTCCCACGGGACGTTCGATCCAAAAATCATATTCGAAAGGGAAGGAATCGTATTTCAAAGAATCAGAAGCTCGCTTTTTGTCGGGTGAGTTATATGCCAAAGACAGTATAAAAATAGCGGATAGTCTTAAATTTAAAACACCAAAAGGGCGTATTTTATATGGAGGTGGCGGTATAGTACCTGACGTATTTGTACCTGTAGCCATTATGGATACCAATGTCAGTTTCCTTATGCAATCCGGAATAGTAGGTAATTTTGTTTTCGAACAATTAGACAAATACAGATCCAACTTTAAGGATTTGCCTTTTGAAAGTTTTGTAATCCAAATGAAAGCTACCGATCGGTATTTTGATGCTTTTCAGCAATTTGTTTACAAAAACAGATTGGGATTATCTTTGGTAAAAGATAAAGTAGCCGTAAAACGATATTTAAATGCAGAGTTTGCAAGGCAAATTTATGGTGAGAACCAGTACTATAAATTGCTGCTAAACGATGATAAAATGGTGCAAAAAGTCCTGTTGAAAAAGTAGGTGATGTAAAGTAAAAAAAACAAAAACTAGTGTAATATCGATAATTACACTTTTTTTGTGTCTATTTTTCTCGTATGCTATCGTGGGAGTGAGTTTGCTCGCCACCATTCCATAAGGTTAGAATGTCAGTTGCTACAGATGCACCGCTTCCGGCAGCAATTGCAAGTTGACTTCTCCATCCAGCCAAAGTTCCAGTCACATATACGCCTTCAATAACCTTATGGTCTGTATTGCGTAATTGTATGCGTTGTTTTGCGGGCAAAGCTTTTTTGTGGTCTTCTACAAAAGCAAGTAAACCTTCGATGTCAAACGTATTTGCCGATCCAATTCCTATTACAACTAGAGCAGTGTTATAGGTGTTTTTGTTGGTAGTTACTATAAAATCAGGATAAGAACCTTCAATTTTAATCGCTTTTTCGTTTGGAATTTGGGTAATATGAGGATAGGTATCTGCCAATTGTGTGGTACTAGTTAGGAGTAAGTCACTCCCTAAAGTTCCTGCAGGTATACCATAGGCGTTGTAAAAAATAGCATCTTGAAGCGCTGAAGCCTTTTGATGAGTTAATACAGCAATTTTTTTGTCTGTAGCAAATGTTTTGTGTTGTGCAGATCCAAGTACGAGTGCACAAGAAAGGCTAGAAACGCCTCCTCCTATAATTAAAACATCAAGTTTCATTATAGTTTGTCGTTCATTTTATCTTCAATTTTCTTAGAGGTCTTGAAGATTAAAAGAATAAGTACTGCACAAAAAGAAGCGGCTATTCCAATGAATGCAACAGCACTGTCTCCGTGAAATAAATTTTTAAAATCTAACATAGTAATGTTGAAAATAATAAGGGCAACAGCTAAGATTACTAATATGTTAATAAAGATCTTCATGTGGTGTAGTTTGTGGTTTTATTTTTTAAGCGAATGCAAAATTGAAATTCTTAGTGAGTAGTATGTGTAGTACCTGAAAGATTTTGGTTTACAATTTTGAAGTAACTCGATTCATAGTGCGTAATTACAGTTTTATCTAGGTTTAATTTGAATTATCGATAGGATTATTCGGTTATCCCTTTGATATTATGGTGTAAAACTATGAAAAATTTGTTTAAATGAATAACCCTTTAACATTAGCAGCAAATAATTTAACAGCTATCGCCAAAAGAACAATCCCAAACGTTTTTCGAACTACCCCTAGACCGTCTTGTCCTAAAAGTTTTTCGATTTTTGAAGATGATTTTAAAACAAAAAACACGATGGTAATATTAATTATAATGGCGATTACGATATTAATAGAATGATATTGAGAGCGTAGTGATAGCAGTGTTGTCATTGTACCCGCACCCGCTACGAGGGGAAATGCGATTGGAACAATAGAGGCAGAGCTTGCTTCTTCATCGCGATAAATACGGATACCCAAAATCATTTCGAGTGCGATACAAAACAAGACAAATGAACCCGCTACAGCAAAGGAGTTTACATCGATACCTACTACTTTTAAGAAACTTTCTCCTGTAAATAAGAAGATAAGCATGATGATACCAGCAACAATAGAGGCTTTTCCAGACTCAATTATACCGTGTTTTCTTTTTAAATCAACGATAATAGGTACAGACCCTACGATATCGATTACTGCAAAAAGAACCATTCCTACTGTTAGTATTTCATTGAAATCTATAAACATATTTTTTTAACAAAGATATTTAATTTTGTTTAAAATCTGTAAAAGTCAACAAGTATTTCATTTGGATTTGTTTGCGGTAATAGTCTTCATCAAAATCGCTGTTTTCTCTTTTGTTTGACTACCTTTGCACTTTATAATTATAGTCCATCCCACCCATGTTTCAATTAGGAAAAACCATCGTTTCAGAAGATATTTTAGGTAAAGAATTTGTTTGTAATCTGTCCGCATGCAAGGGTGCTTGTTGCGTTGATGGAGATGCTGGAGCACCATTGAGTGCCGAGGAGACAAAAATTCTTGAGGAAATATATCCAAAGGTGAAGCCTTTTTTGAGGAAAGAAGGAATTGCGGCTATCGAAGCGCAAGGTACTTGGACAACGGGTACTGATGGTGAACTTGAAACACCATTAATTGACAATAAGGATTGTTCCTATGTAATTTTTGACGGAAAAACGGCACTGTGTGGTATCGAGCAAGCCTATAATCAAGGCTTAGTTGATTGGAAAAAACCAGTTTCGTGTCATTTATATCCCATTCGAATTAAAGATTTCTCAGAATTTGCTGCTGTAAATTATGATAAATGGGACATATGTGATGACGCCTGTTCTTTGGGTAAGGAATTGGAAGTTCCAGTCTATAAATTTGTCAAAGAAGCCCTTGTGAGAAGGTTTGGAGAGGACTGGTACGCAGAGCTTGATTTGGTTGCTCAAGAGTGGAAAAGTCAAGGTTCAAAATTGCGCTAAATCCCTTTGTTTATAGTCTTTAAGAGCGCTTTTTACTACCGCTTTTTCTACTTTTTTAAGTTTTCAACACTTTGATTTTCAATTAATTGCGAATTCCGCAATTAATTTGCTGTTTTTTATCTTTGTTAAAAACTATCACTAATTGTGGATAAGTTTGACTTTTAAAATACGCAATATTTCGCCATCTTTGTACTCCGTAAAAACGGGTATTTTTTACATTAATTTTCAATAAAATAAAACTATATAGATATGTCTCAAGTTGAACCAATTTTACAAGAGAATAAGAATCGTTTTGTGATTTTTCCTATCAAGCACCATGATATCTGGGAATTTTACAAGTCTATGGAAGCTAGCTTCTGGACGGCTGAAGAAATTGATTTGTCACAAGATTTAAATGACTGGAATAATAAGTTGAGTGATGATGAAAGATACTTCATCAAACACATTTTGGCTTTCTTCGCGGCATCTGACGGAATCGTAAATGAAAACTTAGCGGAGAACTTTGTGAACGAAGTGCAGTATGCTGAAGCTAAATTTTTCTACGGTTTTCAAATCATGATGGAGAACATTCATAGTGAGACGTACTCACTATTGATTGATACCTACGTGAAAGATGAAGCTGAGAAAGATGACTTATTCAACGCATTGGAAGTTTTTCCAGCGATCAAGAAAAAAGCCGACTGGGCTTTGAAATGGATTGACTCTGATTCATTCGCAGAACGTTTAATAGCTTTTGCAGCAGTAGAAGGGATTTTCTTCTCAGGAGCTTTTTGTTCTATTTACTGGTTGAAAAAACGTGGTTTAATGCCAGGTTTGACTTTTTCTAACGAATTAATTTCGCGTGACGAAGGGGTACACTGTGATTTTGCAGTGCATTTACACAACCACCACTTGATTAACCCTGTGTCTAAGGAAAGAATCAGAACAATTATCGTTGACGCTTTGAATATTGAGCGTGAATTTATCACAGAATCATTACCAGTAAGTTTGATTGGTATGAATGCTGTTTTGATGACACAATATTTAGAGTTTGTTGCTGATAGACTATTGGTTGAATTAGGTTGCGAAAGAGAATACAATACAACAAATCCATTTGATTTCATGGATATGATTTCGTTGCAAGGAAAAACAAACTTCTTCGAAAAGAAAGTTGCCGAATATCAAAAATCAGGTGTAATGAACACAGATGGTGATGCTCAAAAAATTAGTTTCGACGCTGATTTTTAAATAATTGCCACAAAGTCTCTAAGCAGAATTTTGAATAATAAAATACTTGTTCGATGCAGTTTTTAGGAAATTACAAAAGACGTTGAATGATTACGGTTAGTTCTAAAATCAGAAATCGTTAATCATCAATCGTTAATTTTTTTGACCTCATTGATTAATTATAGAATGCCCGGGATTAGTTTCCCAAAAAACACAACAATTAACGAATACCCGAAAAACAGAGAAGGGATTTTCTGTTTTGAAAAACAAAAAAGCTTATGTACGTAATTAAAAGAGATGGTAGAAAAGAACCTGTAATGTTCGACAAAATCACAGATAGAATTAAAAAGCTATGCTATGGTTTGAATGATTTGGTAGATGCTGTGAAAGTGGCAATGCGTGTAATCGAAGGACTTTACGATGGGGTTTCTACATCTGAATTGGACAATCTAGCAGCAGAAACGGCAGCGTCAATGACTATCGCGCATCCCGATTATGCTCAATTAGCAGCTCGTATTGCTATTTCGAATTTACATTCGAATACCAATAAATCGTTCTCAGAAACAATGGACGAAATGTATCATTACGTAAATCCAAGAAATGGGCAAAAAGCACCATTATTGTCTGATGAAGTACATGAAGTTATTCAAGCAAATGCTGAGTTTTTGAACTCACACATTATATATAACAGAGATTTCAATTACGATTACTTTGGTTTTAAAACACTAGAGCGTTCGTACTTGTTGAAAATAAACGGAAAAATTGTAGAGCGTCCGCAACACATGTTGATGCGTGTATCGGTTGGGATTCACTTAGATGATTTGGATTCAGTATTGGAAACATATGACTTAATGTCTAAAAAATTCTTTACACATGCAACGCCTACATTGTTTAACTCTGGAACTCCAAAACCACAAATGTCTTCTTGTTTCCTTTTGGCAATGCAAGATGATAGTATTGACGGAATTTATGACACGTTGAAACAAACGGCAAAAATTTCGCAATCTGCTGGTGGAGTTGGGCTTTCTATTCACAACGTACGTGCTACAGGTTCGTACATCCGTGGAACAAACGGAACGTCAAATGGAATCGTACCAATGCTACGTGTCTTTAATGATACGGCTCGTTACGTAGATCAAGGTGGTGGAAAACGTAAAGGTAGTTTTGCGATTTACATCGAAACTTGGCATGCGGATATTTTTGATTTCTTGGACTTGAAAAAGAATACAGGAAAAGAAGAAATGCGTGCTAGAGATTTATTTTTCGCTATGTGGACTTCAGATTTATTCATGAAACGTGTACAAGAAAACGGAATTTGGACTTTGATGTGTCCTAACGAATGTCCGGGATTGTATGATGTATACGGAGAAGAATTTGAAGCTTTGTACGAAAGTTATGAGAAGGCAGGTAAAGGTAGAAAAACCATCAAAGCACATGAATTGTGGGAGAAAATTCTAGAATCGCAAATCGAAACTGGAACACCATATATGTTGTACAAAGATGCGGCTAACCGTAAATCAAACCAAAAGAACTTAGGTGTGATTCGTTCGTCAAACTTATGTACAGAGATCATGGAGTACACTTCTCCAGATGAGGTTGCAGTATGTAACTTGGCTTCATTATCATTGCCAATGTTTGTTGAGGACGGAAAATTTGATCATGAAACATTTTTTAATGTAACAAAACGTGTAACTCGTAACTTGAACAAAGTAATTGATAGAAACTACTATCCGGTAAAAGAAGCTGAAAATTCCAATATGCGCCACCGTCCAATTGGATTGGGAGTGCAAGGATTGGCAGATGCTTTCATCATGTTGCGTTTACCTTTTACATCTGATGAGGCTAAAAAGCTGAATCAAGAAATCTTTGAAACCATGTATTTTGCAGCAGTAACTGCTTCGATGGAAATGGCCAAAGAAGAAGGTCCTTATTCATCATTCAAAGGTTCGCCAATGTCTGAGGGTAGTTTCCAATTTAATTTATGGGGAATAAAAGACGAAGAGTTATCTGGTCGTTGGGACTGGGCATCTTTGCGTAAAGAAGTAGTAGAACATGGAGTGCGTAACTCATTATTGGTAGCGCCAATGCCTACTGCATCGACTTCTCAGATTTTAGGTAACAACGAAGCATTCGAACCATATACATCAAATGTGTACACGCGTCGTGTATTGTCTGGTGAGTTTATCGTGGTAAACAAACACTTATTGCATGATTTAGTGGATCGTGGATTGTGGAACGAAACATTGAAACAAGAATTAATGCGTAACAACGGATCGGTTCAAGATTTGGATATTCCGCAAGACTTGAAAGAATTGTACAAAACAGTTTGGGAAATGTCTATGAAAGATATTATTGATATGTCACGTCAACGTGGTTATTTTGTAGATCAATCGCAGTCATTGAACTTATTTATGCAAAACGCAAACTATTCAAAATTGACGTCAATGCATTTCTACGCTTGGCAATCAGGATTGAAAACAGGAATGTATTATTTGAGAACAAAAGCAGCAGTGGATGCAATCAAATTTACTTTGAACAACGATAAAAAAGAACAACCAATTGCTGAAGAGATTCAAACAGAAGCAATCAACATTGATGAATACAAAAAGATGATTCTGCAAGCGCAAGCTGACGGACCAGAAGATTGTGAAATGTGTGGTTCTTAATATTTCAAGAAATAGAATAAAAAAATAGCTATCCAATTAATTTTGGGTAGCTGTTTTTTTTTTGAGGTAATCGCTATCTTGAGTAATTATCGTAGAAGAACTGTCACTCATATAATAAAGTTGCTTTCATTCGGGTAAAATGACGCTTTGTATTTACGGCCTATTATCAAATGTAAAGTGCATCATTAAGAAGCAATTCTTTCAAAAGCAATGTAATTAATAAGTTCACCTTTTTTATTGAATTTTGGGTAGGCTTCGATCTTACATAGGTAAGTGCTACCATCTTTTTTGTAATTGATCAATACTTCTTTGAACGGTAAGTTGTTTTGAAGAGCGATTTTTATTTTTTCTCTACTTACTGTAGAAGTCAATTCGCCTTGGAACATTTTTGGTGTTTTACCAATTATTTCGTGTGCTTGATAACCATTCATTTGATGTATACCATTGCTTGCAAAAACAATTTGTTGCTTTGAGTTGGTGATCAAAATCTGTGTTTCTGCATTAGAAGCGATGGCACTGAAATCAACTTTGGCTTTCCAATGTTTTTGAATGGAAACAAATTTGTTGATTTCATTGGTATGGCTAGCAAAAAACTCCCAAGAAAGTAGGGGTAAATGTAGAATTCGTAAACTGTTGCTATATTTGACTAAAGCTTTATCATATTCAGGTGTCATGGTCAAACATTTAAAAATTAAATTTAAATCTTTTAAATAGTAGCATTGTAATTCAAATTTTTTTCTTTTTCGAAAAGTAATCAACTATTAAAAGTCAAATTTAGGTATTTAATAGAAATAAACTTAGTTCTCTTTTAAACTTTAACTTCCGTTTAAAGTTGCTATGTTTGAATTAAAGAAGTTTTAGTGGTTGATTATCAGCCTATTTTTGTGGTTGTGTTCTCAAAATTCAGGAAAGGCATATCCAAGCATAGGAAGAAGTTGTGAAACATAATTAGCAAAAAACAGTTAAGATTATTTGTTATTAATGGATAAATCAAGGCATATTCTGGGTAATATTAGACTGTTAAGACGTCTTCTTTAATCTTAAAATTGATGCTTCAATACCGCTACACTAGTGGCGAGTAGCGTTCTAATAATAAATTCAGAATTATGATGAAAAAGAATAGTACTTTTCTAATGTTGCTAATGGGAACTATGATGGTTTCTACCATTGGAGGTTGTCAATCGACCAAGAAATTGTCTAAGGTTACGCAAATTGGGATAGAGCAAAATTTAGTTCCTGCTATTTTTAAAGTTGCGGGTGTAGGATATCAAGGTCCAAGCCAAAAGGAAATTGATAAATTGCCGGTTTTCACCGTAAACCCAACAGAAAATGCGACCAAAATGATTAATAAAGCCATTCTTGAAGCGAGCAAATCAAAAAATGGAGGAAGAGTAGTTTTAAATCCAGGGAGGTACGTAGTCGATGGATTGGTTTTAAAATCAAATGTGCATATTCTTATGAGAGCAGGCGTTCTGCTTAGGGCTGATCAAGATGATGTGTCAAAACGAAATCAAGTCAAGCAAATCTTCGAAATTGGGACGGAGGAATCTCTGGAAAATGTTTCTATCATTGGAGAAGGAAAAGGAGATACGAGAGCAAGAATTAAATACGTTCGTGAAAATAGCGATCCTAAAAAAGGAGGTTCGAGAGCATTCTCAACAGGTAGAGTCCAAAATTTATTTATTCAGAATGTTGTAATTGATGACGATCAAACTCGCTTTTCTGGTGTGGCATTTACATTCAAAAAAGGAGATAATAGCAAAGACGGTTGCGCAACAAACGTAACGGTAGATAATGTTGAGCAAATCAATGCATTGTATGGTTACGGCTTGATTCAAGCCAACACGGGGTCCAATATGTTGCTTTCAAACCTTGTGTGTAGCGGTGGTGTAGCAGCGCGTATTGAAACGGATAACCGTGGACGCGAAGCTCAAATTAAGGTTGGGGTTGATAATATTCGAATAGAAAATGTGACGAGTGTCAAAGGGAAATGTGCGGTATATTTCAAACCTCACAATTTAGTTAGCGGTACTGTGACCGTGGATGGAGCACATTCCATAGGTTCGCAACTTTGTATCGAAATTAGAGATGGCCGAGAGGGTGGACGCTTCGCAGCTGATTCATGGATTAAGAATGTTACAGCTGTGTACACGCTGGATGCGCCCGTACATTTTTCTGGAAAAAGTAGTATTCCAAATTGTTTACTGTCTTATTTTAAAGACGATATAAAGGTAGATGCAGAAAACAAGGGTGTTCGACAAGGGCCTTCAATTGCGGTAATTGGTGACTATGTGGGGCAAATTAAAATTGACAAAGCTTCCGTTTCAGCTTCTGTACCTGCACATACAGAACTAGCGAATACAGTTGCTGCAAGAGTATTAATTGTTACAAAAGACGCTTATCGAGGCAAAGATGCAGATAAGCAGTGCGGAGAAAAAGCATATTAGTCTAGTATGAAGCGACGACTATAAAATTCCCTTTCTACATGCGTTTAGAAGGTTTTTTTTTAAAAGTAGAGTATAAATGCAAAAGTGAATAAGCAGCAAATTTGCTTCAAATTGTCTGTAATTTTTTTTGGGATTTATTCTATTCTAAAAATATGATTGCAGATCCAGCATGGGACAGATAGTATTCACATTCTACATAAAGGCAAACCTTTATTGTGTTTTTTTAATGTAGGTGGAGTTGTTTTCGAAATCAATATTACCTAAGATCTATCTAGTCCAAGATTGCAATTTCATAATTCTATACCAAAACAGTATAAAATTGAAGGCTAATCGGTTGTATATCTTTACCATAGTAAAAGATAGGATTATGAAAGCAATTGAATCTATAAAAATAATAATCGAAAATGGTCTGCATTTATTTTATGCAACATGTACCAATGACTTAATCGTGAATTCAAAACAAAGCAGTAATCTTGAAATATTTGTACTGGCGATGTGTATCGAAAGCAACCGAATGTTTCTATCGAATACTACTTTAGCGAAGAGTTTCGAAAAGCATATTATACAAAATAGTCATTCAATTTGGCAGTCTATCAAATTGGTTTACTTTTTTATCTTTATCGAAAGTGATCTAACAAAAAACTATGAGGTAGTTACCAATGACACTTTCGAAACAGAAAGTGCTACGCAAATTGATTACTCTTTTTTAAGACCCAATTAATTTTTTCGTTCACCAATTTGTTGTCTCCACATGGCGTAGTACAAACCTTTTTCGTCTAGCAAATCTTGGTGTTTTCCTTGCTCTATAATTTTTCCTTGTTCCAATACTACAATGGTATCAGCATGCATGATTGTTGACAATCGGTGTGCAATTAATACGGTAATTTGATCTTGTTTAGACGAAATACTTCTAATGGTTTTAGTGATTTCTTCTTCGGTAATCGAATCCAAAGCTGATGTTGCTTCGTCAAATAATAGTAAGTGTGGATTTCGTAACAAAGCTCTTGCAATAGACAAACGCTGTTTTTCTCCTCCAGATACTTTTATTCCGCTTTCACCAATTGTGGTATAAATGCCATTTTCTGCTCGATCCAATAAGTTTTGACAAGCGGCTTTTTTAAGCACGTCATTAATTTCGTCGTCAGTAGCATCTGGTTTTACAAATAATAAATTGTCTTTAATAGTTCCCGAAAACAACTGTGCATCTTGGGTAACAAAACCTAGTTGTTGTCTGATTTCGTTTAAATCTATTTCGTTTGCATTTTTATTATTGTAAAAAATGGCACCATCGGCGGGTTTGTATAGTCCAACAAGCATTTTGACCAAGGTCGTTTTTCCGCTACCAGACGGTCCTACAAAAGCAATGGTTTCTCCTGCTTTGGCTTCAAACGAAATGTCCTTCACGGCATAACTGTTGGCGCTTTGGTGTTTGAACGAAACGTTCTTAAAACTCAAATGGTTGATGGTTCCAATCGTTTTTGGATTTGCGGGAGTTTCTTCAATCCTGGAATTCATCAACGTTCCAAAATTGTCCATAGACGCTTTTGTTTCGTTAAAAGTAGTGATCACATTTCCAAGTTCTTGCAAAGGATTAAATAGAAAGAAAGAGAAAAACATCAAAGTGATTAGATCTCCAGGTTTGATAATATCTTGAAATATAAACATGTAAAGCCCAAATACAAGTGCAGTTCTCATGAAGTGAACCGTAGTTCCTTGTATAAAACTTAGTGAGCGAATGTAACGGACTTTTTTGAGCTCTAATCCTAAGATTTTGACGGTCGTATCATTTAATCGGTTGACTTCTTGATTGGTTAATCCCAAACTTTTTACTAGTTCTATATTACGTAGGGATTCTGTTGTAGCTCCTGCGAGAGAGGTGGTTTCGCTTAAAATTTCTTTAGATATTTTTTTAATTTTCTTACCTAAAAAAGAACTGATTACAGCAATTACAGGAACAGTTGATAAAAATATAGGCCCAAGTAACCAGTGGATGTTAATGGCATACACGACCACAAAAAGGATTCCGATTACCGATTGAAAAACAAGGGAAACAGAAAGGGTGATGAATTTTTCGCAATCAATTTTTACTTTTTGTAACCTCCCCAAAGTTTCTCCGCTTCGTTGGTCTTCAAAATCTTGAAAGGGTAGTTGAAGCGCTTTTTGAATTCCGTCTGTGTACATCTGTGCACCGGTGCGTTGTATGATGATGTTGGTAAAATAGTCTTGAAAGTTTTTTGCAATTCTAGAGACCATTGCGGCACCAAGTGAGAGCGCAAGCCAGCCCAAAACGGCTTTTGTGAAACTCATTTGGTCGTGTTTAAAGTTGGCTACTCCAACACCACATTCGTTCAATAGCTTACCAATAATGATAGAGTCAAACAGGGAAAAACATTGATTTATAGCTGCTAAAAATAAGGCGATGTATAATAATTTTTTGTTGGCTGTGAGGTAAGTATATAAAATCTTCATAATTGCTTGTGTTGGAGTCTATTATTTCTGCTTTTATTTGATGCAGAAAATTGACTAGCGCAAATTTAGAATATAAATATCGAAATAAATCGATATGTTTGAAATTTATTTTTATCTTTGCTGTATGAATATGGAATTAAGTAGTAAACAAGTTGAAAAAATATCCAAAGCCTTGGGTGACTCTTATCGTTTGCAAATAATGAAAATTATTGGTCAAAGTGAAGTAGCTGCACAATGTTGTGATGTTTCGTCTCAGTTTAATCTAGCACAATCAACTATGTCACATCATTTTAAGCAATTAATTGATGCCGACTTATTGATCGCTGATAAGGAAGGACGAAATTTGAAATTTACCGTTAACAAAAGTATTTGTGCGGCTTACGCGAAATATGTTGGTGATTTGAGTGTATAATTTTTTTTTAAATTAAAAACATCGAAAAACTTAGATATTTAAATATTTAAAACAATTAAAAAGAAAGAAGATGATTAAAATATTCGATACAAAATGTACCTTTGGCGCTATTTTTGGTTTTCAAAATGAAGAGAACGCTACCGATGCTACAGATAACAAAGTAGTGTCTAAGCAAAAATCACTGAGTCAATTGGCGTACAAAGCGAGACTAAAATCTGGCTTAGTAACAGTTGATGGAACTACCGAGCCATTTGTGTTTTTTGGTGACGAGTGGTCGCTATAGTATTGATATGTTGTAATATAGCGCTATAATTATCGTTAGGTAATACAAAGCGCATTCAATTATTTAATTTTATACCGAAACAAAATGACCACAAACCTTACTAATTATTTATTCTCAACCAATATCGATTCTGTTTACCAAGAGTTTTGGGTGACTTATGAGTTGATGAATCGCAGTCCAAATGCTATTTTAAATTTCAAAACCGAGCAGAACAATCATTTGATGTCTATCGAAAATTCTAGTATATCATTGTCTGAGCTACAATTGATTTTTATGGAGCATCAAATTAAATACAACCATATTCAATCTTAACGACTGATCTAAGTTAGGTGAAAGTTAGATGGTATAAAGTAACTTGTAAACAATGTTTACAGGTTTTTTTGTTTTAAAAATACAGTGACTATGGCTTATTTTTCAAAGTACTTCCTCAAATAAGAGTACTTCATAACATAAATGGCAGATTCATTTTCGAATACAATACTACTAAAGAGCCGAAAACGGATTTTGACCGTTATTGATTTCTTCAATACTTTGGCCTGTTTTAATGTTTTCCAATGTCAAATTAATAAGTCCTTTGTGGGTAGAGGCAATTTTAAGCGAATTGTTATAGGTATTCCAATCTTCCCAAGTTGTTTCAATTCCGCCTACAGGGATAATGCTTACCCACATGCGCCAGGCTGTAGGGACAAAATTTGCATCGACCAACCAAACGTAAGAATCACCAGGAGTGCTACCGCCAGAGGAATATGTAACCATCAAGGCTTTTTGATTGTCTTGGAGCACAATGCTTCGGGTCGTACCAGGATCTCTTAACTTGAAAGGCGCAATAAGCCAAAAAGAATCATTGTTGAAATAATCATTTGCTTTACTAATAAGTTCCGTTTTTTCTTCTCCTATTATTTCGATATCATTTTCAAACGCAATTCCTTCAAGGGTTGCAGTGTTAAAGACAGCTTTTTTGTCATTCCATTCCACTTGTACCAAATGCTGTTTTTTGTCCCAAAGATATTTATGATCTCCCGCAAATTCAAAAGTCACGGCAGCGGTGCTGTCCCAAGCTTTTTGATTGATGGCGGTTTGTATTTTATCAGTAAAAAGTTCTGCTTCTTGACCAGCGACTCCTTTTGGTAATGGTTTCGAAATAAAGTAGCCATACCCAATGGTACAAAGAATAACAATCAATAGGACTAAGCCCAGTATCTTACCAATTTTTTTCATTATTTTTAGTTTTATCATATTCAAATACTGTACAAATTTAAGTAAATACGAGCAGTAATCACTAGTTATTTTATACAAGAAAGGGTTTTGCTTTTTACGGCAAAACCCTTTCAGAATCAAATTAAATATATAAGTAATCGTGGTATTTATTATTGGATTTTAGACCATTTAGTGTCAATGGTTTTCAAATAAGTAGCTTCGTCTTTGTTCCAGATATCCAAAGTGTTTACTTGGCTTCCGTTAAAATCGCCGTTAAAAAACAAATATAGTTTGTTATCTACTACTTTAAAAGTTTCTGGATTCATTGAAAATTTAGAATCTTTTGCAGCTACACCCCAAGCACAGTATCCAGCACATGCAGGTAAGTATTTTTCAGGATTTGCTTTGAACGCTTTAGCATTTGCTTTCGAAACAAAACGGTATTCTGTTGCTCCAATTTTTTCTACAATTGCTTTGTTTCCTTTTACGGCTTTGTTCACAGTGTGGTATGCCACAACATCATAGCCACCAAGTGCCAATCCGTCTTTGTCGATTGGATCAATTTGAGCCAATGCTGCGTTTGAGAATAAGGAGATGAATGCTACTACTAATGCGATTTTTAAATTTTTCATAATATTTATTTTTTGAAGTTGATTTTTGAAGTTTAAATTTGAAATTTGATTATTTTTAGGCTGTAACAGCTAACTCATTTGTTGCTTGAATGGGTTGAATGTCCCAATTCCCTTCGATCATGCGGTGTACATAACAAGCATCGGCTTGCTTAATCAATTCTGCTTTTTGTTCTTCGCTTAGGTCACCTTCGATTTTGATTTTTCCGGTCACGGTTGTGGACAAAGAGCCATCGGTTCCGCGTTTTACGTTCAGTTCAAATTCACCATCTACATCATCGATGGTCCAATTGTTTTTGCGGGCAATGTAGCGTACGGTTGCTACTTTGCACATTGCCAAACTTGATAAAATCAGATCTTCTGGAGAGAAACCAAGATCAGTTCCTTTGCTCGTCAAAGGTTCGTCACCAGTGATTGAATGCCTTCCGGTTGTGATAAAAGATTGGTAGCCTGTTGGTAAATTCTTGATGTTTATTTTCTTGCCCATTTTCTTAGTTTTTAATAATGTTGTTTAAATGACTTGCTAGAACCGATTTGCTGTGCAATCCGTTTTGTGTCCCTACAATTTCTCCATTTTTAAAGTAAAATAAGGCTGGAATACTGCGTACTTTAAATTGCGCTGCCAACTCAGGATTGGTGTCTACATTGATTTTTGAAATCACTGCTTTGCCTTCAAAATCATTTGACAATTCCTCTAGGGCTGGGTGCAAAGCCTTACAAGGCCCACACCAGTCTGCAAAAAAGTCAACGAGTACGACTTGATTTTCAGTAATAGTTTTTTCGAAATTGGTTTTATCTAAATGTTGTATCATCTTTTCTTAATTTTAAAATTGAAGTATTAATTACAGTTTTGGTGCTATTGGAAAATCAATTGCAAAGCCAGCAAGGTTATGAATGTAGTTGCTAATTACTTTGTCACCCACTACGATTACTACATCGATCATGTTTTCTTCTGTGTAACCTGCGTCAAAAAACGCTGTTTTTACTTCTGCAGTTGCTTTCCCTCTGTTTTCAACCACTGACGCTGTAAATTTCACCAAGGCATCTAATTTTGTATCAAAGGTTGCCGATCCTTTACGTAGTTCAAGCACTTGCTCATCTGTAAAACCATTCATTTTACCTAGCACTGTGTGTGCCGATTGGCAATATTCACAACCATTAATTTGGCTCGTGATCAAGTTGACTACTTCTCTCTCTTTAGCTTTCAAGCTACTTTTTCTGTTTTGCAAAGTCAGGTAATCTCCCAGTGCCGTTTCGCTTTTGGCGTAGTAAGCGTATAAATTAGGAACAAACCCTAATCCTTTTTGTAGGTTGTCAAAAATTGCTTGATTGTTTGCAGATACTTCTTCTCTTGTTGGTACGTTAAATGTTGACATAATGTTTTATTTTTTATTGAATTAATAATTATATAAATAGATTGTTTTCGTCGCAGTAATAATCAGACAGTCCCACTGTGTCACAAAAATGAGCTTGATCTACAGCAATTAATTGCGGTTGTACTTCAGTTGGATTAGCCGTAAAAAATGTTTTGATACTTGCTATAATGTGATGGATTGTTTTCATATTATTTGTTGTTTCTAATTGTTGGTACAAAGGTGCGACGAAAGTAGACCTAGAAGTTAGGTCACATTTCCCGACGAGTTGCCCATTCTTCCTTTTGAGGTGTTTTTGTGAAGTTTTTGCCATTATTTGGGCTCCCGATAGCTATCGGGACTTCGTAATCCCGACGCTTCGGGACGGGTCAGGCTATCACTCCAATCTTTTTTGGGGCGGAAAAAGCCCCAAAAAAGGATTTCCTCCCGAAGCTTCGGGGCTATCCTTCACGCAAAACCCGTTAAGGATAAATATGTGTAGTAAGAGAGAAAGTAGAAAAGAAATAAAAGAGCATCTGCGTAAATCTTTTGAAATCTGCGTGCCAATAGATGGCTAGTTTTGCGTGCTATATTTGCAGTAGTTTACGTGAGCAACTTTGCTGAGACACTTTCAGCGAGACAAACTTTGTGTTGAGAAAGTTGATGAAATCTGTTTTCATCCACTCATTCGCGATAGCGAATCCGTTTTATGTCTGTACTATATAAAAAATCTATTTTTATCCGCGTTTTGCGATAGCGAATCTGTTTAATCCGCGTCCTAAAATCTGCTTTACGCCTTACACGTGTGAATAACTTTGCTGAGGCGCATTCAGCGAGACACATTATATATTGAAGGGAATTTGAGGAAATATTTTATTATCTGAGTCTTATTATTTTCTTCTCTCGGCGAAGAACCTTTTCATTAAGTCGGCAGCTTCGTCGGCAAGAATGCCTCGAACAACAGTAGTTTTAGGATGCAACTGTCCGCCCATTTTCTCAAAACCACGATGCGCATCACTTGCCCCAAAGACAATTTTCGAAATCTGACTCCAATACAAAGCTCCTGCGCACATTTGGCAAGGCTCGAGTGTTACATATAAGGTACAATCTTTTAGATATTTGCCACCCAAAAAATTGGCAGCAGCAGTAATGGCTTGCATTTCGGCATGAGCTGTAACGTCATGCAGTAATTCGGTAAGGTTGTGCGAACGGGCAATAATGCGATCGTCTACAACCACAATAGCACCCACGGGAATTTCACCTTTTTCAAAAGCGGCTTCGGCTTCTTGCAAAGCACGTTTCATAAAGTATTCGTCAGTGAAAGGGTTTATCATCTTGCAAAAGTAGGGTTTTGAAGTTGTTTTTATTACAAAATTAAATCATAACTCCTGTTTCGACCTTCTCCTTTTGGAATCAAAATTCCGTTTTCGGTTAAATCTTGTAAATCTCTGGTTGCAGTAGCTCTGGAGGTTTTGGTGATCGAAATGTATTTTAAAGCCGTCATGCCACCTTTAAAACCAGAAATTCCATTTTCGAACATTTTTAATATTGCTTTCGTTTGTCTTTCGTTCATTTGGTTTTTAAAAGTATCCATAAACTTGGTTTTACTTAGAGTGAATAAAACCGTCTGTTTGGCATTTTGTTGTGATTCCAAAATTAAATTTGAAAAATATAAAATCCAATCTGTAATGATAAGAGTTTGTTGTGCTTCTTTTAGAGACTGATAATATTGCTTTTTATTTTGCTCAATAGTACTCGAAAGACTCATTAAAACAGGCCTATTGAGTGATTCCGAAAGACATTTATCGGCAATCGCTCTTCCTATTCTACCATTTCCATCTTCAAACGGATGAATGCTTTCAAAATACAAATGTGAAATAGCAGTTTTGATTAATGCTTTTTTAATATCCGTCGCTGTTAATTTAAACTCATTGTACCATTCGATAAAAACGCTCATCTCTTCAGGAATTCGGTAGGATGGAGGTGCTTCATAATGAATAATTTCTTTTCCAAAACGACCTGAAACGATTTGCATTGGGGCTTCTCCTTTTCGATAATCACCTGGATTAACATGTTTGGAATATTCCATCAGAATAGCATGCCATTGCTTTATGGTAGATTCAGTCAACTTTTCAGAATACGATTGACGAACGGTTACCATTAATTTTCCAACTCCTTGAGCATTTTTGTCTCGAATGTTCTCAAAAACATCTCTATGACCTAGATTTTTCTTTATAGAAGACATTACATCTTGGCGGCTGAAAAACTCTCCTTCGATTTCAGATGTTTTAATAGCTTCTGAAATCATAAATTGTAAAATGGTTTCTTGTTGAATATCAGTAGATAATGAATCAACAAGTCCTTTTAGTTCTCCTGTTTCTAAAGCAAAAGCAATGCATAACGAATCTAAAACCGAATCGTCAAATGTAAAATTAGGCCAGTTTGGTAGTTGCCAATTGTAGTGCATGAGGTGTTAAATCGAATTATTCGCCTCAAATATAGTTATTTTTTGAGGCAATTAATGATTTTATTCGCCTCAATTTGTACATTTCAATTGTTTTAGGTAATTATTTAGGGTTGGAATTCAATTCTACTTTCAAAAACAAAATTAGATTTAAAACCGTAAATTTGCTTTTTTGATCTCCATAATGAAAAGCAATTTACTAGAACATATCCACAACCCAACCGATTTGCGTCTTTTGACCGAATCACAATTGCCACAATTGGCGCAAGAACTCCGTGATTTTATTATTGGTGTCGTTGCTGTAAAAGAGGGACATTTGGGAGCCAGTTTGGGCGTGGTGGAGTTGACTGTTGCTTTGCACTACGTTTTTAATACCCCCGAAGATTTATTGATTTGGGATGTAGGGCACCAAGCCTACGGCCACAAAATCTTGACCGAAAGAAGAGAATTATTCGATACTAATAGACAATTAGGAGGTATATCGGGTTTTCCAAAAAGAAGCGAAAGTATTTATGATGCCTTTGGTGTGGGACATTCTTCTACATCTATTTCGGCAGCTTTGGGAATGGCAATTGCCTCCAACCTCAAAGGCGAATTCGACAAACAACACATTGCAGTAATCGGAGATGCGTCTATCGCATCCGGAATGGCGTTTGAAGGTCTGAATCATGCAGGAGTTACCGATGCCAATTTATTAGTAATTCTAAACGACAACGCCATCGGAATTGACCCTAGCGTAGGAGCGTTAAAAAATTATTTGACTGCCGTAAAAACCGGAAAAAATCACCGTCAGAATAACATGATCAAATCGTTGAATTTTGATTATTCGGGCCCCATTGATGGGAATGATATTTTTGCTGTGGTAAACGAACTTAAGCGTTTGCAAAAAATTAAAGGACCAAAATTTCTACATATAATTACAACCAAAGGCAAAGGGCTTAAACAAGCTGAAGAGGACCAAGTGAAATATCATGCTCCAGGAAAGTTTGATGCTTTGTCAGGTGAAATTCTACTAAAATCTGAGGCAAATTTACCACCAAAATACCAAGATGTATTTGGGCTCACAATTTTGGATTTAGCCAGGATAAATAAAAAAATTATCGGTATTACTCCCGCAATGCCCTCAGGAAGTTCCTTGAAATTTATGATGGAGGCTTTGCCAGAGCGTGCCTTTGATGTTGGTATTGCCGAGCAACATGCGGTTACATTGGCTGCAGGTATGGCGACCCAAGGCATGATCGTATATTGTAATATCTACTCGACTTTTTTACAACGAGCTTATGATCAGGTGATACACGATGTAGCCATTCAAAATTTACCTGTCATCTTTTGTTTGGATAGGGCAGGGTTGGTAGGCGAGGATGGCGCTACACATCACGGTCTGTTTGACGTTGCGTACTTACGCTGCATTCCGAATATGGTGATTTATGCACCTTTGAACGAAATTGATTTACAGAATATATTGTACACGGTACAATTGGGAATTGATTTTCCTATTGCTATACGTTACCCACGTGGACGCGGCGTGACACCTACATGGCAGAAAGAATTTTTTGGTAACTATTCCAAAATTGAAATAGGTCAGTCGAAATGCTTGAAAAAAGGAAATAAGATTGCAGTATTGTCTAATGGAACAATCGGGAAGAATGTTATAGCTGCTTTGCAGGCGCTAGAACAGCCGGATGCATTGGCGCATTATGATTTTTCATTCGTTAAACCTTTAGACGAAAAAGCATTACATGAGATTTTTGTAACTTTCGAAAAAATTATAACAATTGAGGATGGCACAGTAATTGGTGGCTTTGGCGCAGCAGTTTTGGACTTTGGATCAAAACATCAATACAATGTTGCAATTGAAAAATTGGGAGTTCCAGATCAATTTATTGAACAAGGTACTGTAGATGAATTGCAACAAATATGTAAAATAGACGTTAGTAGTTTGAAATCCCTTTTTTTAGGTTTAATAAAATAATAAAGAATAAAAAAAATAAAAAGCTCATAATGAAACAGTTTTCAATCCTTTTATTGTGTTTAGTTATAAGTACAAGCATATTTTCTCAAAAAATAATCACCACTTTGGTACCTCCTGCAGGACTCAATGACAGTATTTCACATTGGGAAAAGAAAAATAAAATTACATTTTCGATTTCTGAGATTTTATTTGTGAATTGGAATGCAGGTGGGGTAAGCTCCATTTCTGGATTAATGCGTACACAGTTTAATCGAAATTATAGTAACGAAAATACGCGTTGGGCAAACGAGTTGATTATGCGATATGGTTTGAACAAACAAGACGGAATTGAGCTTCGAAAAACAGAAGACGCTTTTCAATTTAGCTCGACCTTTGGATATCGCGAAAACGAAAAATCACATTGGTATCACAGTGCCAAGTTTAATTTTAACACACAGTTTACTGACGGATTTAAATATCCAAATACTGATATATCTGTTTCTGGACCTTTTGCTCCTGCTTATTCCTTTTTGGGGGTAGGTGCAGAATATGCATCAGATAAAAAAGACCGTTTGTTTTATTTCTCTCCATTTACCTCAAAAGTAACATTTGTTGGAAATCAACGTTTGGCAGATGGCGGATCCTTTGGTGTGCCAAAAGCAATTTATGATGATGAAGGTGTTTTGGTACAGCACGGAAAGAAATTTAAGTCAGAGTTAGGTACCTTAATTACAGCTTACTACAAAAAGCAAATTGCCAAAAATATCAATCTAGAAAATCGCTTGAGTTTATATTCTGACTACATCAATAAATACGGAAATGTAGATATCGATTATGATTTGGTATTAGATTTAGTAGTCAATCAATATGTACGAACCAATATAGGTATCCATGTGGTGTATGATGATGATATAAAATCTAAGGACGAAATTAATGGTGAACAAGTCACTGTTGGGCCAAAAACGCAATTGAAACAAGTTTTGGGTGTGGGTATGACCTATACTTTTTAGAAATTAATTAGGGGTACAAAATATTCTGGTCTAGCCCCAATGGTAGCAAAGTATTCTTTTATCTTGTGGTGACGGGGTGAACCACAAGATAAAAGATACTGCATCCCGAAGTGTCGGGAGCGGGATAACTCGTCATTTGAACCGAAATCGTCATGCTCCTTAAAATCTAAATTCCTTTTTTACCGTTGATTGTGTTGAACAATTCAAGTGCGTTTCCATCTGTTAGTAACGAAATGTAGTGGCAAATGTGTAGCAATCGCTCATATAAGTTTTCCTTATTCAAATGGTGTTTTTCAGGTAATAATTTCATGATCAGCGCATCATAATTGGAGGCGGTACCGTTGTGGTTATTGTCAAAAGCGGTTATGAATTTGTCCAAAAGCGTTTGGATGATTTGGTAGCCAACAATTTCTTTTTCGATTACTTCTCTACTTTGATAAATTTTATCAACACTCAAATTGATAATATCTTGCATTTGCGCTTTGTACTTGCTTTTTTCCATAATCGAATAGGGGAATTCACCTGCCAGGATAGCGTCTTCATTGGCAATAAATACATTGACCGCATCGTTAATCAAGCTACCAATGGCTAATGCACGTAAATAACTTATGCGATCTTCTTTGGTCTCTAGCGTTTTATATTTTGAACTGTCGATGCTGTCTTTTACCAATTTGATAAGGTATTCTAGCGCAAAATCTTCAGATACTAGTCCGAGATTGATTCCGTCTTCAAAGTCGATAATCGTATAACAAATATCATCGGCGGCCTCAACCAAATAAGCTAGAGGATGCCTCTCAAAACCAATGTCATCACCCGATTTGTTGGGAATCATACCAAGATCGGATGCTACTTCTTGAAAAAAATCTTTGTCGGTTTGAAAAAAGCCATATTTTTTGTCGGCTATATTTTTTGTTGGCTTTTTAGGTAAGCTTTCTTTTGGGTATTTGGTAAACGCTCCAAGGGTCGCAAACGAGATGCGTAGACCGCCTTCGATACCTGGACGGCTACCCGTGAGGACTGTGAAACCGTTTGCATTTCCTTCAAAGTCAACTAAATCTTGCCATTGTTTGGCCGTTAGGTTTTCTTTGTATTTCTGCCCGTTTCCTATAGAGAAATATTCTCCAATTGCTTTTTCTCCTGAGTGTCCAAAGGGTGGGTTTCCTATATCATGTGCCAAGGATGCAGCGGCTACAATTGCACCAAAATCGTTCATGTGAAAACCGTGAACTTCTTTGAGGTGTGGGTGTTTTTCAATTACTTTTTTTCCAACCAATCGTCCCAAAGAGCGACCAACTACAGATACTTCCAAACTATGCGTTAAGCGCGTGTGCACAAAATCGGTTTTTGAGAGCGGAATAACTTGTGTTTTATCTTGTAAACTTCTAAAGGCGGCCGAAAAGATAATACGGTCATAATCAACCTCAAAGCCCAATCGGGTGTCGTCTTGTTCAATTCGTAATCGTTTCCCTTTGTCGCCTTGACGTTTTAATGATAGTAATTGTTCCCAGTTCATGCTGTTGTCGAAATAAATTTGGATTGGTTTCAAAGATACTTAAAAGCCCGTAATCCCAATAATTTTGTAAGGAATTCTAAAAGTCTACGACTATATGGTAGATTTGAACTACATTGTATCACTTAATTTATATCCAAAATAAAATGCTATACACCGGCCAGCTTAATGAATTTGTACGATTAGCCGAAATTGACGCCTCTAATTGCGATTTGCTCAAAGAAAAAGTGAGCGAAAGTTTGAGCGTTATTTGGTGCCAAGAGGATATGAAAGTCAATGTTGATGGTAGCGATTATATTTTTCCCGAAAACACGGTTTTATTTCTAACCGAGTACCACAAAGTCACAATTGTATCGGTTACTAAAGCTCGTTTGGTTCGATTTAATCGGGCTTTTTATTGCATTTCTGATCATGATAACGAGGTGGGTTGCAAAGGGATTCTGTTTTTTGGAGCTTCACAATTTCCAAAAATTACGATTCCAGATAACGAAGTTGAAAAATTTGAAGTGCTGTGGAGAATGTTTTCTATCGAAATGGAATCCAAAGATAATCTCCAAAACGATATGCTTCAAATGATGCTCAAACGTTTACTAATTCTCAGTACCCGAATCTATAAAGAGCAAACAGAACTTACTTCTTTCGATAAAAATCAATTGGATATTGTGCGAGAATACAATTATTTGGTCGAAAGCCATTTTAAAACCAAACACCAAGTTGCCGATTATGCAGAGATGTTGAATAAAAGTCCCAAGACACTTTCGAACCTCTTCAAAAAGTACAATGAAAAATCACCTTTACAAATTATTCAAGCTCGATTAGTTCTTGAAGCACGTAGGTTGTTGCATTATTCGGACTTGAGCATCAAAGAAATTGCTTATGAAGTGGGTTATGAAGATATTCAAGCCTTTAGTAAGTTTTTCAAAAAGAACGAGGGCGTTTCGCCTTCAGATTTCAAAAAATCTATTGCTAGTTAAATTTGTGTTGTGTTCTGAATAGGTGATTTAAGAAAAAAGATGCTATATGTAGTTTATCTTTTATAAAGTCGTATTTTTGATTTTAAGTCCATCCTAAGGGCTAACCAAATGATGAATCCAAAGATACAAGCTCCCTTAATTCGAATTGAACCTCCTTTTTGGTATGCAGGAATGCAGGAAAAAGAATTGCAGATTTTGTTCTATGGGGATGCCATTGGTCAGTATTTTATAGAAACATCTGAAAAAGGAATTATTACTAAAGTTACTAAAACAGACAATCCTAGATTTTTGTTTGTAACTATAAATGTAAAATGGGATTATGCCAAGGAGATTATCTTTATTTTTAAACGCAATACCAAAACTGTATTTACTCAAAAATACTGTATCAAACAACGAAGAGAAAACGCAGCAGACCGCAAAGGTTTTGATTCCTCAGATGTTGTTTATCTCATTATGCCCGATCGTTTTTGTAACGGCAATGGGCCAAATGATAATGACAAAACTACTAATGAAAAGTACAATAGAGATTTGCCTGGCGGTAGGCATGGCGGTGATTTAAATGGTATAATTAAAGAGCTTGATTATATAAAAGCCATTGGTGCTACTGCGATTTGGAATACTCCTGTATGCTTGGATGATGAACATGAATTTTCGTATCATACCTACGCACAGTCAGATGTGTATAGGGTTGATCCCCGTTATGGAACCAATGATGATTATGTGCGTTTGTCTGCAGAATTGCACAAGCGAGGCATGAAGTTAATACACGATTATGTGACCAATCATTGGGGTTTGGAGCATTGGTTGGTAAAAGATCTGCCCACTAGAGATTGGATTAATGTTTTTGAAACCTATACTGAAACCAATCACAAACGCACCACAGTTATTGACGTTAATGCCTCAAAAATTGATCGTCAGCAGTGTCTTGAAGGTTGGTTTGTACCTACTATGCCCGACCTGAATATTGCCAATCCTTTGGTGCTGAAGTATCTGACTCAAAATGCAATTTGGTGGATTGAGTATGCTGATTTGGATGGACTTCGAATTGATACCTTTAATTATGCCGAACCTTTGCAGATGGTCAAATGGACCAATGCGATCATGAAAGAGTATCCGAATTTTAATATGGTGGGCGAAATTACACAGCGCAATCATGGTATTTTGGCGTATTGGCAGAAGGATAGTAAAACAGGCGAAATCCATAACTTTAATTCCAATTTGCCTTCATTAATGGATTTTTCACTTTGTGATGCCTTGCAAATGGTTTTTAATGAAGATGACGGAAGTTGGGATAGAGGAATGACACGAATATATGATTCGCTAACATTTGACTTTTTATATCCAAACCCACATAATTTGATGATTTTTGCTGAAAATCATGATTCAAAACGACTGAATTATTGCTACAACAATGACTTAAAAAAATACAAACTTGCAATGGTTGTACTTGCAACTGTGCGCGGAATTCCGCAATTGTATTACGGCTCAGAAATTGGAATGGCGGGTGACCAATATATTGGTGATGCAGATATTCGACAGGATTTTCCTGGGGGATGGGATGGCGACGAAATAAATGCTTTTGATCCGAATCTAAGAACAGAAGAGCAAAAGTCGTATTTTGAATTTACTCGAAAACTTTTTCAATGGCGCAAGACCCGACCTGAAATCCATTTTGGTAAAACAACACATTATATTCCAGAGGATAATATCTACGTTTATTTTCGATACAATGAAGATGATTCTGTAATGGTGATCATCAATAATAATCGTGAAGAACGAACGATTGCTACAAAGCGATTTAATGAAAATCTAGAAAAATACACCACAGGTACTTCTGTATTTACCAACCGATCGACTGACCTAAAAAATGATTTAACGATAAAAGGCAAATCATTTTTGATTTTAGAATTGCATCAAGCGCAATAAAACAATACAAAACCAGTACTGATTCACTTCTATACTTTGCTTACCTTTGTGCCAAATTCAACTTCATGTTAAAAATTGGTCATCGCGGCGCACGTGGATACGAACCCGAAAACACACTAATCAGTTTTCAAAAAGCACTCGATATGGGTGTGGACGGGATAGAGCTTGATGTGCATTTGTCTGCTGACGGATTGGTTGTTGTAATTCATGATGAGACGGTAGATCGCACGACAGATGGATCGGGTTTGGTAAACGAAAAGACCTATGAACAATTGAGTCACTTTCGAATAGAAAAAAATCAAAATATTCCAACACTAAAAGAAGTTTTGGATTTGGTGGATCGAAAGTGTTTTGTTAATATCGAATTGAAAGGAAATGGTACCGCAGCACCCGTTGTAGCAATGATTCAGGAGTATGTACAAGTTCAGAAATGGAGCTATGATGACTTTATTGTGTCAAGTTTTGAGTGGAAAATGCTATCGGAAACAGTTGCTTTAGATTCGAATATTCCTATTGCCGTTTTGACAGAAACTACTATAGCAGCTGCCTTGGATTTTGCTAAAAAAATAAAAGCAAGAGCGATTAATCCTGATTTTATATTGCTGGAGATAGGGACTACAGAACAACTGCAACGAGAAGGTTTTAAGGTATATCCTTGGACAGTGAATGAGATTGAAGACATAAAAACAATACAAAATTACGGTGTGGACGGAATTATTTCTGATTTTCCAGATCGAATACAATAACATATGAACCAAAATTTTGATATCATAATAGTAGGTGGTGGAGCGGCCGGTTTTTTTACAGCAATTAATATAGCCGAGAAAAACAAAAAGCTGAAAATTGCCATTTTAGAACGCGGAAAAGAAGTCTTGTCCAAGGTTCGTATATCCGGTGGTGGACGTTGCAACGTGACGCATGCTTGCTTTGAACCCAATGAATTGGTGAAGTTTTATCCTCGTGGCGAAAAAGAATTACGAGGTCCTTTTCATCAATTTTGTTCAGGAGATACTATCGAATGGTTTGAAAAACATGGTGTAGCACTCAAAATTGAAGAAGATGGGCGTATGTTTCCAGTATCCAATTCGTCTCAAACAATTATTGATTGCTTCTTACAAGCAACTCAAAAATTAGGTATTTCGGTACTCACAGGGCAAAGCGTACAATCAATTTATAATAAAGAAGGATTGTGGCAGATCGAAAGCCAAAACGAAAAATACTTGACCGAAAAACTCATTTTGGCTACCGGTAGCAATCCTAAAGTTTGGGAAATGCTGCAAAATTTTGGTCATGCCATTGTAGAGCCCGTACCTTCATTATTTACATTTAATATCAAAGACTCTCGGATTAAAGAGTTGCCGGGCGTTTCGGCGCTTGCCACGGTGACAGTAAAAGATACTAAATTGGTTTCTACAGGGCCGCTGTTAATCACACATTGGGGTATGAGCGGACCTGCGATTTTGAAACTTTCGGCTTGGGGTGCGCGCATATTACATGATAAGAATTATCAGTTTACGGTTTATGTCAATTGGCTCAACGACTTGGATACTGAAGATGTCGAAAAAGTATTAAAAACGCTTAAACAAGAACACGCTAAAAAAATGGTGTCCAAAAAATCACCTTTTGAAATCACTAATCGATTGTGGGAAAGCTTAGTACTTGCTTCGGGAATACAGTCTGAAACTAAATGGGCTGATTTGTCTAAACTACAAATGCAAGAATTGGGACAACAACTCATCAAAGGAACATTTCAAGTCAATGGAAAAAGTACGTTTAAAGAAGAATTTGTAACTGCGGGCGGAATAAACCTTAAAGAAATCAACTTCAAAACTATGGAAAGTAAATTACATGCTAACCTGTACTTTGCGGGCGAAATTGTAAATATTGACGCCATCACAGGTGGTTTTAATTTCCAAAATGCATGGACCAGTGGTTTTATTTTGGCAGATAATTTGGTGTAACACGCTGAGGTTAGTGCTTAATTAACAATAATTTATAGGTTAGTCGGTATTTGATAGAGAAGAATCTTATATTTTTACTCCGTTAGTATATCCATGATTCTTATGAAAATAAAATTACTTTGCATACTGTTGTTATTTATAGCTCAATTAGGCTATTCGCAAATTATTAAGGGTAAGGTAACCTCAAATAATTATCCAGCAATCGATGTAGAGATTATCAATGCAACCACAAAAACGATAGCGGTATCTGATAGTCAAGGCGAGTTTACGATTACTGCAAAAAACAATGATGAGATTTTATTTATTTCTAAAAATCATGAGTCAAAAAAGTTGGTTATGAATCCCTTACTTTTTACAAATAACGAGTTAGTAGTCGATTTAGTTTTAAAAGCCGAGCAGTTAAAGGAAGTAAAGATAACCAATATGGCATCTATAAAATTAGGTCAAGCTGATTGGGAGCAGCAAAAGCTTGATGATTATGATGTACAAAAAAATGCAGTAAAGCCTAATGTTCAGGGTGTTTATATGGGTGGGATTCCAAACGGAATGAACTTCGTACGTATTGCCGGAATGGTTGCTAATCTCTTTAAGAAAGACAAAGATCCTCAGAAAAAGGAAAAAGAACTCCTAGACTTTAAAACGTTTACAGATCAAAATTGCAAGAGCAACTATTTTACCCAAACCTTAGGTCTAAAAGTCGAAGAAGTTGAACTTTTTAAAGAATACTGCACAGCTGATCCTCTTGCTTCACAAATTGTGAGCGAAAATAATAAGTTGCGCTTAATGGATTTTTTATTCGAAAAGAGTATTAGTTTTAAAAAATTATAATGCTACCATTTAATAAATTTCCAATGTATTTATTTAACAAATAATCATTCTTAGAATGCATTATTGAATAAGGGGATTATGTATTTTTACTTACAATTTAATAGATTTAAAATCATGAAAATAAAATTACTGCTTATTCTTGTTGTAGCGCTAAACACAGTTGGCTATGCCCAAACGAATAAAATGCTACGCGGGAAAGTGTTTTTTCAGAATTTCGTTTTAGAAAATGTAGATGTGATCAATGCAACATCATACGCAAGTGCTAGAACAAATTTTAAAGGAGAGTTTACTTTGGCTGCTAGCGTAAATGACAGTATTCTTTTTTATAGTAAAGATTTTAATTTAAAGGGTATCAAGCTAAGTTCTGAGGATATAGAGCAAAATAATATGGTTATCCTGATTGACAAAAAAGCAGAAGAATTGAAGGAAGTAGTTATTCATCAAATTAATGTGGATTGGAAATTTGACAAGATATGGGAAGAAAATAAAAGAGATGAAGTGACCTTGTATCGCAATGAGAATAAAATTAAAAATCCTGGAGTGAACGATGGTAGTATTGATAAACCACTTGATTTGGTCAAGGTAGGGAAACTGCTATTTGGAGATTTGTTTAAGGCAAAAAAGAAAGGTGATGACAGCACGATTGACTTTAAAAAAGCAGCGGTTTGTCAATTTGATCAAAAATTTTTCACTGAAAAATTAAAATTAAAGAAAGAAGAAGTTGGTTCGTTTCTTGATTTTTGCGATTTTGACCCCGAATCCAAAGCGGTTATGTCTGAAAAATCAAACTCACTTCTTTTTATGGAATATTTGTTTAAGAAAAACGCGGAGTTCAAAAAATTACACGCACCAAATTAGCAATGTTGCCCTGCTAGATAGGAGTTGTTATTTTGAAGGTTGTCAACCGATACTGTCTACCTGTTCAACCACCAAATACTACCATTTAAAACCATGGCAAAACTTACCCAAGCCAAATACGGAAGGAATAAATAACCTGCAATTTTATTAATTTTTATAAATTGGATGTAGGTCTCATAGATAAACAACCACAATATGATGATTTCGAGTGCTGCTAATAATGGATTTTGAAGTCCGAAAAATAAATACGACCAAAGCGCATTTAGCCCTAGTTGTATCGCAAAGGATATCAGTGCTTTCTTGACTATTGTTTGTTCATATTCCATACGGTCCCATACCAATCCCGCTGCAACCCCCATCATGATGTAAAGCATGCTCCAAACCGGTGCAAAAATCCAATTGGGTGGATTGAAAACTGGTTTTATCAAAGTAGGGTACCAAGTCGTAATAGCAGAGCGAGTTACCGTGCCTGAGAAATAGCCAATAGCCAAACAAGTGACTACAACAGTAAGTATTTTGGTGATTTTGTTCATGAGATAGTATTATAAAAGGCCAAATTTACTCAAAATTATGGTAGTAATAAATCAATTGGGTATAATAGAGATAGCACAAAAAAAGTATCTTTGCCTAAAAATTGACTTTCATGTTTTTAGATACTGATTTTATTCCGTCCAATTACACTCAAATTATAGAAAAAGGAGCTTTCCAGTGGACTGCACCGAGTAATATTGCCTTGGTAAAATACTGGGGTAAAAAAGCCAATCAAATTCCGGCCAATCCTTCGGTTAGTTTTACTTTAAACAACTGTAAAACGATTACGAAGCTGGCATTCGAGGCTAAAAAAAATGACGGAAGTTTTTCTTTTGACTTACTTTTCGAAGGAAAACCTAAGGAAGACTTTAAACCAAAAATCAATAAGTTTTTTGAGCGAGTAGCAGTTTATTTGCCCTTTTTAAAAGACTATCACTTTGTCATTGATACTGAGAACACTTTTCCGCACAGTTCAGGTATAGCCTCTTCGGCCTCTGGTATGGCGGCTTTGGCAATGAATTTAATGAGTGTAGAAAAAGCACTTATTCCAGAGATGACTAATGATTATTTTTATCAGAAAGCATCGTTTTTGGCTCGATTAGGGTCAGGTAGTGCCTGCAGAAGTGTGAAAGGTCAAATTGTAACTTGGGGAAAACAAGCCAATATAGACGGGACCACAGATTTATATGGAGTAGAATATCCGTATGCGGTTCATTCTATTTTTAATGATTTTCAAGATACCATTTTACTAGTTGATAAAGGCGAAAAGCAAGTCTCGAGCACCTTAGGTCACGACCTGATGCATGATCACCCATATGCTGAGCGTCGTTTTGCACAAGCACATGAAAATTTACATAAATTAATACCTATTTTCGAAAACGGAAATTTAGACGAATTTATCAAAATTGTCGAAAGTGAAGCCTTGACGCTACATGCGATGATGATGACCTCAATGCCGTACTTTATTTTAATGAAACCAAATACATTAGAAATCATTAATGCAATTTGGAAATTTAGAGAAACGACCAAAATACCAGTATGTTTCACACTCGATGCAGGGGCAAATGTACATGTTTTGTATCCAGATAATGTCAAAGAGAAAGTATTGCAATTTATTAAAGACGAATTAGTTGGCTATTGTCAAAATGGTCAGTACCTTTGTGATCAAATTGGAAATGGCGCGCTCCAAGTCTAATTTTCCGTGTCTTTACAGATTAATTTTTTAGTTATGGATATTCAATTAGAAAAGTTAGAGATAATCAGGCAGTTGTTGGAGACCAATGACGAAACAATTATTGCCTCAATTAAAAAAGTTTTCACACGAGAACCTAAAGATTGGTGGGACGATTTGAATGAATCGCAGAAAGAAGAGATTCAGTTATCATTGCAAGAAGCGGAAGAAGGGAAGTATTCTGATTTTGATGAATTTATAACGCCGTATCTCGGTAAATGAGAAAGGCTGTAATAACCGATAGAGCCAAAAGGAACATTGCGGAGACTTTGGCTTATTTAGAAGGAAATTGGAATAAAAAAGTACAAGTCAAGTTTGCAACCAAATTGTATGAAAATATAAAAAGGATTACAAAAAATCCAGATTTGTTTCCAATTTCGTCTCATAATAAAAAAGTTCGGAAATGTGTTAGATCAAAACAAAGTAGCTTTTTCTATACTTTTTCAAATGAAAAAGTAATCATTTTAGCCCTTTTCGATACAAGACAAGACCCGAATAAAATTAAAAATATAAAATAATTACCAACCCCAAATTGATAATTCACAAAATATGAAAGGACCTTTATTTTACTCAAAAATTTTACTCTTTGGAGAGTACGGAATTATTCGTGACTCTAAAGGGCTTTCGATACCTTATAATTTTTACAATGGCGCTTTGAAGAGAGATGAGAATCCTTCTGCAGAGGCTATAGCTTCAAATCAAAGTTTGCAACGTTTTGCCACCTACTTAGAAAAGTTACAAGTTGAACAACCGACCTTGGTTACTTTTGACCTATCATCATTGAATAGTGATGTAGCAACCGGAATGTATTTTGACTCTAGCATACCGCAAGGATATGGAGTAGGGAGTAGCGGTGCGCTAGTAGCGGCTATTTATGACAAATATGCACAAGATAAAATTACGGTTTTAGAAAACTTAACTCGTGAAAAATTACTGCAACTAAAGAATATTTTTTCTCAAATGGAAAGTTTTTTCCATGGAAAGAGTTCGGGATTGGATCCTTTGAACAGTTATTTAAGTATTCCGATTTTGATTAACTCTAAAGATAATATTGAAGCAACAGGGATTCCTACTCAATCTTTTGATGGGAAAGGTGCTGTTTTCTTGATTGATTCGGGAATAGTTGGTGAAACAGCTCCTATGGTCAATATCTTTATGGAAAACCTAAAAGACAAAGGATTTCGTGCCATGTTGAAAAATCAGTTTGTGAAACATACAGATGCCTGTGTGGAGAATTTTCTTGGTGGAGATATGAAATCATTGTTTGCAAATACCAAAAAATTATCAAAAGTAGTTTTGAATCACTTCAAACCAATGATTCCAGAGCAATTTCATGCACTTTGGCAACAAGGAATTGATAGTAATGACTATTATTTAAAACTGTGTGGTTCTGGTGGTGGAGGCTATATTTTAGGCTTTACCGAAGATTTAGAACGCGCTAAGGCTTCCTTAAAAGATTATAAGTTAGAGGTTGTATACCAATTTTAATAATGTTACTAATTGTGTTGTAATTCCGTTTTGTATTTATTGAATACGAATAATTTGACTATTTAAAAATGCTTAATAGAAAACAAAGGCTGCTGCTGAAAAAGATTGTGAGTTTGTTCTCTGTAGTAAGAGGGTACAATATTCCGATTATAATTTTGGCGCAGTATTTATCGGCAATATTCATTTTAGCTCCAGAAAAACGAGCATTAGATATCTTGTTTGATGTTGATTTGTTTCTTTTGGTTTTTGCTTCCGCCATTACTATCGCTTCAGGTTACATCATCAACAATTTTTATGATAGTCAAAAAGACTTGATTAATCGCCCCAACAAATCAATGCTAGATCGGTTAATTAGTCAGGCGACTAAATTGAAGGTGTATTTTACTTTGAATTTTATCGCTGCATCATTGGCTTTGTTTGTCTCGTGGAAAGCCTTTTTGTTTTTTTCGACCTACATTTTTCTCATTTGGTTTTATTCTCACAAAATCAAAAAGTACGCTGTAGTGGGCAATCTTACTGCTACTTTTATGGCGGTAATTCCGTTTTTCGCACTCACTTTACATTATTATTACAACCTTAGTTTCGAGGAGATTATCAGTCACAAAGGACATTTTGCGGTGATATTTGCACATGCTGCATTCTTGTCTTTATTACTTTTAATTCGTGAAATGATTAAAGATCTTGAGAATATCAAAGGTGATTTGGCAAATGATTACCGTACCATTCCCATTCGTTTTGGAGAAGAAGTATCTAAAAAAATCATCACTTTTTTAGTTTTTTCTACCATTTTTCCAGTTTACCTTTTAGTTTCCGTTTATGAAGTTGGGTATATGGATATTTACTTTTATGTGGCGCTAATAGTATTGCTGTTTTTCTTAGTCTTTTTGTGGAAGGCAAGCAGCAAGGAACATTATTTAGCACTTCATAATGTCCTGAAATTACTAATTGTTTCTGGCGTATTTTGTATTGTACTCATCGATCCATCTGTTTTGTACAAAGGTAAAATATGGATCTTATCTAGTTAATTTATTTCTAAAACACCTTGAGTTTAGGGTATAAATCTTAACATAATTAGTCATTGTTTTAACTATATAAGTAAATAGACTCATTTTCTTTTTCGTTATTTTTACATAATGGTAAGGAATGAAATGCAAACGGTCTCTTATGAAGGAATCAAAAAAAATGCAGAAACGAGTGAGCTAATCACCGATTTTCTGGTTGTTGAAGCACCTTTAGAAATTAGTATTAATCAAAGTCCGTTTACGGTGGTCATGCGTACACCCGGAGATGATTTTGAATTGATTCGAGGTTTGTTGTATGTGGAGGATATTTATAGAGCCACAACTTCTCTTTCGATGGAAATCGTTTCTGAAGCTCCAAATGGATTTACAAAAATTGAGGTTACTATTTCAGAGGACCAACTTGGTGTGGGTTACTTAAACAAAAGATCGTTATTGTCTGTCTCTTCTTGTGGAATTTGCGGCAAGCAACAATTAGAAGATTTTGACCGTCCAAAGGTAAAATTAAGCAAACAACAACCCCTTAATTTGAACAAATTACCCGAAATGTTTGCGTTAATGAGGCTGAATCAAGAAACTTTTAGTCTTACAGGAGGTTCCCACGCTGCCACGGTTTTTGACCAAGAGTATCAAATGCTTATCATTAAAGAAGATATTGGTCGTCATAATGCGGTCGACAAATGTGTTGGAGCATTACTACTTTCTAATCAATTAAAAAAAGGATCATTCTTACTTGTTAGTGGGCGCGTTTCATATGAAATAATCACAAAAGCTTTTTTTGCTAAAATAGGAACTATCGTTGCTGTTTCGGCATGTTCCTCTTTGGCAGTTGATTACGCCAAAGAATTCGGAATCTGTTTAATTGGTTTTTCGAGAGAAAACAAAGCAACCATATATTCTAATCCATAGTAATTCGCATACTTAGTAGAACACAAACTGAACATCACATGAAGAAAACAATAGCACAACCACCAGAAAAGTTAACCGGAATTCATCAAGTTGAAATTCCGCATTCTGCAGTGGGTTTGAAAGCAATAAAATCTGCCTTGACGCATATCAAAGATGAGGTTGGAATCGTAAAAGGAATTGGTTTATTGGCAAAACTTAATCAAAAAGATGGTTTTGACTGTCCTGGTTGTGCTTGGCCTGATCCAGACGAAAAACGTTCTTTTTTGGCTGAATACTGTGAGAACGGTGCAAAAGCAGTAGCTGAAGAAGCGACAAAGAATAGAGTTACTCCAATGTTTTTTGCATTAAATAGTGTTGAAGAATTAGGACAATTGTCTGATTATGAATTGGGAAAAAAAGGACGACTTACACACCCGATGTATTTGCCTGCAGGTGCTACGCATTATGAAGAAATCAGTTGGCAGGATGCTTTTGATCACATAGCAAAAACATTGAATAGCTTTGCTTCACCAGATGAAGCGATTTTTTACACCTCAGGACGTACCAGTAACGAGGCAGCTTATTTGTACCAGTTGTTTGTCCGTCACTACGGGACCAATAATTTACCTGATTGTTCCAATATGTGTCATGAATCAAGTGGTTCTGCACTGAGTGAAACAGTAGGGATTGGAAAAGGTTCGGTAACTTTGGATGATTTCAAACATGCCGATTTGGTAATTGTGATGGGGCAAAATCCAGGGACAAATCATCCTAGAATGTTGACGGCTTTGGGTGAAACCAAGCACCATGGCGGAAAAATAATAAGTGTAAATCCATTGCCAGAGGTTGGTTTAAAAAATTTTATTGACCCTCAAAATCCAATCAAATGGTTAGGAAATGGAACAGATTTGTCTGATTTGTTTTTGCAAGTAAGAATTAATGGCGACGTTGCATTGTTAAAAGCAATTTTGTTGTTGTTACTCGAAAAAGAAAAAACTAGTCCAGGGACTGTATTTGATCAAGAATTTATTGCTAAGCAAACCCAAGGATATGAAGCTTTTATTGCTGATTTGGAGCAATATAAAATAGAAGATCTTGTAGCACAGACAGGATTGACACATAAAGAAGTAGTTGAAGCTGCCGAAATGATTGCCGACAATAAAAAAATAATTGTTTGTTGGGCTATGGGTTTAACACAGCACAAGAACGGAGTAGATAACATTCGTGAAGTGGTGAATTTATTATTGCTCAAAGGCAGTATCGGTAAACAAGGCGCAGGAACCTGTCCTGTGCGTGGGCATTCAAATGTGCAAGGGGATCGAACCATGGGAATATGGGAGAAAATGCCAGAGCAATTTTTAGAAAACATTGATGCTTATTTCGATTTCAAATCACCGCGCAAACACGGTTATGATGTTGTAAAATCAATCGAAGCCATGCATGAGAAAAAGGCGCGCTTCTTTTTAGGAATGGGCGGGAATTTTAATTCGGCTACCCCAGATACAGAATACACGGCTCAAGCATTGCGTAATTGTGATTTAACGGTACATATTTCGACCAAAATTAACCGTAGTCATTTAATCCATGGTAAAGAAGCTCTGATTTTACCTTGCCTTGGGCGTACAGAACGTGATCCTCAAGCTAGCGGTGATCAGTTTGTGTCGGTAGAAAACTCAATGGGAGTTGTATCAAAATCGATTGGACACTTAGATCCATTGTCAGACAATTTGAAAAGCGAGACAGCTATTGTGGCCGGAATCGCAATGGCTACGTTGGCCAATTCCAATGTAGATTGGAACGCGCTAGCTGGTAATTACGATTTGATTCGAAATGCAATCGAGGTGACCATACCTGGATTCGAAGATTTTAATAAAAAAGTGCGTGTGCCAGGTGGATTTTACTTACCGAATAACGCACGTGCAAACGACTTTAGTAGCACCTATACTGGTAAAGCAAATTTTACTATCAATCAACCTTCAGATATTGTTTTAGAAAAAGGACAATACATGATGATGACCATACGTACACACGATCAATACAATACTACGATTTATGGGTTAGACGATCGCTACAGAGGAATTCTGAACGAGCGCAGAGTGGTCCTGATGAATCCAGAAGATGTAAATGAAGCTGGATTAAAAAAAGGTGATTTAGTTGATTTGATCAGTCATTTTGAAGTGCAGGAACGCCTAGCCGAAAAATTTATGGTTATTCCATATAGTATTCCGCGATATAGTACGGCGACTTATTTTCCAGAAGCTAATGTTTTGGTGCCGCTGCACAGTAAAGCGCGAATAAGTAATCAACCGGCATCCAAAACCGTTATTATTACGATTCATAAAAGGGATTAACCTTATTTTTATACGCCTATTCCAGCTTTCCGCTTTAGCCCTCTTTCAAAACGCTTTTTTTACTAGGTCACAGCAGGAGCTTCTCCCGAAACTTCGGGATGGTCGCTCTGCTGCTCCCGTAAAAAAGGCGTTTTTCAGTCGGGGCTGCCGCTGCAAATGAAATTCACTGAACCCCTATTAAAATAAAAGTAAAGTGAAGTAATCTGGGGCGGGGAGTAAAAACCTAAGAATGGTATAATTGATTATGAATTATAATCGCACTCCAATTCCGATTTTGAGAAAACTGATGCTAGTATTAAATGCAGTGCTCGGAACAGATTCTTTCGAACTCAACTTTACATAATCGTATTGGATAGTCGTAAATAGTTTATTAGTGATATCGTATGAAAGGCCTAAGTTAGCATTAATCCCATTTTTTTTAATGCTGTCTTCTTTTGATAGATCAAAACCGTTGTTAATTCCTGTGCTCTTAAATATCATAAAGGTGTATCCAAGGCCAATCGCAGGATGAAGTTTTGTTAAGGATTTGATTTTAATCTCAGTAAACAACCGTGGTTGAATCGTGTAATTAGTTACTTTAAAATCTCGTTCTCCTTTGTTTTTATTAGTATTGTTGGTCAAAACACCTCCGTTTATGGAAGCGCCAAAACTAAAGTTAGTTGTTTCTGCAATACGGTATTTTGCTCCAATATCAATAATTCCTTTATAAAACTCGCTAACGAAATTGCCACCTATAGCAATTGGATAATTAGCTTCCAGACTAATTTTTGATTCTTGCGAAAATGTGTTAACAGTGAAAAGTAGTACTAGTGCTAAGAATAATTTTTGTTTCATTTTTTAATTGGTTTTAGTGTAAGCAAAGTTATAAATAAAAAGGATTGTAGGAATGTAGAAAAATTGGATTTGTTCTAATTACTACCTAATCCCTAGCCCTGATAGTAGTGAAAAGCCTTTGCAGACTGAAAACTACTTTTTTCTACTGCTGGCAGAGCGACTGAAAGAAGCTCCTGCCAGGAGTTAGAAAAAGAGTTTGAAGGCAAAAAGCTTGAAACGAATAACAGGAATAGCTTCTTAATATTGGAATTCATCTGTTTTTTCAAATTATAAAGTGCTAATAATTTAATGTTGAACGGATTAGGTTTTTGGTTTTTTTTAATTCGTTGATCTTTTAAAAGTAGCTATTCGCCAAAGTCAAAGATATAAATACTATCTTTGCAAAAATTATCAAGAATTATGAATGACAAGCAAGGCAGTAATAGTCGAGGAGGTTCAAAGCCAGGAGGCTCAAGAACAAATTCGAATAAGCCAAAACCCGCTATGCAAAAAAGGGCACAAGGACCTAAAAAAGCTAAAGTAAATACCAAGGTAGCTGTGGTGGATCCTAACAAAGTGGAGAAAAAACCAAACCAAGCACCAAAAAGACCTAAAGTTAAAGACGAAATTCGTTTGAATAAATATATCTCCAATTCTGGAGCTTGTTCTCGTCGTGATGCCGATATTTATATCCAATCTGGAAATGTTAAGGTAAATGGAATAGCTGTAACCGAAATGGGTTATATGGTAAAACCAGGAGATACCGTAAATTTTGACGGAATGACCTTGACGCCAGAGAAAAAAGTGTACATCTTGTTGAATAAGCCTAAAAACTTTACAACAGCATTTGATGAAGGGCAAGAATTTCGCAATGTGTTAGAGCTGGTAAAAGGTTCGACTACAGCAAAAATTGCATCAGTAGGACGTATGGATAAGAATACAACAGGATTGTTGTTGTTTACCAATGATACTGATATGATTCGTAAATTTAGTTTACCGAGTCAAAAATCTTCAAAAATCTACCAAGTATCGCTAGATAAAAACTTGAAATTTGAGGATTTGGAAAAAATCAGCAAAGGATTGGTTTTGGACGGTCACAGAGTTTTTGTAGAAGAAGTAAGTTATATTGAAGGTGAAGCGAAAAGCGAAATTGGATTAAAACTACGTTCTTCAAACATTAAAGTGGTTCGTGCTATTTTCGAAAACTTCAAGTATGATGTGTTGCGTGTAGACCGCGTCTCTTTTGCAGGTTTGACTAAGAAAAATTTACCAAGAGGAAACTGGAGGTTATTAACAGATCAAGAAATTATTAATTTGAAAAACGTATAGTTTTTTAAAAAAATAAATAATTACAATCCTATTCATATTCTGAATAGGATTTTTTTTGTGACCTACGCAAGCAGGTTTGTTACGGTCTATATGCAAGTAGTTGAGCTGTTGCATAAAAATTATTTTATTTAAGTTTTTTGCGGTAGTTTTACTTGATATAAAATTAATATACGTATGACGAAGACTCCCAAAGTTTTAATTGCAGTTATTGCGGCTGCATTTTTGACACAATGTAAAACACAAGAGAGTACAGTTGATTTCTCGACTGTCACCTCAAATTACTTTAACGATAAAAATGCATTAGATCCGCTGGGTGCTACTCAAAATGGACAAAATCAATTCAATGATAAGTTGCAGTTTGAAATGACTGATAGTTTTAGGGAAAAGCAATTGGCTTTTTTTAATAAATATGAGTCAACATTAGATTCTATTGACGAAAAAGATTTGTCAGCAGAAGAAAAAAATAGTTTTTCGATCATAAAATGGGAAGTTGAAGTTGGAAAAAAGCTGCTCGATCAACCAACTAACTTGGTGCCTATTCATCAGTTTTGGGGAACGCACCTAACTATGGGCCAATACGCAGGTGGTACGAGTGCGCAGCCTTTCAAAACGGAAAAAGATTATAATAATTTTTTAAAAAGAATGGATTTGTTTAGTGTGTGGATTGACTCCGCTATGGTATATATGAAAAAGGGAATGGAAAAAGGTGTAGTGCTACCAAAATCGTTAACTGAGAAAGTAATTCCTCAATTTGCTGAGATGGCAACACCTAATATTGAAGATAATCTTTTTTATTCGGCCATCAAGATTATGCCAAAAATTTTTTCTGAAGATACAAAAAGAGATTTAACGGCAAGATACAAGGCAGAGATAAAGGATAAATTGATGCCGCAGTACAGTAAGATGGCTGCTTTTTTAAAGGATGAATACTTACCTGCGTCACGCGCAACAAGCGGTATAGGAAGTTTGCCAGCGGGAAAAGATTTGTATGCTGTGTACGTCAAGATGTGGACAACTACCGAAATGACACCAGATGAAATACATAAACTCGGTTTGAGCGAAGTGGCCCGTATTAAATCTGAAATGGAGAAGGTTAAGACTGAAGTAGGTTTTAAAGGAACTTTATTAGAATTTTTCGAGTATGTTCGTAACAAACCGGAATTGAAACCATTCAAAATACCAGAGGAAGTAATTGCGAATTTCGAGAGAATTTATACCGTTATCAAGCCAAACGTTGATAAATTATTCTCATTGCAACCCAAAACAAAATTCGAGATTAGAAGAACAGAAGCTTTTAGAGAAAAAACTGGAAGTGCAGAATACAGTCAAGGTGCGGCAGATGGATCTCGTCCGGGAGTGTTTTATGTGCCAATTCCGGATGTTGAAGAATACAATGGATACGGAGATGAAGATTTGTTTTTGCACGAGGCAATTCCAGGGCATCATTTTCAGATTTCATTACAACAAGAGAATGGCAACCTACCAGACTTCAGAAAATACAATTGGTTTGGAGCTTATGGCGAAGGTTGGGCATTGTATACAGAGAGCTTAGGGAAAGAATTAGGCTTGTATAAAGATGGCTATTCGTATTTTGGTATGCTGGGTAATGAGATTCATAGAGCTGTTCGTCTAGTGGTAGATACAGGTATTCATAGCAAAGGGTGGACAAGAGAGCAGGCTATAAAATATTCACTTGAAAATGAAGCAGAAAGCGAAGCCAGTATCACTACCGAGATTGAACGCTATATGGCTATTCCTGGTCAAGCTTTGTCTTATAAAATTGGTCAGCTAAAGATTATTGAATTACGTAAAAGAGCAGAAGCTAAAATGGGTAATAAGTTCGATATAAAGAAATTTCACGAAAAGGTTTTGGAGTCAGGAGTTATGCCGCTTGCATTATTAGAGAAAAAAATTGACGACTGGATTGCTGAGAAATAAAATAGTATTGATTAATAAGATCAATCAAATTGTAAATACCTTGTTTGCTTAGTAGCAATCAGGGTATTTTTTTTATGAGAGAAGCTAAAGAGTTTTTTTAAACACAAAACCCACTAATTGCTTAGTGGGTTTTGTGGCACCTCCAGTCCCGATCCCGAGACTTCGGGAGTGGAGAACCGGGACACATTGATTTTTATATGTTGTTTTTACTAGAAATGTCTGCTAATAGATCAGGATTAAGAATGATTTTTTCGATGAATTTTTTACTTTTCATTTTTTTAATGAATTTCTCTAAGAACAGCGCTTCTGATTTATTTATACAATTAAATTCAAGAACTAAATTCCAATCTGATGCTATTTTTGTATAAGAGTTATCATAGCTGTGGTGATTATGTTTTTCTACACGTTGGGCAATATCATGGGTTTCGCCAATGTAGAATTTATCTGTGCTCTTGCTGTATAATATATTAGAGATAGTGTATAAATAGTTTTTTTAAACAAAAAACCCACTAATTGCTTAGTGGGTTTTGTGGTACCTCCAGTCCCGATCCCGAGACTTCGGGAGTGGAGAACCAGTGACTATGGATTTTATGGTTTGTTTTTAGATAAAATATCTGCTAGTATTTCTGGATTTAAAATGATTTTTTGGATAAATATTTTACTTTTCATTTTTTTAATAAAGCGCTCCAAGAAAAGTGCTTCGGATCTGTTTAGACAACTGAACTTTAAAACAATGGTCCAGTCAGAAGCTATTTTTGTATATGAGTTATCGTAGTTGTGATTGTTATGCTTATCTAAACGTTCCTAAAGATCATGCGTTTCACCGATGTAAAATTTATTTGTAATCTTGCTATGTAGTATGTATAAATAATGCACTGAAAGTTTTTTTAAACAAAAAACCCACTAATTGCTTAGTGGGTTTTGTGGTACCTCCAGGGTTCGAACCAGGGACACATGGATTTTCAGTCCATTGCTCTACCAACTGAGCTAAGGTACCTTGCATATTGCGTGTGCAAATATAGTATCTTTTTTTGTTTTACCAAATATGTTTGCGAAAACTATTTAATAACATTAGAATATTAATTTTTTTAAACAAAAAACCCACTAATTGCTTAGTGGGTTTTGTGGTACCTCCAGGGTTCGAACCAGGGACACATGGATTTTCAGTCCATTGCTCTACCAACTGAGCTAAGGTACCTTGCGTAATGCGAGTGCAAATATAATGTGTTTTTTCGTTTCTACAATACAAATTTTTAAAAAAATGTATTCGTACCTTTGCAAAAGCAAAAAATAAAATATGATTCTAACGATTGATGTTGGTAATACCCGAATTAAAGGAGCTGTTTTTGAAGTAGATAGTATTGTGGAGCAATTTGCAGTTGATACAAATGTTCTGACTGATAAAATTAAACTTATTTTAGAAAAATACGAAAAGTGCTACGCAATCGTGATTGCTTCTGTTGGTAAACTTGACAAAAAACTCTTTCTCGACTTTGAAAAAAGGGTAGAAGTACATTTTATTTCTCATGATGACGCCTTTCCGTTTTCCAACTTGTATGCCACTCCAAAGACATTGGGGATAGATCGAATGGTTTTAGCTGCCGGTGCCGTGCTACAATACCCAAAAGCAAATCGTTTGGTGATTGATGCGGGTACTTGTGTCACGTATGATTACATTAACGCAGATGATGAGTACTTAGGAGGTGCTATAAGTCCGGGCTTGCTGTTGCGATACAAAGCACTGAATAATTATACATCAAAGCTGCCATTGTTGGAATTGGATAGTCCAAAAGCAATGATTGGTGACTCTACAAGCGAGTCAATTCACTCGGGTGTAGTTAACGGTTTGGTCTATGAAATAAAGGGATTCATAGACGAATATCGTCAAATTGACGCAAACTTTATAATTATTTTAACGGGCGGAGACGCAGTTTTTTTGGCTAAACGATTAAAAAATACCATATTTGCCAATTCAAATTTTCTTTTAGAGAGTTTGAACCAAACTTTTCAATATAAAATCAAAAATGATTAAAAAAATTGTAGCCAGTTTTTGCTTGCTTTTAAGTGTCATGACCTATGCTCAGGAAGGTTCGTCTTCTCCTTATTCTTTTTATGGAATTGGAGATGTGCGTTTCAAAGGGACTACAGAAGCACGCTCAATGGGTGGTATTGCGGTTGAGCAGGATAGTATTCATATTAATTTGGAGAACCCAGCGAGTTTCGCAAATTTAAAATTAACGTCTTTTACAGTTGGTGGTACTTATAATACAACCACCATGAAAACAGACGCAGCATCTGAGAAAGCAAGAAGAACTACTTTAGATTATATGGCTTTAGGTTTGCCTTTAGGTAAGTTTGGTGTTGGTTTTGGTATTATTCCTTATTCTTCTGTAGGGTACAAAATAAGAAATATTTATGGCGATGATCTAGAGAAAACAGCGACTTTAACAAGTACTGGTGGTGTCAACAAAGTGTTTTTAGGACTGGGTTATAAAATTACACCAAAGTTCAATATCGGTGTAGATGTGAACTATAATTTTGGAGTGATTAGTATAGTGAATTTGGAAACAAACAACAACATACAATCCGGTACACGTGAGACCAATACGTCAAATTTATCAGGAGTAAATTTCAATATCGGGTCAATGTATCAGACAAAAATCAGTAAAAAACTTAGCGTTTTTAGTAGTGTTAATTATTCGTTGTCAAATGATTTGAAGTCAAAAAACACTCGTTTAATTGAAACGGCAACTGTTCCAGAAACTATTGATCAACCTGATAGAACGATCTCGTTTGGGTCAAAAATTAGTTTGAGTGCTGGTATTGGGCAAGCACGAAAATGGCTTGTAGGTGGTAAACTTGTTTTTCAAGAAGCAACCGATTTGTCAAATAACTATAATGAATCACCTAATGTTACCTACGGTAGAGCAGGTAGCGCGAGTATTGGTGGATATTACATACCTGATTATGGGTCGTATTCAAATTATTTAAAACGTATCGTTTATAGAGGAGGTTTTAAATATGAACGTACTGGATTAATTATAAGATCTGAAGCAATCGATAACGTAGGATTTACTATGGGTGTTGGTTTGCCTATTTCAGGAACTTTTTCGAATATGAACATTGGATTCGAAATTGGAAAAAAAGGAACCTTGTCATCTGGTCTTGTGCAAGAGAATTATGCGAACATCAGTATAGGTTTGTCACTTAACGACAAATGGTTTGAGAAACGTAAGTTCAATTAAGAAATCAATATAGAATTTTAGCACTATCTTTGCGCTATGAATTTTCAAAAGAAAAATAGACTTGTTTATATTGTCACGGCTGTTGCTGTGACATTCTTTTTTGGGTGCGAAAGTAAATTTAAAGAGGTTCAGAAAAGTAATATCACCGAATTTATTCCGGGAGGAGATGCTGATAATGTAAATTTGAAGTACACTGATTCAGGATTGATCAAGGTGGTGTTAATCAGTCCAAAGATGTTGGATTATTCCAATATCGAATTTCCGTTTACTGAATTCCCAAAAGGTATTGATGTTACTTTGTATGATAATAAAGGAAAAACTACTCGCGTAACTTCCAATTATGCAGTATCTTACGGTCGAACAGGAATTATCGACTTGCAAGGGAAAGTTGTAATCCTCTCTCAAGACGGACAAAAACTTGAAACAGAACAGTTGTTTTATGATCAAAAAAACGAATGGTTTTATACCGAAAAAAGGTTTAAATTCACCGACCTAAAAGGAGCTTCAAACGGGCAAGGAATCGACTTTAGTAAAGATTTTAAAGTAATCCATTCTCAAAAAATTACCGGAGAAGTACAATCGAAAGAATAAAATTGCTCAATTCTATTTACAAAACGCTACAAATGAATTATTTAAAATACACACAATATATCTACCTAGTTTTTGCCGTTTACTTTATTTATGACGGAATAACGACGTACATGGAGGGAAAAGAAAATCCATTAATGCAATTTTTTATTGCAGGTATGGCTATATTTATGTTTTTCTTTCGAAGAAAATTTGCCAAGAAAATGAGTGATCGAAACCCTAAATCGTAAAACATGGAAATTAGTATTATAATACTGTGTTTAATACTAAGTGCTTTTTTTTCAGGGATGGAGATTGCATTTATTTCATCGAATAAAATTTATCTCGAAATAGAAAAAAAACAGGATAATTTCTTGTCTCGAATTTTAACGAAATTAACCGAGAAACCATCCAAGTTTCTTGCTGCAATGCTGATTGGTAACAATATAGCCTTGGTAGTTTATGGTTTTTTTATGGGGGATTTGCTAATGGAGTGGGTAACCACTTTTCATTTTGAACTATCAAGCTTGACTAGTTTATTCCTTCAAACGGTATTGTCTACCCTAATCGTTTTGATTACAGCAGAATTTTTCCCGAAGGTATTCTTTCAAATCTATGCCAATTCATTGATTAAGTTTTTTGCTATTCCGGCTTATTTCTTTTATCAATTATTTTATTTCGTCTCTTCTTTTTTCATTTGGGTTTCCGATTTTATTCTAAAGAAGTTTTTTAGGACCGAAGGCGATCAAATTCAAATGTTCTTTAGTAAAGTCGAATTAGGAGATTATATTACCGAGCAAATGAGTACGGTAGAAGATAATGATGAAGTAGATTCAGAGATTCTAATGTTTCAAAATGCATTGGATTTTTCGAGTGTAAAAGCTAGAGATATTATGAGTCCTCGTACCGAAATTGAGGCAGTTGAAGTTTTTGATACAATCAAACAGTTGAAAGAATTGTTTATTGAAACTGGTTATTCCAAGATCTTAGTCTATCAAAATTCCTTGGATGATATTGTGGGTTACGTGCACTCATTCGACCTATTTAAAAAGCCTAAAAATATAAAGTCAGTAGTAATTCCGGTAGAATTTGTTCCAGAAACGATTTATATCAAGGATGTGATGAACCTCTTGACCAAAAAAAGGAAAAGTGTTGCGGTCGTGCTCGATGAGTATGGAGGTACATCTGGAATTATCACAATTGAAGATATCGTCGAAGAATTATTTGGAGAAATAGAAGACGAACACGATTCTGATGAAGAATTGATTGAACAAGAATTAGAAGAAGGTGGTTTTTTATTTTCAACTCGATTTGATGTAGAATATCTAAACCAGACGTATAAGCTAAATATTCCAGAAAGTGATTCTTACGGAACATTAGGTGGTTATATCGTAGATTTCACAAATGATATTCCGCAAAAAGGAGAAATAATTGACATTGGAGAATATCATTTTGTGGTAGAAGAGGCCACAAATAAAAAAATTGAATTGGTTAAAATGACCTTAAAAGAATAAATTTTTTTATTCTAGCAATTTTTTTGCAAAATAAAAGGGTACAATTGTAAATATTAATCATATAATTGTATTTTCGCAAACTGAATATAAAATTAACAACAATAAAAATGGCAGTTTTATCAAAAATTAGACAACGTTCCGCTTTAATGATTGCAGTTATTGCATTGGCTTTATTTGCATTTATCATTGGAGATTTATTCAAAAGTGGTAGTTTCAGTAGTACTTCTAAAGATGTGGGAAGCATCAACGGAAAAGATATTGCATTTGAAGACTTTAGAGTAAAAGTAAGTAATGTTGAAAAAAGTGGTCAAGGAATAACTTCTACAGCTGCTGCAAGTAGAGTTTGGGATGAAGAAGTATCTATTGCTTTGTTGACTTCTGAATTTGAAAAATTAGGATTAAGAGTAGGTGAAAAGCATTTACTTGAAGTACTAAAAGCAGATCCAAACATTGGACAAAATCCTCAGTTTTTAAACGCTGCAGGTATGTTTGATTTGGCTAAGTTTAAAGAGTTCTTTAAATCAAATCCAGATTTGGCGGCTAGCTTAAAAGAAAGAGAAAAAAGTGCTGACTTGAATGCAAAATTTCAAATCTACACTACAATGATCAAAGCGGGTACATATACTACTAAAACTGAAGGTAAGTTGAAGTATGAGATGGAAGCAGACAAAGTTAGTTTTGCTTATGTAGCTGGATTGTTCTCGACTATTAAAGATAGTGATGTAAAAATATCAGATGCTGATATCACAGATTACATGACTAAAAATAAAAAAAGATTCAAATCTGACGAAAGTCGTGAAATAGAATACGTTCTTATTGAAGACAAACCTTCGAACGAAGATGTTGCTGAAGTAAAATCAAGAATTACAGCTTTGTTGTCTGGAAGCGTTGTTTACAACCAAGCAACTGGTAAAAATGATACAGTAGCTGGTTTTAGAGCTGCAAAAAATATAGCAGAATTCGTTAACTCAAATTCTGATGTTCCTTACGATTCTACTTATATCGCTAAAAATCGTTTACCAGCAGTTGATGCTGATAAATTATACAACATGGCTCCAGGTGAAATCTACGGACCTTATGTAAATGGTGACTACTACAGTATTTCTAAATCTTTAGGTAGAAAAGTAGGTGTAAACGCAAAAGCAAGTCATATCTTGATTAGCTATGAAGGAACACAAGTTCCAAACAAAAAACAACAAAGAACAAAAGACCAAGCACGTGCTGAAGCTGAAAACTTGTTAGCGCAAGTAAATGCTAATCCAGAAAGTTTCTTGATGTTGGCTTATACAAACTCTGATGATTCATCTGCACAACAAGGTGGTGATTTAGGTTATTTTGGACCAAACCAAATGGTAAAACCATTTAATGATTTCGTTTTTAACAACGGAGTTGGAAAAGTAGGATTGGTTGAAACTGATTTCGGTTTTCATATCATTAAAATTACAGATAAGCAAGATGGTGTACGTTTAGCAACTATTTCGCAAAAAATACAACCTTCAGAGGCAACTTCTGATAAAGTCTTTACTCAAGCTACTCAATTTGAAATGGGTGCTGCAGACAAAGATTTTAACCAAGTAGCTAAAAGCATGAACTTGACAGTTAATCCTGCAGTAGCGGTAACCGCAATGGATGAGAGCTTTGGTGCATTAGGTAATCAAAGAGCTATTGTAAGGTGGGGATTTGAAGGAGATACAAAAGTAAACTCAATCAAACGTTTTGAGATTGCAAACGTTGGACACGTTATTGCGCGATTGAAATCTATTGATGATTCTGGATTGGTAGCGTTAAGCCAAGCAAGACCATACGTAGAAAGCATCTTGAAAAACAAGAAAAAAGCTGAAATGATGAAAGCTAAAATGGCTGGAAGTTCACTAGAAACTATTGCTAAAGCAGTAGGTGGAACAGTGCAACAAGCTACTGATGTAACTTTGGATAACCCAACACTATTAAATGTTGGTGCTGAGGCTAGAGTAGTAGGTACAGCATTCTCATTGGCACCAAATAAAGTATCGTCTCCTATTGAAGGTGTTACTGGGGTTTATGTTGTAAAAAATACAAAAACAGTTAAAGCACCTGCGATTAAAGATTTTGCTCCGTATGTAGCAAAATTGAAAGCACAGTCTGCTAATGATGCTAGTAGAGTTTTACCAGCATTGAAAGATGTAGCTGAAATTACAGATAACAGAAAACAATTTAATTTCTAATATTTTAGAGATTATTAATTCATAAAAAAATCCGATGCTTTTGCATCGGATTTTTTGTTTATACTATTTTGTAAGCTATTTAAATTTTACTGCAACTCCTGAAATACCTGTTCTCGACGTAAAGGAATTTAATTTGTTTAGTTTGCAAAATATAACTGCATCTGCTCCAAGAGCTGAAGCTTTCTTTTTTAAGTAGGCCTCGGCTACTTTTGGAGATCCGTTTACATCAATTGCCATGCTGCCAACTACAATATATTCTTTTGGGCTGTTATGAGAATATAGTTTTATTTCTTCTTTTTTTGTTGGTGTGTATTCTGCTGCTTCGTTTTGAGCGTAGAAAGTACTTATTGAACAGCTAGTTAACGTAAGGGTTACTACTAGCACTGCGATTGCTTTTTTGATCATCATATCCTTATTTGTTAGTTTTTACCGCTGTTCCAGTAGCTTTAATAGCGTTTGTCCAGTATCCCATTCCTATTTCTAATGTCAAATCAACTATTGCATCAGCTCCAAGTTTGGCTGCTTGCTTTTTTAACAACGCCACCGGAACTTTAGCATCTGATCCTGCATCAGCACTAGCAACAACTTGTCCTATTACTGTATACTTTGTGTCGGGCTGAGTTGCATAAACAACAATGTCGGCTGGATTGGTTTCTGGATATTGTCCAGTTGGACTGTCACTTGTTTCTAGGCGTCCAACACTTGAACAACTAGCAAGAATTAAACAAGGCACGGCCAGTGTGAGTATTCTTTGTCTCATTTTGTGAATTATTTACAGATTATTTACCTACAAATATAAATAAATTGAGAGTTGTTAGTACAGACGGTGCAGCTTTTATTAGGATAATATCAACTCGTCATTACTGAAAATGACTGAGTATCCTTTTTTAAGAAAATAGGCTGTTGGATTTACATTCGATACCACCATAACGAAGTCGCCTCCCCAAGCACCAAGACTTTTTACCGTTCCATTAAAATCATCAAATAGAGCTTCTTTTACGGTAGGTGTTTCTAAGATGATGCTCATTTTAGCCTCGTGAATGGTTAAGGCAAGACAGAAATCTTCGGCAGTCGTGGCCTCTTTTACAGATTGGGTTAATTGGTTGATACTTTGAATGTTTTTCTCCAAATCAATATGTTTGTTGGCCTTGTAATTGGTAATAGCCGTTTTACTGTTTTGCTTTTGATTAAGGTAAACAAAGTAAATAGTATCTTTAAACGAAGGATTGAAAACTGTTGCACTAACGATAGGTTTTCCTTTTTCTAATTGATAGGTGATTGGGTTATTGTTTTGTGCGCAGGCAATGTCATATCCACTGCCCCCAAAGCTGGTGTTAAGCAATTCAAACGCATCGATGTTTAACCATTGTGCAATGTTATTGATTAAGGTAGAAGAGGTTCCTAATCCCCATTGACGTGCGAAGGTAAGTTTGGTTTCAATTTGATATCCTTTTTCTTTTTCAAGAAGTAAAGGATTGGCCAAATAGGCGTGATGTAATATTCTAATTAAAGTGTCTTTTACCGTTTCCGTTTCCGTTTTGGTAAAATTAATGATATCTGAAAATAAAATAACTGTTTCAAACCAAATGCTTCCGTCAGAGTCGAAACTCGTCCATTGGATTTCTTGGTTGTTCCCTTTGCTAATACTCAAACTCTGTCCTAGTTTTGTTGGTACTGCCAATGCAACAGCGCCATCGAGAACGAGGTATTCACCAGTTAGTAAAAGCTTTCCATTACTATAAAACGTTTTTGTCTCCATCTATCGCATTATTTTCTAATATTTTCTATAAAATTAACTGCTCCACTATGCGTTACTACTTCGTGTTTAAAGTGTTTGCGTACAGCTGCACGCTCCTCATCTGTAGCTTCTAGTTGATTCAGGATATTATTCAAATGCATTTTCATGTGCCCTTCTTGAATTCCTGAGGTTGTAAGAGAACGTAGCGCTCCAAAGTTTTGAGCCAATCCAGCTACAGCTACAAACTGCATCAGTTCTTGTGCTGATGGTTTTTCGAGCATTTCCAAAGATAGTTTTACCAAAGGGTGCAAGCTAGTCAAGCCTCCAACGGTTCCTAATGCTAACGGAACTTCGAGCCAGAAGGTAAATATTCCGTTCTCTATCTTTGCATGTGACAAACTAGAATATTGCCCAGATCGTGATGCATACGCATGGATACCCGCTTCAACAGCACGGAAATCATTTCCTGTGGCGATGATAACGGCGTCAATTCCGTTCATGATACCTTTATTGTGTGTTACGGCTCGATAGGGTTCTACTTCGGCAATTTGAACTGCTTGCACAAAACGTTCTGCAAATACAGTAGCATTCGGAATATGTTTTTCTTCCAATGCTTCTACAGGGCACGATACCTCGGCGCGTACAATGCAATTGGGTACGTAGTTGGACAAAATGCTCATCACAACTTGTATGTTTTTTTCTTCCTCGGTAAACAAATTATAATGTAATGCTTCCTTTTTTAAGGTGTTTGCAAATTGCTCCAAACAGGAATTAATAAAGTTAGCGCCCATGCTGTCTTTAGTTTCAAAAGTAGCATGTAATTGAAAGTAATTCGGAATCAAATTGGTTTTGTCTTTCAATTCGATATTCAAAATACCACCGCCACGTTTTTGCATATTGGCCGTGATGCTTTGGGTTTCGCTAAAAAAGGAGCTTTTTGTCTGTGCAAAAAACAATTCTAGCTTTGAGATATCTCCTTTGTAGATAAAGTGGACTTGTCCTATTTTTTCGGTATTTAGCACTGTTGCTTTAAAACCGCCACGAGTTGACCAAAATTTGGCTGCTTTTGATGCTGCTGCTACAACAGAGCTTTCTTCAATCGCCATCGGGATAGTACTGTATTTTCCGTTGATCAAAAAATTGGGTGCTACTCCTAGAGGAATGTAGAAATTGGTGATGGTGTTTTCTATAAATTCGTCATGAAGTTTTTGAATTTTCTCATCAGTATTCCAATATTGCTTCAATAATGCTTTGGCTTCATCGGGTGTTGAGAAATATTCTTTGGCAATCCAATTTATTTTTTCTTCTTTAGATAATTTCGAAAATCCAGAAAATGGCTGATTCATTCGTGTTTAATTTGAATATAGTAGTGACAAAGATACATTTTTAGGCTTGGATTGGAAACGGAATAGGACGTAGTTTTTTGGCAAAAAAAAACAGCTGTATGAAAGTCAGAGGGCACTGAAAAACATCGCATATTTTGATTATCATCGTTTTTTAGACAATAAAAAAACGCTTGTAACAGGAGTTATATAATCCGTTGCAAGCGTTTTCCTTTTTAATCTTGATTTTTAATGTTGGTTCAATAAGGCTATTTTGAGTTTAGCTAGAGTCATTTTGAGTAATGCAGCAGTAGCTTTCATTTTTCTACATTAATTTGAGTATTCTTTTTAAGTTGACTGCGAAAATTGCTATTGCACCTTGCATTTGCATATTGGTAATGCCATATGATATTGCTCTATCATAACCATGTACATTTTTCAACTCACTATTTTTCGCTTCTATTTTATATCGATGTTTTGCTTTTTCTTTGTAATAGTCAGTTTCTTGAAAGCTGATTTGTTCTTGGTGTAAGTCCGATTTTATCGACACCGAATATGTTTTTGTCTTGGATCCTTCTTTATAACAACCCTCTTTTAAAGAGCAGGTCTTACATTTTTCCACATCAAAATAGTAGGTTTGTATTTGATTGGTTCCAACATTTTTTTTACCTTGGCGAGCCTTTCGTATGGCCATATGACCAGCAGTGCAAACAAATCTATCGGCATCTTTATTATAGTCAAATTTATCTTCGTCTTTTCTAGCTCCTTGTGCTATTGTAACATTTAGTCTGGCTACCACTTTAATATTTTGCTCCCTTGTGAGTTTGAGATTTTCTTTTCCTGTATAAGCTCCATCCCCAATAATAGTATCAACATCAATTCCGTTTTTTTGACTAATCGCTAAAAGTCTAGGTAATTCTGGTCCATCCCCTTTTTCACCTGATGTGACTACAGCCGCTGTAATGATGCGCTCCTCGGTCATAGCTAAGTGAGTCTTATATCCAAAGAAAGAACTATCAGCAGATTTATGACCCGTTTTAGCATCTGCATCTTTTGATAAGGTAAAATTTTCTTGAGTGTCTTCTACAGTTTCTTTGAGTAGATTTAATTTCTCTTTCACAGCTGGAATCGAACTTATTGACGGCTCATTTTCAATGCGTTTTTCCAACTCTTTACAATAAGCAAGTTCCTTCTCTAAGTCATTGTCTGTATTTTTTTCAGGCATATGTTCTTTGAATTCCTGCTCAAAGCTGTATACTGTTTTTCGCAGTAGCTTGGAACGTTCTCTCAATACATCGATGGCTAAAAATGGATTGGATCTTGATAAAGTATGTGTGGCATCAACGATGATAGACTTCGAACGAATAATACCTTTTTCGATAGCAATGGTGACTGTTTTGTTTATCAACAGATTTAATAGGTCGGTATCCTTTAGACGTAGTTTTCTAAATTTTGTTAACGAACTCGGATTGATAACATCGTCTTCTGGATTCATATCCAAAAAATATTTGAAGGACATATCGTATTGAGAACGCTCCACGACATCAATATCGGAAACAGTATAGATTGTTTTAAGTAGTAAATACTTAAACATACGAACGGGACTTTCTGCCATTCGCCCATTATTGGGACAGTACTTATTTAACAACTCATCGTAAATGAATGAAAAATCAATCAAATCATTAATTTTTCTTAATAGATTTTCTTTTGGAACTATTAAATCATACAACGAAGAATACTCGCTGAATTGTATTGTTTGTTGTTGTACTAACATCTAAAAAACACTTATAATTAGATTTAAATATAAGAAAAAAGGAGTAGAAATCCATAGATATCTACTCCTTTTTATGTGTCAATTTATTAGAAAGACTTTTTCAGTGCCCTCTGAAAGTCATACAGCTGTTTTAATCGAATCTATTTTTTATTCTTCGACAGATTTCACATTGTCATCCGGAATTCTATCTATGAGATAATTGTATGGGTCAATACCCGCTTTACTTGGTTTTCCCTTGACTTTAAAGGTAAAGGTGTTATCTTTTTTAGTTAATTTAATACGTTTGTAAACCAGTGGTTTTCCTAGTGTACTCGACTTTTTACCTTCAGCAAATACCCCAATATCAATATAATCTGAAAGAGGTAAGGCTGTTTCTTTACCCATAGCGTCTGATCGTAATTTTTCAGATGTTGTGACAATGGTGACTACATATTCGTTACCTACTTTTTTATATTTGGCACTCATGGTTCTATTAGAATAGAGTGTGATTTTTTCGAATAAATCAGGAATCAGATAATGTAAACTATCAGGCGTTACTGCTTTGAACTCTCTGACTGCATCAATAGAAGTTGGAAAAGGCGGGTTTTTGTAAGCAAATTTTTTGATAATATTGCTAAGGGCTAAATTCACTTTTTCTTCGCCAATCATTTCTTTAAAGTAGTACAATACAACACTTGCTTTATTGTAGTGTATGTATTGCTGCCCTTTGGTTTTGAATAAGGCATTTTCACCCTCGAGTTCGCCACTTCTACCACTTAAATACGTATTCATTTCATATTCAAGGAACTGCTTCATTTTGTCTTTGCCATATTCTTTTTCCATGACCATAAGAGCAGAGTATTGAGCAAAACCTTCACTCATCATTTCGCTTCCTTGCATGTTTGCGCCACAAACTTGGTGTGCCCAATATTGGTGCCCCATCTCGTGCGCCACTACATAAAAAGGTGTATCGATATCATCCTTTGTTACATCTCTCAAGTCAGTAATAAAGCCAACATCTTCTCCATACGGCATCGTGCCAGGGAAGGCCTGAGCAAAACTTGCATATCGAGGAAATTCGATAATACGACACTGTTTGTGATAGTAAGGACCAAAATTAGTGGTGTAATACGCTAGTGCTTTCTGCAAGCTATTCATCATATTGGGAACGTTAACAGCATGTTTGGTATCATAATAGACTTCCAAATCAATTCCTTTCCACTTTTTGCGAGCAACTTGATAATTTGCCGAAATAAAGGAATAGAAGTTTAATGATTTTTGTTCTAAATCATATTCGAAATAGTTTTTCCCATTTGCTTTCCATTGTTTTACTAATGATCCTGGCGCTATAGCGGTTTGATCTGCAGACGTACTTATGATCGTATGCAGTTTTACCCAATCAGAATCTGCGCCAATGTAGGTATTGGCTCTAGAGGCTAAATCATTTTCATTAAGATTTGGCATTACGTTACGCTTTGGTAATTTTCTTTTTATGCGTAAATTTTTACCGCTTATTTCGTATCTGCGGTCATAACCTAAGGTAGGCATAACGTCAGAATTGTTAAAGAAAGTTCCGTTTTGAGTTAGTGAAGTAAAGCTTACCTCATTTTCAAAACCTTTACTTTCTTTGGCAGTTTTGACAATTATTTTGATAGAATCATTTGGCAATAAAGGTTTGTTAAGACTATAAATTCTATATGACAATTTGGTATCGTTCAGTTTTAGTTTTGCATTCGGAATATCAATTTGTACGCTATCCATACTTTGGGGTAAGGTAAAGTGAAGTTCAGATATGGTAACTTTTGATCTATTTTTTGCCCATGCTTCAATAGTTGCTGTCATCGCTCTTTCTTCGGGAGAAATAGCGATAGTGTAATTAAACTTGTAGAAACGTGGTTGGGTCAAATGCTCAAACTTTTTGTATTTAAGTTCATAACTAACCCTATAATTTTCCATTTCTTTTGGTGAATAGTAGGTGTTCAAAATTTGTGTATTGTAGAAAACATATCCAGCACATACTAAAAAAGCCAATAGGCTTGTGATAACTGCTATTTTATTTTTCGAAAAAGAAATTTTTGATTTCGTAATTCGTGTTTTAAACTGGTTTTCTTTTCCTCGAATATAAAAAGCTAGGATTACAAAAAAGAGCATTGGACAAAAAAGAGTCCAGTACATGATAAACCAAACCGTACCAGGGACAAAAGGACCAAAGCCATTCATGTCGGAGTAGATTACGTTTGGGAGGTAGCCAAAAGCTAGCATATTGGAACTAATTTCTAACAATCCCCAAATAAAAGAATTGATAATTATAAAAGCTACAAAGGCAAAATAAGCAACGTACCTGTTGTTGATTAAATAATGAAAAAGGAGGGAAAGGATTATTAAGAAGGTGTATTTGGCCAATTCTATTAATAAGATAGACTTCAAGTACACGTCAACTTCGTACCTGTAATAACCATGCAATGTTTGAGCAAGTATCCCAACAACTATTGTTGCAGCTAAAACAATTGCAATTGCAATTATCATTGCAACCACTTTTGATACTAGTAAGCTTGAAGAGTTAACTGGAGTAGAATCTTGTATTTCGTTTATTTTGACATCTCGTTCTTTCCAGACCAAAACACCAGTGTAAAATGTTATGAAACCATACATAAACATACTGAAGGATCCAAGAATAATGTGAACGATATGGTAGGTTACTGGGTAATTAGTCGAGCCGTAACTGCTTGAAAAACTAAATAAACTGGTAATTAGTAAAATCATACCAATAGAGACAATAATAATAAAAGTAGGATTGTTTATAATGGCCTTTAGTTCAAATTTAAGTAGTTGTAAAAAGGTTTTAAACGAAAAGACGCCTGCTTTTGATGGGGTAAAAATAGTGTTGGTGATTATTGGTGCTGTCGATTTTGTTTCTTTTATTGCTTTCTGCTTAATGTTTTTGACAGTAAATGAAAATTTTACATAAATAAGATACAAGACTGTTAACATCATTGCTAACCAAACTACTCTATTGGTTAAGAGATCACCATATAACGTAACTGTATTTAAGTTCTTCTCATTTACAGTTAGGTATTTGGTCATGGTACCGAAGGGTCTAAGTCCAAACGGGTCAAGAATATTGGCCAGCCATTCTTTTTGAATGTCTTCGGTTAATATGCCCGAAGCAATGTAAAATACCAGAATTAGCATGGCTCCTACAAAGGATACTATATTGCTCCTGAAGAGTATCGCCAGAGAGAATAGTAGTACACCAGATATGATCACATTGGGGATACCAAAATTAATTAAACCAAATACATGACTCATTAGGTTAAAAGGCCCAAACCTTTCGGCTGGTGACATATCAAGTACAGGAGCCAACCACGTTGCCAATAGTACACCTAGAGATATACCTAGCAGCGGGATGATGGATACGAGGGCTGCGCCAAAGAATTTCCCGAAAAAATAATCTCTTTTCTTGATAGGTGACGAAAAAATGAATTGATGCATCCCATATTGAAAATCTCTCATGGCAGTAGCGTTCATAAATGCTGTTGTCATTAATAAGCATACTGTAGACATCACGCCGTAGTATTGTTCGATAATATAGGGTGCGTTTCTAAAGGTGTTACCCACACTACCACCAATGGTGACTTTCTCTGAAGCCACAGCAAAGAAAACTAGTAGTGTATTAATGAATAAAAATATCCAAATCATTGGCGTTCGTAACCAATATTTGATCTCAAATTGTATAAATTTCCACATAAGTACTGTTTGTTATATTTATACTAATTGATTGAGTTTTGCAAAGAAAACGTCTTCTAGATTTTCTTCCGCTTTGGCGAAGCCTTCCAAAGATTGGTTAGAAAAAACATGAATCAATGGTTGCCCACCTACCAATTTATTCGATATCACTTCATAGTTTTCTTGGTATTTAGGGAGCTCTAGTTTGGATACTTTTTTCTCCCATACCTTATCTTTTACTTCCAGCAAAGCATCATCAGTATTACCAGAAAATAACACAGTACCTTTGTCTACAATCGCCATTTGGGTACATAATTCGCGTACGTCTTGTACAATGTGTGTAGAGAGAATCACAATGGTGTTTTCTCCTATTTCGCTCAAAATATTATAAAATCTATTTCGTTCTCCAGGATCCAAACCCGCAGTAGGTTCGTCAACAATAACCAATTTAGGATTCCCAATAAGGCATTGTGCAATACCAAAACGTTGGCGCATACCACCACTATAACTAGCAACAGCATTTTTTCGATGGTCCCAAAGGTTTACTTTTACCAATAATTGTTCGATCATCTCTTTACGATCTGTTTTGTTTTCGAAACCTTTGAGTAAAGCCAAATTATCCATTAGATCTACGGCAGATGTTCTTGGATACACACCAAATTCTTGTGGCAGGTAGCCCAATACTTTTCGAACAGCCTCTTTATTGTTCAAAACATCAATATCTCCAAGCATTACACTTCCGCTATCTGCATCTTGTAAAGTGGCAAGGGTTCGCATTAAGGATGATTTTCCGGCACCGTTTGGTCCTAGTAAACCAAACATTCCTGTTTTGATAGTCAAGTTGACATTGTTTAAGGCATGAACACCATTTCCGTATTTTTTATCTAAATTTTTGATAATTAGTTCCATTTTGAAGGCTGTGTTTAATTTTTGTAAGATTTTGCTAATGTATATATAATTTTAATTAGTTGGTTTGCAAACACAGAATAGTTTTAACAATAATTCAGCTAATTGTTGCGAAAAAATCACTAAAATTGGTCTCTTTTAAGTTTTTAAATATTTTATATGAGTTCGAATCGATTTTTGTTGTTATTATTATTTGCAGTGACGGGCATTTTTGCCCAACAGAAACTGACAGTTGAGAAGCTTTATGATGGTAGTTTTCGCCCTCAAGGAATGGCAGAACTACAAGCCTTAAAAAATACCAATCAATATACAGTCCTTAATTATGATGAAGGAACTGGAAGCATCCAGATTGATTTGTATGATTTTGCTAGCTTGAAAAAGACAGCTACACTATTTGATACCAAATCATACAGCCGCCTGCCAATGGTGCAGAGCTATAGTTTTGATGCCTCTGAAAATTTAATTTTGATGGCATGTAACAAAGAGTCAATCTACAGACATTCGTTTACAGCGGATTACTACGTATATGATATTGCCAAAAAGCAATTGCAAAAAGTAGGAGACAAAGCTATTCAAGAACCTACATTTTCTCCAGACGGAAAAAAAATAGCATTTGTTCAGGATAACAACCTATATGTTTATGATTTGGCAACAAAAGCAACAACTGCTATCACCACAGACGGAAAGAAAAACGAAATCATAAACGGAATTACAGACTGGGTTTACGAAGAAGAATTTGCCTTTGTACGTGCCTTTGACTGGAGCACCGATAGTAAAAATATAGCTTTTATTCGATTTGACGAAAGCAAGGTTCCTGAATTCTCGATGAGTATTTTTGGTACTAGTTTGTATCCTACAATTGAGAAAATCAAATATCCAAAAGCAGGAGAGAGCAATTCTGTTGTATCCTTGCATTTGTATAATGTATCTTCAAAAAGTAGCAAAAATGTAGATTTGTCACAGTATAAAGATTTTTATATCTCAAGAATCAAATGGACCAATGATGCGTCAAAAGTTTCGGTTATTGTATTAAACCGTCATCAAAACGACCTTGATATTTTACTTGTAGATGCTACAACGGCGAAAACAAATGTACTGTTAAATGAAAAAAGCAAAACCTATATTGATTTTGTAGACAAAGACAATTTGTATTTCATGTCTGATAATCAATTTTTGTGGTCGAGTGAAAAAGATGGTTTCAACCATATTTATTGGTATGATAAAACCGGTAAACTAGTACGCCAAATAACCAAAGGAAATTGGGAAGTAACCGATTTTTATGGTCTAGATGAAAAATCAAAAACTGTTTTTTACGAATCGGTTGAAAATGGTGCTATTAATCGCGATGTGTACCGTGTAGGTTTGGACGGAAAAAATAAAAAACGACTTTCTACCAAAGCAGGAACCAATAAGGCAACCTTCAGCCCCAATTATAAGTACTATATTAATGTCTTTTCGAATGTAAATCAACCCGCATCGTATACCTTAAATGATTCTAATTCAGGGAAAGAGTTGCAGTCAATTGAATCGAATGAAGAGCTGTTGGCAATAGTTAAGCCTTATAATTTACCTTCAAAAGAGTTTATGTCCATCAAAACGGCACAAAACAATGAATTGAATGCTTGGATGATCAAACCAGTGAATTTTGATGCTTCAAAAAAATATCCAGTATTAATGTACCAATATTCAGGTCCAGGATCACAAGAAGTTAAAAATGATTGGAATAGTACAAACGATTATTGGTTCAAAATGCTTGCTCAAGAAGGGTATATAGTAGTTTGTGTTGATGGTCGTGGAACAGGATACAAAGGAGAAGCGTTCAAGAAAGTAACCTACAAACAACTAGGTAAGTTCGAAGTAGAAGATCAAATCGAGGCGGCCAAAGTTCTTGGGACTTACAGCTATATTGATGCAAGTAGAATTGGAATTTTCGGTTGGTCCTTCGGTGGATTCATGTCTTCAAACTGCATCTTAAAAGGGAACGATGTTTTTAAAATGGCAATTGCCGTGGCTCCAGTAACCAACTGGCGTTTTTATGATTCGGTTTATACAGAGCGTTACATGCAAACGCCTCAAGAAAACCCTAGCGGTTATGATGATAATTCACCTATTAATTTTGCAAAGCAATTAAAAGGAAAATATTTATTGATACACGGTAGCGCAGATGATAATGTACATGTGCAAAATACCATGCAAATGATGGAGGCTTTGATTCAAGCCGACAAACAATTTGATTCACAAATCTATCCCGACAAGAATCATGGTATATATGGTGGGAAAACTAGGTTACAATTGTATACCAAAATGACAAATTTTGTTAAAGATCAACTTTAATTTAATATTTAAGTTATTTTTACAACACTAATTCAAAATATCAAATATCAATTACAAGTTTATGAGTGTAAAAAGTACAGAAGATCCGTTTTTTAAGAACCTTGTTTTAGGACATCCAGCAGGGCTATTTGTTTTGTTTTTCACCGAGATGTGGGAACGTTTTTCCTATTATGGTATGCGTGCCTTATTGGTTTTGTTTTTAACCACTTCACTTGCTGAAGGAGGATGGAACTGGAGTGTACAAGATGCTATGGCATTGTACGGAACCTATACTATGGTAGTGTATTTTACGCCAATTTTAGGAGGTTATTTAGCCGATAATTATATAGGTTATCGTTGGGCAGTAGTTATTGGTGCAGCCATTATGACGTTAGGTCATGCCTCGATGGCCATAGAAACACCCTTATTCCTTTATATAGGTATTGGTTGTTTAATGATTGGAAACGGTTTGTTCAAACCAAATATGACCTCGATAGTTTCAAATGCTTATGCAAATCATCCTGAAAAGAAAGATGGTGCATACTCTTTGTTTTATATGGGTGTAAATGCTGGTGCCTTTTTAGGAATTATGCTTTGTGGTTATATTGGTGAAAAAGTTTCTTGGAGTTTAGGATTTGGTCTAGCCGGAATCTTTATGTTCTTCGGTATGTTGCAATTTTACTTCACGCAAAAGATTTTTGGCGATATTGGTTTGCCTCCTACTGATGCAAGTAAAGCAGCGATTAAGGCAAAAGAAGCGCAAGACAACATTGCTCCAAATATCATTAGAGACCGTATTATAGCAGTAGTTATTTTCTCTGTATTCTCTGTTTTCTTTTGGGCGGCGTTTGAACAAGCAGGTGGTTCTATGACTATTTTCGCAGATAAGTTTACGCAAAGAGAATTGTTTGGTAATTCAGCAATGATTTTCAAGTTTTCAGATGCTTTCTTGACGCTAGTTCCGCTACTTATTATAACGTATGTTTTGATTAAGTTGTTTGCCAAAACAGTAAAAGAGTATGCTTTAGGGAATAGTATTTTATCCTTGAGTTTTATTTTGATTTGGGGAATTGTAATCTGGAAAATATACAGAGATTTCTCTGCAACCGGAACTGAAGTTCCTGCATCATGGTTCGGAATTTTAAACTCTTTATTTATTATTTGTTTTGCTCCTTTGTTTTCAAAATGGTGGGAGAGTAGATACAATATTTCTGGTCCAATGAAATTTGGTCTAGGTTTAGCATTGCTAGGTTTAGGATTTGGTTTCTTAGCATACGGAAGTATGGGTATCAATGCTGACTCTGTAGTACGTGTGAGCATGTTTTGGCTAGTAGCAGCATATTTGTTTCATACATTAGGAGAATTATGTATCTCTCCAGTAAGTTTATCTTATATTAGTAAATTGGTGCCAGCGAGTTGGATCGGAATCATGTTTGGTGTGTACTACTTGTTTTTAGCAATGGGTAACAAACTAGCAGGGTCAATGGGTGGATTAATCGAAACCATTACAGCGCAATACAGTTTGTCTACTTTCTTTTTAATATTTACAATTGTACCAGTAGGTTTAGGATTGATTATGATCGCCCTTTCTCCATTGATGAAAAAGTTAATGCATGGTGTTAAATAAAAATTAGGCATTATATTTGTAAATCTATAAAATGAAAACTAAGTAATTCGGATAGTGGTAAGACAAACATTTGGTCGTAGGATCATTTATAAGCTTCACTATCATATTCGAAAAAAACAAACAAATATTATCTTATATGAAAAGAATAGTACTAGCCTTGTTGGTAATGATATCAATAAGCACCCAAGCGCAAGAATTGAAATGGCATACAAACATCAAAGAGGCTATCGAAGTTAGCAATAAAGAGAAAAAACCCATGATGATGTTTTTCACAGGTAGCGACTGGTGTGGTTGGTGTATTCGACTTCAAAAAGAAGTTTTGTTAACTCCTGAATTCAAAAAATGGGCAAAAGCTTCAGTAGTTTTAGTCGAATTAGACTATCCTAGAAGAACAGCTCAAGCGCCTGAAATTAAAAAACAGAATGAAGAATTGCAACAAGTTTTTCAAATTCAAGGTTTTCCAACTGTTTTCTTTTCGAATGTGGTAAAAGAAAAAGACGGAAGGTTAAACTTTAAAGCCCTCGGTAAAACAGGTTATGTTGCTGGAGGTCCAGAAGCTTGGTTAGCCGAAGCAAACGGAATTTTGAAGGCAAAATAAAAAGTCTTTATAAAAATATAGTATCCCTTTTCGATCTTGATCGAAAAGGGATTTTTTTTTGGCCTCACTTTATTCTTTTAATGCTAAGAATTGAATATTTTTTGTTTAACTTTGTATTGAAAACATTAAACAAAAAGTCTAAAGTTCTATAAAGATGAGTCAAAAAAGTATATCAGCCACCCAGATTGAGTCCATGGACAGCAGGCAACGTGTCAATTTAATCAATGCAATTGTTGGTTTTAAATGTGTAAACCTTATTGGCACAGTCAATAGCAAAGGTTCTGAGAATCTCGCCATATTTAGTTCAATTATCCATTTGGGATCTAGTCCTGCGTTACTTGGTTTTATAACAAGGCCAGATTCTGTCGAGAGACACACGCTGACCAATTTGTTAGAAATCGGTTGCTATACCATTAATCATATTAATAGTGATATTTTCGAAAAAGCACATCAAACCTCTGCTCGTTACGATGCCGATGTTTCAGAATTTGATGCTACCAATTTAACAGCCGAATATAAAGAGGACTTTACGGCACCTTTTGTAAAGCAGAGTAACATTCAAATAGGAATGAAATTCAAGCAAAAAATAGATATCGAACTTAATGGAACAATATTGGTTATTGGAGAAATTGACTCCATTCACTATCCCGAAGATTGCCTCTGCACCGATGGTTTTATCGATATAGAAAAAGCTGATACAGTAACTTGTAGTGGTCTTGATAGTTACCACACAACCAAGCGCCTTAGTAGATTGGCTTATGCAAAACCAGACAAACCAACCGTAGGGGTAAATATGAAATATGTTGAATAAAGAAAAAATAAATATTGTGTGGTTCAAGCGTGATTTGCGTTTTACAGATCACGAGCCACTTTATGAAGCACAGCAGGCGGGATATCCGGTGCTTCTTATTTATTTTTTTGAGCCTTCGCTAATGGAATATGAGGATAGCGATTCAAGGCATTGGCGATTCATTTATGAGTCTATCACAGCAATGCAGGAAAAATTGCTGGTACATCAGACTAAAATTTATTTTTTTAATAAAGAAGTAAAGGCTGGTTTTGAGCAATTAATAGCGCTTTTTGATATTCAAACTGTTTTTTCGCACCAAGAAATTGGTAACAGAATTTCATACGATCGCGATATCGTCATGAAAAAAGTGTTTCAAGAACAGGATATTAAGTGGAGGGAGTTCCAAACTAATGGAGTCATTAGAAAATTAAAAAACCGCTCCAACTGGCAAGAGCGCTGGAGTAGTAAAATGTCAGAGCCAATAAAAACGGTTGCATTGGATCGTATGGCATTTGCAAAAATACCAGAGGAGTTATATGAAGAGTTAAAAGGAGGTTCCTTATCGAAAGACATTACCTCCAGAAATACCAATTTTCAAGAAGGTGGTGAATATTGGGCATGGCGGTACTTGGATAGCTTTATTAAAACCCGATCTGTCAATTACAGTAAACACATCTCCAAACCTAGCTTGAGTCGCAAGGGATGCAGTAGGTTATCACCCTATCTCGCCTACGGAAATATCAGCATGCGGATGGTGTACCAATATACGATGCAAAATTATGAGAATGCAACAAACAAAAGGGCGTTGTCAAATTTTGTTTCCCGTTTGTTTTGGCACTGCCACTTTATTCAAAAGTTTGAAGATGAATGCAGCATGGAGTTTGAGAATATCAACAAAGCTTATGATTCAATTATAAAACCAAAAAACGAGCTATTTATCAAGGCTTGGCAAGAAGGTAAAACCGGTGTTCCTATCGTAGATGCTTGTATGCGATGCGTAGTTGCAACGGGCTATATCAATTTCAGGATGCGAGCCATGGTCGTTTCTTTTTTCGTGTTTAATCTGTGGCAAGATTGGCGCGAATTGCATTTTTTGGCCCGTCAGTTTCTAGATTATGAACCAGGTATTCATTATCCGCAATTGCAAATGCAGGCAGGAGTTACCGGTATCAATACAATACGAATTTACAATCCGATAAAAAACTCCGAAGATCATGATACCGAAGGGGAGTTTATCAGACAATGGTTGCCTGAATTAAAAAATGTACCACTCAGTTTTTTGCATGAACCGTGGAAATTGAGTGAAATGGAGCAGCAATTATATGACTTTCGATTAGGAGACGATTACCCGCATCCAATAGTAGATATTGAGTCCTCCCGCAAGCTAGCAAGTGAGCTTGTTTGGAGTTTAAGGCAATCAGTGGTTGCAAAACAAGAAGGTAGTCGAATTTTAAAAAAGCACGTTAATACCACTACAACCCGAAAAAAGAAGAAAATATGAGTGTATTTTTAAGAGCAAACTGGGAGAATATAATCATGGCTAACTATGAAATAGCACCCGAAATTTTGTCTAAGTACCTCCCAAAAGGGGTTAGTTTAGACCTTCATGACGGTAAGGCATACGTGAGTTTGGTTGGTTTCATGTTCAAAAACACCAAAATATTTAATGTGCCGATGTTCTCACTAGGAACTTTTGAAGAAGTTAATTTGCGATTTTATGTTTATCGAAAAGTTGGTAAGGAGCTGCGAAGAGGTGTAGTTTTTATAAACGAAACGGTGCCCTATAAACCAGTTGCTTGGTTGGCCAATGCCTTGTACAAAGAGCATTATACCACCATACCAACACGTCATCAATGGCATTTTGATCTTAATCATAAAGAAATAAAGTACGAATGGTTGGTGAATAAAAAATGGAACAGCATTAATGTCAAAGCAGCGCTGGCACAAAGAGCAATGTTAAAAGGAAGTTTTGAAGAATTTATTTTCGAACATTACTATGGGTATACCAAAGTTGATGACAAAATTTCCATGGAATACAAAATAGCGCATCCGAGCTGGAAAATAAATGCTATTGTAGAACAGGTTATCGATTGTGATTTTGAAAGTATGTACGGAAGTGATTTTAAAGTTTTAAACCAAACGCAACCCACTGCAACTTTCTTAGCCGAAGGTTCAGCAGTATTGATCAACTGGAAACGCAATAAAATTTAGAACATGAAAGGTGTAAAAAAAGCTGATTTGCCCGATAAAATTTGTGTGGTCTGTCAAAGGCCATTTTCTTGGAGAAAAAAATGGGAGAAAAACTGGGATGCAGTCAAATATTGTAGTGAACGTTGTAGAAATACCAAATAAAATATGAAAACCCTTCGACTTATTTTAGGAGATCAATTAAATAGCAACCATTCTTGGTTTCAAACAACTAACCCTCAGGTGACCTATGTGATGATGGAGGTACGTTCTGAAACGGATTATGCTACACACCATATTCAAAAAGTAGTTGGATTTTTTGCTTCAATGCGAGAATTTGCGGCTAATTTGACTGCCCACCAGCACAATGTTATTTATATCAAGCTCAACGGTACTAACAACCTACAAGCATTCGATCTTAATTTAGAACAAATACTGAAGGACAATACGTTCGAGAAATTTGAATATCAATTGCCAGATGAGTATCGACTGGATCAAATTTTGATCAAATTTTGCGCTGGGTTAAAAATAGAATCACAAGCCTATGATACAGAGCATTTCTTGAGCGAAAGAAATGAACTAGCTACGTTTTTTGAAGGAAAGAAGACATTTTTAATGGAAAGTTTTTACCGTTATATGCGTAAAAAGCACCAACTATTAATGGATGGCGATAATCCACAGACTGGGCAATGGAATTATGATCAAGACAATCGGAAGAAATTACCCAAAAATCACAAACCTGTTGCACCGCTTGAATTTGAAAATGAGGTTAGCGCAATCGAGCAAGAAATACGAGATGCCAACTGTAAAACGATTGGAACGATTGACTCCAAACGTTTTTTGTGGCCCATCAATAGGAAGCAGTCATTGGAACTTTTGGATTGTTTTGTTGCCGAATTTTTGCCTCAATTTGGAACTTTTCAGGATGCAATGACACCAAATGAATGGTCATTATACCATTCGAGAATATCTTTTTCGATGAATACAAAAATGATTTCACCCTTAGAAGTAATTCAAAAGGTTATTTTCGAATGGGAAGCAAATCAAGATAAAATAGCCATTAACCAAGTCGAAGGTTTTGTGAGGCAGATACTGGGTTGGCGTGAATACATGCGAGGAATATACTGGTTGAAAATGCCAGAATATGAAACCTTAAATTTTTTCGAAAATAAAGAAAAACTACCAGATTGGTTTTGGACGGGAAAAACTAAGATGAATTGTTTGAAGCAGAGTATCACTCAATCATTGGATTTTGGATATGCGCATCATATTCAGCGATTAATGGTCACTGGTAATTTCGCTTTATTAGCGGGAGTTGATCCTGACGAGGTTGACGCATGGTATTTGGGTATATACATGGACGCAATTCAGTGGGTCGAAATTACCAATACGCGTGGAATGAGCCAATTTGCTGATGGCGGTATTGTGGGTACAAAACCCTATGTGAGTTCAGCCGCATACATCGATAAAATGAGCCATTATTGTGGTTCTTGTTTCTATCAAAAAGCGAAGAAAACGGGTGACAAAGCGTGTCCCTTTAATAGTTTGTATTGGAATTTTTATGATAAGCACGAAGCCAAGTTAAGTAAGAATCCCAGAATTGGCATGATGTATAATGTCTGGCGAAAGATGAAGCCGGAACAAAAAGTTGAATTACTAGAACAAGCGCACTATTATTTAGAAAATATAAATGATTTATGATGAAAAGTATAGTATGGTTTAAAACAGATTTACGAATTCAGGATAACGAAACACTTTTGAGAGCAGTAGAGAAAAGTGAATTTGTTTTACCTGTTTATTGCTTTGATGATGCACATTTTGAAACAACCGATTTTGGTTTTAAAAAGACAGGAAGTTATAGAGCTGCCTTTTTGCTTGAAGCTTTGGTCGATTTACAAAAGGAATTACAAAAACGAGGTGCCAATTTAGTACTACTAAGGGGAAAGCCTGAAATCGAAATTCCGAAGGTAGTGGCGGACTATAAAATAACGAAGGTTTTTGCCAAGAGAGAAGTAGCTTTCGAAGAAAAACGAACGGAGTTATTGGTTCAAAACGAACTATTCAAAAAGAAATGCGAATTTGAAACGGTCAGTACTAGTACTTTGTATCATGCCGAAGATTTACCATTTGGTATAAAAGATATTCCAGATGTGTTTACTGTATTTCGAAAAAAAGTAGAGAAAGAGTCGACCATTAGAACGATTTTTGAAGCTCCAGAAACTATAAATTGTCCTGAAACACCGCCTTTCGAGCTTCCGTCACTTGCAGATTTGGGTTTGAAAGTACAAAAAATAGATGCAAGAGCAGCACTGCATTTTAAAGGTGGAGAAGCGCAAGGACTCCAGCGTATTCAGCATTACTTTTATGAAACAAAATTAATTTCGACCTACAAAGAAACACGCAACGGAATGGTAGGTGAATCTTATTCTTCTAAGTTTTCGGCTTGGTTGGCGCTAGGATGTCTTTCGCCAAGAATGATTTACCACCACCTAAAGGAATATGAAACACAAAATGGAGCAAATGAATCTACCTATTGGTTGGTTTTTGAATTGCTATGGCGCGATTATTTTCGATTTGTAATGAAAAAACACAATCATAAATTGTTTTTGCAAGGAGGAATAAAAGAGCAGGAGGCACAGGACTTAAGCATAGATCATAAGAAATTGAAAAAATGGATAGACGGAAAAACGGGAGTTGATTTTGTTGATGCCAATATGATAGAACTTAAAAAGACAGGCTTCATGAGCAATCGAGGCCGACAAAATGTTGCCAGCTATTTATGCAATGATTTAAAGCTGGATTGGCGATACGGTGCTGCCTATTTTGAGGAGCAGCTTATAGATTATGATGTATGTAGCAATTGGGGAAACTGGGCGTATCTCGCTGGTGTGGGCAATGACCCGCGCGGAAACCGTTACTTTAATATAGAAAAGCAAGCTAAGGATTATGACAAAGATCGAACCTTTAGAGATTTATGGCTAACATAATTTTTATTTACATTTTATAAAATCCTTTTTCGGCTGTGGCATGAAAAGGGATTTTGTTTTTTTGACATGTTTTTTTCCAGTTTTGCTGTATGTTTTTATAATTCGTTCCATCTGCGATAATGACCTTTGGATGAAGGTTGAGCAGCAATCGGTCCATGTTTATTTTTGGAGATTGTGTAAGTAATAAAACATCAGGGGTGCAATTTTTTGGATAGATACCCAAGCTGTCCAAAATCAAAATGCGGTTTCCTTTAAAATAGGCAACATTCTCTAAGGGCTTAATTACTTCTAATGCAGTAAAATTCGATACTAGATAACCTTTTAAATTTGTATTTGTTGTCGTGCTACAGCTTGAATCGTTAGTTTGTACCAAAACAGAATTCCCTTTTCTAATAGCAATCATACTTGTGTTTATTTGATTGAAAACGAGTAATTCTTCACCACTTTGAGTGTCAAAAGCTGTCTTTAAATAAGCTGTTTGACAACATAATATGGCTATAAAAACGGCTATCAGTTTAGTGTAATTCGGTTTCTTGAACCACACGATAATAGTGATAATCAATAAATAGGTTGTCACCATCAAGTAGGAATTAAATGGAATATCCTGCAATACAAACGCATGTACGGAAGCAATTTTGTTGATCACCAGATTCATTCCCTCAATGCACCACTCAAACGGTAGAATCAGTATCGCAGGGGTAAAATTGTAGGCAGCCAAAAGCATTACTACGATTCCTAAGAACATTACAACACTTAAAAAAGGCAAGATTAATAAGTTGGTTATAAAAAATAATCCTGGAAATTGATGAAAATAATATAAACTAAGGGGCAAAGTGCCAATTTGTGCTGCGCAGGACACGGTGAGTATATTCCAAGAGAATTGGACTATTTTATATTTTGGTGTCCAAACTTCAGAGAGTAGAGGTTGCAACCAAATAATAAAGAATACAGCCAAATAGCTCAGTTGAAATCCTGCATCAAACAAAAAGTAAGGTTGAAATAGTACTATCACTAGTATCGAAAGGAGGATGGTGTGGTAAATATAAGTCGTGCGTTTCAAGTAATAGCCAGTAGCAATAAAACCATACATAACCACAGACCGAATTACCGAAGGTGAAAGTCCAGCTAGGATTGCAAACAATATTAAAAGACTAAGTGATAAGCCCAATTTTATTAGATTCCCTTTTTTTGTATTCGGAATAGGACTTAATATAAAATTTAAAAAAAGCAGGATGAAACCAATATGTAGTCCTGAAACCGACAGGATGTGTATCGCACCTGCAAATTGATAATCATGTAAGATCTCGGGCGCTAAATCTTGTTTTTGGCCAACAATCAAAGCCATCGCAACTGCTAATGATTTTGGGTCGAAGGACGTTTTCTTAAGGTTGTTTTCAATGGTTGTGGTAAGTGAGCTGCAGTAGTAAAGAATGTCCTTGTTTACTTGGGTACGAACTGTAATGCTTTCTTCTTTCGAATATATCTGTCCGTAGATTTGTTTGTTTTCTAAATACGAAGCATAATCAAATAAGGAGGGATTATACGGTTTTTTGTTGGGTATGATTTTCCCTTTTATAAACAAATGAGCTCCAACGATGAAACTTTTCTGAGTCGCGTTTTTCGGAATATTCAAGAGTAGTCTTCCCGACGTTTTCGTGCCATTAATCCCTTGTACACTGATGGTGTAGCGGTCATTTTTTGTGCTACTTTTTATGCGCTCTAGTATTGTGGCAGCAATATTAGTTTCCTTTTCGAAAACAGCTTTGTTATGTGTATAATGTGTCTGTTGGTAGGTATCTGTGTGTGCCACGAGTGTGAGACTACCGGCGCAAAAGCTAATAAAAAGTGTTGCTAATCCAAAAAAGAGATTTCCTTTTCCTTTTTTTTGATTGAGAAAAAAGCTAGTAATGAAGAAAATAACTGCTGCGCTACATAAAATAATGAGCGTGTAAAAATTGGGACGTACATAATAAGCACCCACGATTCCGGATAGGAAACCGATGGCGATTCGCGCTAAAGGAAAACCGAGTACTTTCATGATTCTAAAATACTGATTTTCTGAATATAAAAAATATTTTATTCTAAAATTCTATTGAGCTGCGTGAAGGTCTTTTGGTAATACGGTTCAGACATTGAAGAAATGATTACACCCTTTGAAGTAGAGGCATGAATAAATTTGACTTCTCCTTCGTTCGTGTCTGTTACAATCCCTACATGATTAATGCGGGAACCGTTGTTTGTAATAAAAAATATCAGATCTCCTTTTTCGGCTTTTTTGGTGTTTTGTCCCAATTCTTTTCCTGTTTTTGCTTGGTTGTAGGAAGTTCTTGGTAATGCAATGTCAAATTCTCCAAACGTACTGTACACCAACCCTGAGCAGTCATAGCCTGCAGCAGTTTTGCCGGCCGTTCTATATGGGGCGCCTAAGTGTTTGCTGGCACTAGTCACAATTTTGTCAGCCAAAGTATAGCTTGTACGCGAGCGGGTGGTTACTGATGATCCAGATTTACAAGATGCAAAAAGGAGAGCGAGTGCCAAAAGACAAAAGAGGTTTTTCAAAAGAACTATTTTTTATTTGTTTTTAAATCTGCGACGATTAGTTGAGCCGTTTTGGTACTTGCACCTAGTCCGCCTAGTTTTTGCTCAAGTAAATCATATTTTTTCAAGAGTTGTTTCCGGTGCTCTGGAGCCAATATTTTGGTCAATTCTCGTTTTATATTTTTCGAATTAAACTCTTCTTGAATTAATTCGGTTACCACTTCTTCGTCCATAATGAGGTTCACTAGCGAGATGTATTTTAAAGTGATAATACGTTTTGCAATTTGGTAAGAGGCCCAACTTCCTTTGTAGCAAACTACTTCCGGCACTTTGAATAAGGCTGTTTCAAGCGTTGCTGTCCCAGAGGTCACTAGGGCTGCCGAAGCGTTTCTAAGCAAGCTATACGTTTTGTTCGATACAAATTCAATATTTTCTTTGGTAATAAAAGGTTTGTAAAAAGAGAAATCTTGACTTGGCGCTCCAGCAATCACAAATTGATAGTCAGGAAAATCATCGGCAATACTCAACATACCCGACAGCATTTTGGTGATTTCCTGTTGCCTACTTCCAGGTAACAAGGCTATAATTGGTTTTTGAGATAAGTTATTTTCTTTTCGAAAAGCAGTCGCTTCCTCGTCTTTCTGATTATGGATCGCGTCAATTAGTGGGTGACCAACAAATTCTACCGGAAAATGATGTTTGTCTTCATAAAAAGTTTTTTCGAAAGGTAAAATTACAAACATTTTGTCAACGTCACGCTTGATCGCTTTAATCCGATTTTCTTTCCATGCCCATATCTGAGGAGAAATGTAATAATGTGTTTTGATGCCCAATGGTTTTGCCCATTGTGCAATACGCATATTGAAACCTGGATAATCAATAAAAATTATAACATCGGGTTTAAAGGCTAAAATGTCGTTTTTGCAGACCTTTATATTGCCTAAAATGGTTTTTAGGTTAAAAAGGACTTCCACAAATCCCATAAAAGCAAGCTCTTTGTAATGCTTGACCAAAGTGCCGCCAACTTGCTGCATTAAGTCACCTCCCCAAAACCGAATGTCGGCTTGCGGATCTTCTAAGTAAAGTGCTTTCATTAAATTAGAACCGTGTAAATCTCCCGAAGCTTCTCCGGCTATAATGTAATATTTCATGAACAATAGAAAATGAAAGGGTTGTGTTTTCGAACTCCAAATTTACGCATTGTAACCGTTTTATCCGATAGTTATTATACAAATAAGGTCAATAACGTCAGTAATAATACAGCACCAATTACGCCTTTGGCCATCGCATCTTTTTTTAATTTTAATAAAATGGTAAAAGTTATCAAATTTAATAAAGACCCGAGGGTAATTATTTTTCCTAAAAAACCAGCTGTTTTTAGTGTTTGTATTCCGTTAATAAAATCCATCTCGGTATAGAATTTCACAAACAGAAAACAGCCGATCAAACTCGTTGCTAAACCAATAAAAAGACCAATTACGAAATGTGCTTTATTCATTCCAATCCCAAGTGTTAAGTTGTTGCGTGGCGTGATGAGCGGTCAGGTCAAATTGCACAGGTACGATAGAGATGTACCCATTTGCAAGTGCCCATTCATCGGTATCTTCTCCTTTGTCTTCATTTACAAATTCACCCGTTAGCCAATAATATTCTTTCCCAAAAGGAGAAGTTCTCTTGTCAAAACGTTCCTGCCACATGGCTTTCGCTTGACGACAAATCTTAATTCCTTTGATTTCGTTGGTTTTTAATTTGGGTAAATTGACATTCAAAACCACATCTTTAGGTAATTTTTTTTCTAAAACCTCCAAGGTTATTTTTTTGATAAAAGGTTTAGCTTCTTCAAAATTCGCATCCCAATTGTAATCCAAAAGGGAGAAACCAATAGCTGGGATTCCTTCGATACCTGCTTCAACAGCGGCACTCATAGTTCCAGAATATATTACATTTATAGAAGAATTTGAACCGTGGTTAATACCCGAAACACACAAATCGGGTTTGCGTTTTAAGACTTCGTTGACAGCAATTTTTACACAATCCACAGGAGTTCCAGAACAACTGTACTCCAAGATTTCTGCTCCTTCTTTGGATATTTTATTGATGTACAAAGTGCTGTTTATTGTGATGGCATGACCCATGGCACTTTGTGGTTTGTCTGGCGCAACTACAACTACCTCTCCAATTTGAGACATAACGTCAATAAGAGCGCGAATTCCCGGAGCTGTAACTCCGTCATCGTTGGTGATCAATATTAAAGGTCTTTGGTTTTCCATGGTCTTTGTACTGAATTATAGGTTTTAAAAGTATATTGTTACAAAGGAAACAAAATTAATTAACATGGTTGTTTTTAAAGCGAGAACAAAAAAAACATTTTCATATCTTTAACAAAAAATTAAGCAAGCTTTACAGGTCGTGGCATGCTTTTTAATATAACTTAGTTTAAAAATTTGAATGAATGCTATAATTAACTTTATGAAAAGACATTATAAAATATTACTTACAATTGTGGTTGCTTCGATCGCATTGTTAGCCTTCAATAGCAAATCAAAAAACGATTCGGACCCAGATAAAGACAAGCTTCTTTTAGAGTTGTTAACGTTTGTAATTGAAAAAGGGCATTACAGTCCAACACCTATTGATGACAATTTCTCTAAAGGAGTTTACAAAGATTATATTCAGGCTTTAGACCCTTCAAAGCGATTCTTTTTGCAATCAGATATTGACGAGTTTTCAAAGTATGAAACAGAAATCGATAATGAAATTCTTGATAAAGATTTGACATTTTTCAACTTGACTTACGATCGTTTGGTTGAGAGAATGAATGAAAGCAAAAAAATCTACCAAGGTATTCTTGATAAACCATTTGATTTTAATGTTGACGAAAGTTTTAATACCGATTACGAAAAAGCGCCTTACGCTAAAAACAGAGAGGAATTAACTGAAAAATGGCGTAAACAAATAAAATTATCTGCTTTGTCGTCTTTGACCGATCGATTGAAACTGCAAGAAAACAAAGAGAAAGGTATTATTGAAGAGAAAGTATCTGATGATACAGGTGATGCTGAAGAGGCAGTTGAGAAAGCACCAATAGCTATTGAGAAAAAAGGTGCTAAGCTAGACGAAAAACCTAAAACCTTTACTGAGTTAGAAAAAGAAACTCGTGATAGTGCAAAAAAATCGCTTGATGAGTATTTTGGTTTTATGAGTGACTTGGATAAAAATGATTGGTTTTCTGTTTTCATAAATTCAATTACCTCTCGTTTTGACCCACATACAAACTATTTTGCTCCTGAAGAAAAAGAGCGTTTTGATGTAAGCATGAGTGGAAAACTAGAAGGTATTGGAGCTCGCTTGCAAAAGAAAAATGATTTTACTGAAATCTCAGAATTAATTTCAGGCGGTCCAGCTTGGAGAGGTAAAAAACTAGAAGCAGGAGATGTAGTCATGAAAGTGGCACAAGGAAGCGAAGTACCAGTTGATGTAGTTGGAATGCGTCTTGACGATGTTGTTAAAAAAATTAAAGGACCAAAAGGTACTGAAGTTCGTTTGACAGTTAAAAAAGTAGATGGTACAATTGCTGTGATTTCGATTATAAGAGATATCGTCGAAATAGAAGAAACGTATGTAAAATCAAGTATCGTTAACAAAAACGGACTTAAATACGGTGTGATTTATTTGCCAAAGTTTTATATTGATTTTGAAGATAAAAACGGTAGAGATGCAGGTAAAGATATTGCTCTTGAAGTAGAACGCTTGAAAAAAGCAAATGTTGACGGAATCGTGCTTGATGTGCGTGATGATGGTGGTGGGTCACTATCTACAGTAGTTGATATCGCTGGATTATTTATTAGCGAAGGACCAATTGTTCAAATTAAATCGGCAGGTCGTAAAAAAGAAGTTCTTTTTGATAGAGATAAAAAGATAGAGTGGGATGGACCTTTAGTGATTATGGTAAATAGCTTTTCGGCCTCAGCATCTGAGATTTTGGCTGCAGCTATTCAAGATTACAAAAGAGGTGTCATCATTGGTAGTAAACAAACTTACGGAAAAGGTACAGTTCAAAATGTGATTGATCTTAATCAGTTTGTACGTAACAATGCTGTAGGGGATTTAGGAGCACTTAAAACCACTACACAAAAGTTTTATAGAATCAATGGTGGTTCTACACAACTTGAAGGTGTAAGCAGTGATGTAGTGATGCCAGACCGGTATTCGTATTTGAAAATGGGAGAGCGTGATGTAGAAAACGCTATGCCATGGGATAAAATTGATGCAGCAGAATATACGGTTTGGAATAAAAATACAAACTTTGCTAAAGCTATTACCAACAGTAAAGGTCGTATTGCTGGCAATCAATATTTCAAGTTGATTGAAGAAAATGCAAAATGGATTGATAGCCGTAGTCAAGATAACGACTATAGTTTGAACTTAGAAAAGTTCAAATTGGCACAGAATGCTATTGAAGAAAAAGCTAAGAAATACAAGCCAATTTCAAAATACAAAAACAACCTAACTTTTACTTCATTACCGTATGAGGTAGAAGAAACGAATAAAGATGGTGTTTTGAAAGAAAAGAGAGCAAGATGGCATGAAGCATTGTCTAAAGATATTTATGTTGAAGAAGCATTGAATGTATTGGACGATTTGCAATTGAAGCCAGTCTCGAAGTCAGTAGTGACAGCAAAAAAAGATAAATTAGCAAAATCATAATAAAAAATTTGAATGGGTAACACACAAAAAACAACATTCGCTCCAACGCTCCAGAAAGTCAATTTGATTTTCTGGAGCGTTTTGAGTTTAATGTCAATAGCATCATGTAAATCAGATTCTAAAGCTACACCAATTGGAAATTTCGAGCAAAATTCTGGTTCAGTAGAAAATGAGTTAGGTAGGGAGACTGAAACAGCAAAAGCTAAAGAGTGGACCTATTATTTGCCAACTTCGACTACCAACCAAATAGTGAAGCATTCCTATTACGTGTTATCGTACAATGAAAAGGTCGAACAAGCCGAATGGGTTGCCTACGAGCTGAAAAGAGAGTATGTAGAAAACAATGATTTTAAAAGACCTTATTTTATAGAAGATCCTAAAGTTAAAACACGATCAGCCGATTGGCGCAATTATAAAAATTCTGGTTACGACAAAGGGCATCTTTGCCCTGCGGGCGATATGGAGTTCAATTTGGACGCGTACAACGATACTTTTTATACTTCGAATATATCACCTCAAAATCATGAATTCAATGGGGGAATATGGAATAGATTGGAGCAAAAGGTGCGCTATTGGGCTGAAAAAGAAAATGGAATTATCGTTATCACCGGTGGAATTTTAAAGGGTACTTCAAAAACAATTGGAAGCCAAAAAGTAGTTGTTCCAGATTATTTTTATAAAATTATTTTCGAAAATGAAGCTGGTAAGCAAAAGATGATTGCTTTTTTGATGCCGAACGAAAAGAGTAATAAAGCTTTGTATGAATATGTAGTTTCAGTGGATAAAATAGAAGCGTTGACGGGAATTGATTTTTTTCCGAAACTAGAAGATAAAGCTGAAAATGCGCTAGAGAAAAATACAGATTCTAAACTATGGCTTTCTAATTAAGAAAGCCATTCTTTTTACCATTCGTTTACTTTGTTGGCATCCATTTTTAAGAAAATAAACAATAAAATGGTAAAGCCCCAAAGTCCAGATCCTCCATATGAAAAGAACGGAAGCGGTACTCCAATTGTTGGAAATATCCCCACAACCATCGCTATGTTTACAAAAAAGTGAGTAAACAATATTCCTGCTACGCAATAGCCATAAACTCTACTGAATTTTGTTTTTTGCCTTTCGGCTAAATAAATAACCCTCAAAAGTAAAGCAACAAACAATCCAATAACCATAAGTGACCCTAAAAAGCCCCACTCTTCACCTACTGTTGTAAAAATGTAATCGGTATGTTGTTCTGGTACAAAACCTCCTTTGGTTTGAGTTCCTTCCAAGAATCCTTTTCCAATCCATCCACCTGATCCAATAGCGATTTCAGATTGATTGGTATTGTATCCAATTCCCTTTAAATCGACAGTTTTACCCAATAAGATATTGAAACGGTCACGATGGTGCTGTTTAAATACATTTTCGAATACATAGCTTACCGATAAGACAAACGCAGAAATTATTACAAATATAATACTGCTCAAGACGATATTTCGATCTCCTAATCGCGATTTGAAATACAAAGCCACAATCGCAATTAACGACAATAAAATAACATATTGAGGCTCAATAACCAAGGTCAGAACAAAAAGCAAAATGGCTACAGCACCCGTTAAAACATACCAAGATGGCAATCCTTCACGATACAATACAACAAAGAAAATGCTGTAAATTAATGCGCTTCCTGGATCGGGCTGTGGTAAAATAAGCATTACGGGCAGGAACACAATCGCGAGCGCCTGAACTTGCCTGTTTACATCTTTCAAATTAATTTGAGAATCACTCAGGTACTTTGCAATAGCGAGCGAGGTAGCTGCTTTGGCAAACTCTGAAGGTTGTATAGTGAAACTTCCAATAGCATACCAACATCTTTGTCCGGCGATTGTTTTTCCGGCTACAAATAAGCCCAAAAGGGACAGCAAAGAAATCCCAAAAATGACACTAGCATATTTTTCATACATCTTTCCGTCGATGGCCAAGATGATAAAAATTAAAGGAATAGTCAAAACAATAAAAATCAATTGTTTTTGATAGGTATTATCAGGTGACGAATAAGAAGATGAGTAGATGTTGAGCCATCCCATAAGTACTAACGCACTATAGATGATAACACAGCTCCAATCGAGATTTTTCTTTATACTTTGATTTTTCATCCTAATAATCTCTAATTAATTTTTTTGGTCGTATCCACTTTCACTTTAGTGGTTTCTTTTTTTACAATCGCCAAAGAATCTTTTGGTGAAGATTCAATAGCAGCAGCTGCTTCCATACCGCCTAATTTGGCATATTGATCACGTAAACTGATCCCTAATACTCTTTTTTCTAGATCGACTCGTGTGATTTTTTTTCTCAAATATTTTTCGATCATTAAACTAGCGATTGGACCTGCAATTGTTGCTCCATATCCACCATTTTCGACCATGATCGCAATAGCAATTTTGGGATTGTCTTTTGGTGCGAAGGCTACAAATATAGAGTGATCTTTCAATTGTACTCTCTTACCACCAATTTTAGCAAAGTTCTCTGCAGTTCCTGTTTTACCACAAATATCGATTCCTTGCACGCGTAACGAGCTTGCAGTACCGTAGTTGTAAACATCAAACAATCCTTGAATTACAGGCTTAAAATATTTTTTGTCAATAGAAGTGACATGTTTGGTGGTAAATTTTTTGTCGATGGTACCACCTTTGATTTTCTTGATGATATGAGGGGTGTAGTAATATCCTTCGTTTGCAACGGTAGCAATCATGTTTGATAATTGTATCGGTGTCATCAACACTTCTCCTTGACCAATGGCATTGGATACAATTGTTGTACTTCTCCAACCACCATTTGGATATATTTTTTTATAAGTTTTAGAGTCGGGAACATTTCCTCTTTTACCTGTTGGCAAATCATAGCCCATAAAATCTCCTAGACCAAAACTTTTTAGGTGATTGGCCCAAACATCAACTGCATCTGCAGGTTTAGGATATTTGTTAATAGTCTTCATGTAGGCAGAAGCAAAATACGTATTACAAGAATTGTAAATACCATTGTTTAATTGATGAGGTCCATAACCATGGCAAGCCATAAAACGGCCTCTAGCATAACTAAAACCATGATGACATACAAAAGTTGTTTGTTCGTCAATTACCCCTTCCTGCAAAGCAACAAGTCCTGTCAAAATTTTGAATGGAGATCCAGGAGGGTATTCGGCTAGTAAACCTCTATCGTAGAGTGGTTTTGCAATCGAATCGTAATACAATAATGTATAATTTTTAGATCTTTGGCGGCCTACCAAAATAGACGGGTCGTATGACGGAGCGGTTACCAAAGCCAAAATCTCTCCCGTTCTAGGTTCAATAGCAACGATTCCACCGCGTTTGTTAACCATCAATTGTTCTCCATATCGCTGAATTTCAGCATCAATAGTTAGATTAATGTCTTCACCTTGTACAGCAATGGTATCGTATTTACCTTCTTTGTACGATCCAATTTGTCTGTTGTATTTGTCTTTTTGAATGTATTTCACACCTTTAATACCGCGTAAAATTTCTTCGTAACTTTCTTCAACTCCTTGTTTACCAATCAAATCACCACTGTTGTAGTAGGGGTTTTTGGCAATCAATCGTTCATTTACTTGGGTGATGAATCCAAAAATATTGGCTCCAAAATCAACATCGTAATCTCTCAGAGAACGTTTTTGGAAATAGAAACCTTCAAATTTTCTGATTTTTTCTTGAAAAGCAGCAAATTCACTTTTATTCAATTGTGATAGAAATACAGAGGGTAGTCTAGGGCTGTATACTTTTGCTTTTGCAACTCTTTTTATAAAGTCTTCTTTTTCGATATTTAATAAACCGCAAAATTCAAGGGTATCGATGTTCTTAATCTCTCTCGGGATAACCATGATGTCATAAGACGCTTGGTTAGAAACTAGTAGCTTGCCGTTTCTGTCAAAGATGTAGCCTCTTTCAGGATAGTCATATTGAATTTTTATTGCATTATTCTCCGATTTTAGTTTGAAAGTATCGTTGATTACTTGCAAATAAAATATGCGGATTAGTAGCAATGATGCTGCAATGATAATTAATGTAGGCAGCAATAGTTTTCTCATCGTTTGACTGGCTTAATAAGGTAAATTATAATAATACAACTTAGTATTGTGAATATTGAACTCAGTAAAGTTCGTAATAATATGTCTAAAATAAAATTCACTTGAAAGGCTTCTAAGATAAACAGTGTAATATGATGGATTAATACTGCTAATAATATAAAAGAAAACCGTTCGGGTGTGAGTGAATCATTTATTTTGATTGTTTGGTATTCATAACTGACACCAAACGAAAATTTAAAAATATAAGGTCTCAAATAGGCAAGGACAATACACGCAGTTGCATGGATACCCCCAGAATTTGAAAAAAGGTCCATTGTCAATCCTAGTAAAAAACTAGCTAGTAGTAGTCCTGATTTATTTCCGTTTACTGGATAAAGGATAATGAATAAGATATAAGGCAATGGCATGATGAAGCCCAAAAATGTCATATTATTGAATATAACAATTTGAACGGCTAACAATAATATAAACCGAAAAATATTGACTAACAAAGAGCTATTCATCTTTTTTGTTTTGGTTTTCTAGAGTATTAAGTTCCTCTCGGTTTTTGCTTTTAATAATATAAACGTGACCTAAATTGGTCATGTCATTAAAAAGTTTAACGTTCAAGGTGTAATAGTTGGTTTGATTGTCAATGTAAATTTTGTCAATGGTTCCAATATTGATGTTCTCAGGAAAAATAACAGATTGACCACCGGTTACAATTGTATCTCCTTTTCGAACAGAAGCCAAACGAGGTACATCAATAAGTTGTACAAAACCAGTACTTTTTCCGTTCCAAATTAAAGAACCAAAGTGACTTGATTTTTTAACTTTTGCATTTATTTGAGATTTTGTATTCAAAACACTGATTACAGTAGCGTAGTTTGGAGACGTTTTGTCTACAATACCTACAATCCCCAAATTATTGATAACACCCATATCGGTTTCAACACCTTTAAGTGAACCCGAATTTATTGTTATAAAATTCTCATGAACGTTGTATGAATTGTGGATTACTTTCGAAACTAAGATATCATCAGGTGCAACACCTTTTAAGTCTTCGATTTTCTTAATTTCAGTAGTATCTTTAGTTTTGAATAAGATACTTTTGAGTCGTGCGTTCTCAAGTGCTAAAGCCTCATTTTGAGTTTGTAGATTCAAATATTCACTTACATTGTTGATCTTTTCATAAACACCTCCGGTAACAAAATTAGCAGAACTGATGATTCTACTCTTGTGGTACGAGTGTGATTGAATAGTAAGCGATAACGAAATGCATATTAACAGCAAAAACAGTAGTCTATTACTGTTTTTGAATATAAAATTGAAAATTTGCTGCATTTATTATTTGATTATGTGTTTCAAAATAGGCCTACTACCTGATTTTTGATTGTTGTAAAACAGGACAAAAATCAGGTACAGATCCGAAAGTCTTACTTAATTAAGATACTTTTGAATTTACCAATGTTTTTTAGTGCCATTCCTGTTCCACGAACAACAGCTCTTAATGGATCTTCGGCAATATAAACTGGTAAATCTGTTTTTTGAGAAATACGTTTGTCCAAACCTCTTAACATCGATCCACCACCAGCTAAGTAAATACCTGTGTTGTAAATATCTGCAGCCAATTCTGGAGGAGTCTGAGACAATGTTTCCATAACAGCATCTTCAATTCTTTGAATAGATTTGTCTAACGCTTTTGCAATCTCTCTGTACGATACTTCAACTTGTTTTGGTTTCCCAGTAAGCAAATCTCTACCTTGTACAGACATATCTTCAGGAGGCGTTTCTAGATCTTCAATCGCAGCTCCAATTTGGATTTTTATTTTTTCAGCAGTACTTTCGCCTACAAAAAGGTTATGTTGTGTACGCATGTAATATACGATGTCATTTGTGAAAACATCACCTGCAATTTTTACAGATTTATCACAAACAATACCACCTAGGGCAATAACTGCAATTTCAGTAGTACCACCACCTATATCTACAATCATGTTACCTTTTGGTTGCATAATATCGATACCGATACCAATTGCTGCAGCCATAGGTTCGTGAATTAGGTAAACTTCTTTACCGTTTACACGCTCACATGATTCTTTTACCGCTCTCATTTCCACCTCTGTAATTCCAGAAGGGATACATACCACCATGCGCAAAGCTGGTGTGAACATTTTTTTCTTCAAAGCAGGAATGCTTCGAATGAACATGCTAATCATTTTTTCTGATGCATCAAAATCTGCAATTACACCATCTTTCAATGGACGAATTGTTTTGATATTTTCATGCGTCTTACCTTGCATTAAATTCGCTTCTTTTCCTACAGCAATTATTTTGCCAGAAATTCTGTCGCGGGCAACTATAGATGGACTATCAATAACGACTTTGTCATTATGGATGATTAAAGTATTAGCGGTACCAAGATCTATCGCAATATCCTCGGTCATGAAATCAAAAAATCCCATAAATTATTTTGGGTTAAAAGTTATAAATTTAATCGCGCACAAAGTTAAACAAATTAATGTTTGAAATGACGTGTTCCTGTAAATACCATTGCCAAATTATTTTCATTGCAATAGTCTATACTTAAACCGTCTTTTATTGAACCTCCTGGTTGTATTACTGCAGTTATTCCAGCTTCTTTTGCTAGGGCTACACAATCAGGAAATGGGAAGAATGCATCACTTGCCATTGAGGCACCAGTTAGATCAAATCCAAAGTGTTTTGCTTTTTCAACTGCTTGAAGTAGAGCGTCTACTCTTGATGTTTGACCAGTTCCTGAGGATAATAATGTTCCGTTTTTTGCAAAAACAATCGTATTTGATTTTGTGTTTTTACAAATTTTCGAAGCAAAAATTAAATCTTCGATCTCTTGTTCCGTTGGGCTTGTAGTGGTAACGGTTTTCAAGTCTTCTTTATTGTCTGTAATAGTATTTCTATCTTGAATTAATAAACCATTCAAACAAGTACGCACTTGACGGTTAGGTAATTCTACTTCGTTTTGAATAAGAATAATTCTGTTTTTCTTTTCTTGTAGAATAGCCAAAGCTTCATAATCATATAATGGTGCTATTACTACTTCACAAAATAATTTATTGATTTCCATAGCAGTTGCTACATCAATTGTTTTGTTTGAAATCAAAACACCACCAAATGCAGATGTTGGATCACAAGCCAAAGCGGCATTGTAGGCTTCTTCAATAGTATCTCTTGATGCCAATCCGCAAGCGTTGTTATGTTTTAGGATGGCAAAAGTAGGACCGTCCATTTTAAATTCGTTAATCAAATTTACTGCTGCATCAACATCTAGTAAATTGTTGTATGATAATTCTTTACCGTGTAATTTGGTAAACATAGCTTCAAAATCTCCAAAGAAAAATCCTTTTTGGTGTGGGTTTTCGCCGTAACGTAACACTTGACCGTTTGCAACACTTTCTTTATAAAATGTTTCGTCTGTGTTGAAGTAATTAAAGATTGCTCCATCATAATGTGAGGAAACATGAAATGCTTTCGATGCCAAAAGTTTTCTGTTTTCTAAAGTTGTTCCTCCTTCTTGAGTACTAATCATATCCAAAAACAAACTATAGTCATCAACCGATGCTACAATTACAGTGTCTTTGAAGTTTTTTGCAGCAGCACGAATTAAAGAAATTCCACCAATGTCAATTTTTTCAATAATATCTGCTTCGCTTGCTCCAGAAGCTACTGTTTTTTCGAATGGGTATAAATCAACAATAACCAAGTCCAATTGCGGAATGTTGTATTCTTTCATTTGTGCAACATCACCTTCGTGATCTTGTCTGTTCAAAATCCCCCCAAAAACTTTTGGGTGTAATGTTTTTACTCTTCCACCTAATATAGATGGGTATGAGGTCACATCTTCAACTGGTACAACCGGAATTCCTAGGTTTTTGATAAAGTCTTCTGTTCCTCCTGTAGAATATAAGGTTACATTTTGACTGTGTAGTTGTCGTACTATAGGTTCTAAACCCTCTTTAGAAAAAACCGAAATTAACGCAGATTGTATTGTTTTAGTTGTGCTCATGTTGTGATATAGTTATAAAGTGCAAAAATAGTTTTTTAAACTGAAAATTAAGCTATTTGAAAAAGAGATAATTTAGATTTTAGCGTTAATTGGCTTAACATTGGTAAAAATGTGCTCGTAATGAAGCTTGTTTTTTCAAAATATTAGGTTTTTGCAGATTAATGTTGGAATTTTACTTAATAGAAAATTCAAAAAAAATGCGTTTATATTTTCGATTATTAAAAGAGAGTTTTGCTTTTGCTGTTCATGCGTTGACCAATAATAAACTACGAACTTTATTGTCTTTATTAGGAGTGACTATCGGAATTTTTTCGATAATTGCTGTTTTAGCAGCTGTTGATTCTTTAGATCGAAAAATAACAAGTGACTTGAGCAGTTTGGATAAAAATACTATTTATCTAATGCGTTTTTCTTTTGGTCCATCTGAAATTCCAAAGTGGAAAAGAGAACAGTTTCCGGGTGTTAAATATGATGAGTATGTGTATTTAAAAAATACTTTGACCAATACGCAAGTTGTGGCCTACCAAATGTTTGTGGGTAAAGAATTGATAAAACATGACGATAAAACGGCTACAGATGTAAATGTTGTTCCCGTTTCTTCAGAGTTTATTGATATTCAAGGGTTAGCTTTCGATAAAGGTCGTTTTTATAATGAATCTGAATCGAATTCAGGAAAAGCTGTAATTGTGCTCGGGTACGAAATTGCAATTTCGTTGTTTGAGTCTCAAAATCCTATCGGAAAAAATGTTAGGCTATACGGTCAGCGTTTTACTGTAATTGGCGTTTTACAAAAAAAGGGAGAGGGGTTGTTTGGAGATAGTAATGATACATCGGTTTATTTACCAGTTAATTTCATTCGAAGAATGTATGGTGATAATAATGATGCTATGACACCGGTTATAATTTTAAAACCAGCCAAAGGTGTAGATATGGATGCCTACAAAGCAGAATTAACCGGAAAGCTACGCAGTTTTAGAGGGATGAAAGATGGTCAAATCGACAATTTCTTTATCAATGTATTCTCTGGTTTCACCAATTTGATTGATGGTATTATAAGTCAAATGAATGTAATGGGATGGATTATCAGTGGGTTTTCATTACTAGTGGGGGGCTTTGGTATCGCCAACATTATGTTTGTATCAGTAAAGGAGCGAACCAATTTAATCGGAATACAGAAGTCGCTTGGAGCCAAAAATCATTTTATTTTATTTCAGTTTTTGTTCGAATCAATTATACTTTCTGTTATTGGAGGAGTTATTGGATTGTTGTTTGTTTTTATAATGTCAATCGTTGCAACCAAATTAGCCGATTTTGAATTTGTTCTCAGCTACGGAAACGTATTTTTGGGTACTTTTTTAGCCGCAATCATTGGGCTTATTGCTGGTATTATTCCCGCAATTAGTGCCTCTCGTTTGGACCCTGTTGAAGCTATTCGAACAGGTATGTAATTGTGATGGACTAAGTAAAGTTTTTTTAGTTCTGTTTGTCTGTGAACTTGAAAGAAGCGAGTCAATAGAAGTTCAGCATAATTGAGATTCAGTAAATACAAAATCAATGAGTGTAAAAAATTCACTTAAAATAAATAGCTTAGGGTATTATCAAGTTATTGGTGGAATAGTTGGAATAGGTAGCACAATGAGGTTTCTTCCAAACTTTGCTATAATTCATGCTGGCATTGCTCTATTGTTTGGCGCAATTTTTATTATGTATGGTTTTTCTATATTCTGTGGGTATTTATTACTCAAAAATCGATATAATGAAGATTTAAAATTTTCTACTTATAATCAATTTATTCAGGTTGTTGGTTTTTGAATTTTAGGGTATGCATTTCATTTTACAGCTGGAGTATATGGTGGTGTCAAGTTAAATTTAGAAAATGATTCAACTCTTACTTTTATATTTGGTCATAGTATGGCTTGGATAGAAATGAATCCTATTGGTCAACTCGCAGAAATTTCTATTAACTTTATTGCGCTATTTTTATTAAATTTAATTCAACATATTAAAGCTGAGTTAGAATTATGAAGTTCTAATTGATAAAGAAATCTCTAAATTTAATTATTTTCTTTTAGGTGTTTAAATTTCCTAAATAATTCATGTCACTTGACTTTTATATGGAGTTATTTAAAACGATTAAATAGTTGTTGTTGCAGTCAGTAAGTCATTAGTTGGGACTGCTTTCAATCCGGCTACTATCTTCTCTCATAGAGTCGACAAGTTTAGTTTCATGTACTACTGTCATGATACGCTGGTTTGCATTTCGATTTAATGTTATAATTCGTAGATCTCCAGAATAGTGCAGGTAAAATAAATAATTTTCATTTTCATCAATAAAATTAAAATCAAAAAAACCTGAATCACAGCGGGTTAAAATATAAAAATTTTCTATAAAAGTTTCAAATTCGGCATTATTAACTTTGACGCCGCCATTATATTTATTTTTTATTTTATGCTCAGAGAAATAATTTACAGCTTTAATTAACGGTATGAAATCTTTTCTGTTTTTGGTGAAGTTGGAAATCCATTGTTGATTACTTTCTCTTAGAAAAATCAAGTTTTTAATATTCAATTTTTCAATTAGAGATACAATTTCGGAAACTAAAATTTTTTCATTACTTTCTTGTAGTTCCAACCAAAATAGTGAATTTATGTCGGGATAATAATAAATTTCCGTGTCGTTTTCTTCATTATATTTGGACAGAGGTAGTTTGCCATATTGCATTACACATGTGTCTCGAGATATTCTTTTAATCATCTTTTATCAATTTTGATAATTTTAATCATTAAAGCTAGTTGACGATTGGATATAAATCCCACCATAAATAGTTCGCCATTAACTTTAATTAAATTTTCAGAACGGTATAATTTGTTTCTCTTTCGATCTAAAACAAAAAAAACTAATCATTCAATTTTTATATCGAATGATTAGTTTACATATTTTTAGCAAAATGAATAGTTTATTCTGCGACTTCTATTTCTTCTTCGTTTCCTTCCCATTGTCCAACAACAGAAGTTGCAAGAGCATTACCTAGTACATTGGTTGCACTTCTAAACATATCGCAAAAGTGATCAATTGGTAATATTAAAGCAATCCCTTCAATAGGAATATCAAACATACCACATGTTGCTGCTACAACAACCAAACTAGCTCTTGGTACACCTGCAATTCCTTTACTAGTTAACATTAAAACCAGTAGCATCGTAAGCTCTGTAGTTAAATCAAGGTGAACTCCATAGGCTTGAGCAATAAATATACTGGCAAAGGTCATGTACATCATACTTCCGTCTAGGTTGAAGGAGTATCCAAGCGGTAACATGAAGGATACGATTTTGTCTTTTACTCCAAAACGTTCTAATTCTTCTGTTAACTTAGGGAAAACAGCTTCACTACTAGTCGTTCCAAAGGCTATGATTAATGGTGTTACAATTCTCTTCAATAAAACTGTCATTCGACTTTTCAAAAAGATATATCCAACTGCGATAAGTACCACCCAAAGTGATGCAATACCGATTAGAAATGAACCGAAAAATTTAAAATAAGTAATGGCAAGTTCTTGAAAATCTCTTACGGCAAATACTCCAGCAATGGCACCAAATACTCCAATCGGAGCAAAGTTCATTACATAGGTTACCATCTTTAAAATAATGTGTGATGTTTTGTCTAAGAAATCTACAACTGGTTTCACATATGTTCCAAGGGAAGCTGCAGCCAAACCAAAGAAGATAGAGAATACAACAATTTGTAAAATTTCATTGGTTGCCATCGCTTCAAATATACTTTTGGGAACGATGTGCTCAATAAAATTGTCGAATGAAATTGATTTAGAATTTGTAGCCACTTCTGAAGCGGAGCCTAAGTCTACATTCGAAAGATTCAAGCCAACACCAGGCTTTAAAATATTTACAAAAAATAAACCTATCACTAGAGATATAAATGATGCGGTGAAGAACCAACCAAGAGCGCGTCCTCCAATACGTCCAACGGCGCTTACATTTCCTAATTTCGCAATTCCAACTACAAGTGTTGTAAATACCAGTGGTGAAATAATCATTTGAACCAATCGAATGAAAACCGTTGCTAAGATTTTGATTTTATTGCTAAATTCTAATGCTGTAGCCTCAGAGATATTATTGTGAATTACAATTCCTAAAGTGGCTCCTAGAACCATTGCGATAAGAATCTGAGTCGTAAGGTTAGATAGTATTCCTTTTTTTGGTTCTGGTGTATTCATTCGTTTACGTTTAATTTATTGGAGATGGTATTTTAAAAAACTAATCTGTTTATAAAAAGGATGGTTAAGCCCTCGTATTTATAATCATTAGTCTGTAAATATATAAACTTATTTGGGTATAAGGGAATTTTCTCTAGCTAGTTTACGTGTTTTGGTTGTATTTTTTACATTTATGATAATCTTTTTAAGTGTTTTAAAAATTTTAAGGTAAAGTTCCTTAGAAATGGAAAGTGACATCCTACGTATTGATACCTGCTATATTTGAGAAGGTAGTTTTAAAGCAAAAAAAAATCCCGATTGCTCGGGATTTTAATTTATCTTATTTCATTATTCTGAATCAAATCGATGTACAAGTTTATCTTGTCTTTCAGCTCTTTTCTTGCGGTAATAAAATCTAAGAAACCGTGTTCTAGTAAAAATTCTGAGGTTTGAAAACCTTCTGGTAAATCTTTACCGGTAGTGTCACGTACAACACGCGGGCCTGCAAAACCAATTAAGGCGCCTGGCTCGGCAATGTTGATGTCTCCTAGCATGGCATATGATGCAGTTGTTCCTCCTGTTGTTGGATCTGTACAAAGAGAGATATAAGGTAGTTTAGCTTCTGCCAATTGTGCAAGTTTAACAGATGTTTTTGCTAATTGCATTAAAGAATAAGCAGCTTCCATCATACGAGCACCACCTGATTTAGAAATCATCACAAAAGGTAATCTGTTTTTGATAGCGTGGTCAATTCCTCTTGCGATTTTTTCACCTACTACTGCTCCCATAGATCCACCAATAAAAGCGAAATCCATGCAACATATTACTAATTCTTTTCCTTTTGATAGTCCAACTCCTGTACGTACGGCATCTTTTAGTTTGGTTTTTTCAGTAACTTGTTTCAAACGGTCTGAATATTTCTTTGTGTCTACAAAGTTCAAAGGGTCTTTGGAAGTTAGGTTTTTATCCAATTCAACAAATTTGTTGTCATCAAATAAAATTTCAAAATAAGTTGCACTACCTATCCTTACGTGAAATCCGTCTTCTGGACTTACGAATAGATTACGCTCTAATTCGTCAGCATCGATAATTTTTCCTGTAGGTGATTTGTACCAAAGTCCTTTTGGGACATCCATTTTGTCCTCGGTAGCAGTAGTGATTCCCTTTTCTTGTCTTTTAAACCAAGCCATATTTTTAAGTTATAGGTTATTGTTGAAAGTTATGAATTATGAGTTATGAGTTTCTAGAACTCATAACTCATAACTTTTAACTCATAACTTTATAGTGTATTCACGTTGTTTAAGTCAGCAAATGCTTGCTCAAGTCTTGTGTTGAATGTAACTTCACTTTCACGTACCCATCTTCTTGGGTCATAGAATTTTTTGTTTGGTACATCAGCGCCTTCTGGGTTACCAATTTGAGTTTTCAAATAGTCAATGTTTTTAACCATATAGTCACGGATACCTTCTGTGTAAGCAAATTGCAAGTCAGTATCAATGTTCATTTTGATTACACCGTAGCTAATTCCTTCTCTGATTTCTTCAAGAGTAGATCCTGATCCACCGTGGAAAACGAAGTCAACTGGATTGTTTCCTGTGTTGAATTTCTTTTGTACAAATTCTTGAGAATTTAAAAGAATTTTTGGAGTCAATTTTACATTCCCTGGTTTGTAAACACCGTGAACGTTTCCAAAAGCTGCTGCAATGGTAAACTTAGGACTTACTTTAGATAATTCTTCGTAAGCATAAGCTACTTCTTCAGGTTGTGTATATAATTTTGAGCTATCAACATCAGAGTTGTCAACACCATCTTCTTCACCACCAGTGATTCCAAGTTCGATCTCTAATGTCATTCCCATTTTACTCATACGAGCTAGGTAACCTTTACAGATTTCAATGTTTTCTTCGATTGGCTCTTCAGATAAGTCAATCATGTGAGAGCTGAACAATGGTTTTCCGGTAGCTGCAAAATGTTCTTCAGATGCATCTAATAATCCGTCGATCCAAGGCAATAATTTTTTCGCACAGTGGTCAGTATGTAAAATTACAGTTGCTCCGTAAGCTTCTGCAAGTGCATGAATGTGCTTTGCACCAGCGATACCACCAGCAATAGCTGCTTTTTCACCAGCATTTGATAATCCTTTTCCAGCGTTGAATTGAGCTCCACCGTTTGAAAATTGAATAATTACTGGAGCATTTAATTTTGCTGCCGTTTCTAGAACTCCGTTGATAGTACTTGAACCTGTTACGTTTACCGCAGGAAGTGCAAATCCTTTTTCTTTTGCATAGTTGAAAATTTCTTGAACTTGATCTCCTGTAGCTACGCCGGGTTTGATGTTGTGTGCCATTTTTAAATTTTTTTAGTTATTCTAGTTTTTAGTTTAAGTTTGCAAAAATAAGAATTAAATAGCATTAGAACGGGTAATTAATCCCAAAATTTACTACTGACTTGGAAATATTAAGTTCTTTAAACCATTTTTCGCCTGAATCTTTTGCTGGATTGAAGGTTTTAAAACCAAAATCAAATCGAACAATAAAGAAGCTCAAATCGTATCGCAATCCGAATCCTGTTCCTAATGCCATGTTTTGCAGGCTCTTTATATTCTCAAATTTATATTTAGGATCGGTCACGTTGTCAAGTACATTCCAAATGTTTCCTGCATCTGCGAATAAGGCCCCTTTTAACTGACCTAATATTTTAAATCTAAATTCGGCACTTAGAGCAATTTTCATGTTCGCTTCATTAAAGTCATTTGTTCCTCCGCTACTTCCTGGACCTAGGCTATATGGTTGCCAAGCTCTATTGTCATTTGATCCTCCAGCAAAGTAACTTCGTGAAAACGGAATGTTTTTAGAGTTTCCAAACGGAATAGCTATTCCGAAAAAGGAGCGAACTGCTATCACTTTTTCTTTTGTAAGGTCCCAATGCTTAATATAATCAAACTCCGATTTTATATATTCTGAATATTCAAGATTGAATAATTCATAGTTGCCATTAGAATTGGTGGCCAAACCTGATGTCTTAGAAATCAAAGACAATAAGGAGCCCGCCGACTCTATTTTTGATTTAAATAAATAAAAGGTATTGTCTTGTAAATCAGTTTTTGTGGTCTTAGTAAATGTAAAACTAGTAGCTAGAATAAACGAGTTCTCGGTTAATCGCACGCGTCGTTCTTCAATACTTTTGACCGACTTATAATCATCATCTGCTGCGGTTAAGCTGGTATTGTCATTGATTACGTCAGAAGTAAAACCCGAAGTTCCGTTTTGAATTATTAAATTCCCATCTGTATCAAAGTTCGTGGGGTCTACACTATAGGTTTTTCCAAGAGTATTTAAGGCATTGTATGAAGAGCCATAGACATTAAAATAATTATCTGGATTTAGATTTCGAACAAACTGCGCATTAAATAAATCAAATCGAGCTGTATAATTTTTTTTAGGTGTCCAGTTATAAGCAAATGCACTTGTAAAATTTTCCTTGTCAAGTCCAATATTAGTTTGTCTCGAGAAACCAATCGCTATCAAAGTAGATGGAATCATACTTTTTGGAATAATTTTTTCTGTTCCAAAGGGTAGAAAAATCCTCGGAAAGTTCAATTTAAAATCCAAACCGTACTCTGATACGTTGAAGAATTGGTTCTTGGGATTGGCCAAATCTTTAGACGATCCTAGGTTAGCTCTCGCTGAGATCTCTAATGTTTCAGCACCTTTAAAAAGGTTTCGTATCGAAAGTGTAGGACTAAAAGCTATTCCAATATCTTGTATGTTCGAGTGTGTAACGTCTGCAGAGGCACCGAAACTGTACTTTTTTCTTGGAGTTAAATAAATTTTGGCAATCAAAGAACTGTACGTCGTGTCTCTTTTGTCAATTTCATATTGAACAATCGGATAATTAAACACCTTTAAGTTGCTTAAGTACCGTGTTGTTAATACCGTTTTGTTGTCGGCAAAATAAGAACCTTTACTTATAAAAATAGCATCGGTTATTGCATGGGGTTTGTATTGCAACTTTTCATGGCTATACAAGTTGAAGTTTTTGTATTGAACGCTATCTTTTATTGGCTTAGCATTGTTGTTGGCCGTGTAATCTGTGTACACGTTTACGTCGCTTATTTTGAAACGTTTAAATGGTTCTGTTCTTGTTGAATCTTTATCTTGGTACGAATAATTATTGATAATGAGGTCAACATTTGCTTTATCCTTTTTTTGGATAGTATCAATGTTGTAACTCATATAGGTTGGTTGAAAATAGTAGATACCGTTGTTTCTAAACAAGTTTGTAACGCGCACTTTTTCTTCTTCGAAATTTTCAGTTTTAAATTGTTTTCCAGTTTTCAATAAACTTAATGCTTTCGAAGCTTCGTACAAAGAGTCTAAAACAGGAGTAGTAATTGCTGTCTTGATGGTGTCCAAAATGTAAGGATTACCAGTGGTTATGGTATAGCGGATTTGCCCTTTTTTAGATTTTAAACTGTCCAATTTATACTCGGCGTCGACATTAAAATAACCATTGTTAAAGTAATAGTATTTTAATCTAGACACTGATTTAGCACTCTTTACGGTGTCAATAATTACTGGAGGTTCCCCAGTTTTTTTTAAAAAGTCATGAATACCATGGTACCAAAAAGATTTTCCAAGGCGATTGACTTGCTTGGCTGATAACCATTTTGATTTTCGAGCAAATTTTCCAGGATCTGCTGTAAATTTGGCTTGATAGGTGGAGTCTGGGTTTAGGTTTGCTAAGTTGTAGAGATTCAAACGCAAAGGGTATCCTAATAGTTTACCATTCGGTTTTTGATACAGTTGGTTGGTCACGTTTTCCTCTGAAGTACTTTTTCCGTTTACCAATATTTTATTTTTAGTAAGTAGGCGTTTTCCATCTGGAACTCTTTTTTCAGCGTTGCAGGCAGCAATTACTATTCCTATTAGAAATATAAATGATATTTTTGTAAAAAGTTTTTTCAAGTGTTCTAAAATATTTAATTCAAAAGTACATATTTTTATGGTTAGTAAAAACCAAATCAAACTTATAACAAGTTTACAACAGAAAAAGTATCGAATTGCTCAAAAAATGTTTTTTGCAGAGGGTATAAAAGGCATTCAAGAATTGCTGAACTCCAATTTCGAACTAATTCATTTATATACTACCAAAAACGATTTTCCAGAAGTAGCTGCTAGCCACAAAACGATTACGCAAGAAGCAGACCTCAAGAAAATTTCTGCTTTATCTACACCCAATTCTTGTTTGGCATTATTTAAAATCCCAGTCGAGAAACCAATTAATGATACGGGACTTGTTCTAGCGCTCGATTCTATACGTGATCCTGGGAACATGGGGACGATATTGCGCCTTTGCGATTGGTTTGGTGTTAAACAATTATTGTGTACCGCAGAAACGGTAGACATTTACAACCCAAAGGTAGTGCAGGCGACGATGGGATCTATTTCGAGGGTGAACGTTAATTATATTGATCTTGAACACTATTTGAAGGCAACTACCAAAAAGGTGTACGGTACTTTTATGGATAGCACAAATATTTACAAAACAGAACTTTTGCAAGACGGCATTATTGTCATGGGTAATGAGGCCAATGGAATTTCGCCAGAAATCGAAAAGCTAATCACCGATCGAATTACAATTCCGCGTTTTGGAGCCTTACAGCAAACAGAAAGTTTAAATGTAGCTACCGCAACAGCGATTATTTTGAGTGAATTCCGTAGAGGAATTTAGAAATTTAATGAAAGGTGAAGTTGATTAATATGGCACGATTCTTCATCGAATCAATATTGCTAGTCCAAGGGCTGCTTGGATCGTTGTCTCGAATAAGTTCATCCTTCAATCCAAAAAGTCCTCTTATGGAAGGGGAGAATATGAAATATTGAGAGAAAATATCGATTCCAAAGCCCAGTTCGTAATTTGAAGTCCAAGGTTTTACTCTGAACTTTTGCTCTTTATTATCGTCTTTTGACTTTGAATTACTAGATAAATTCAAAGTTGAAGAGATTCCTCCAACCAAATAAGGTCTAATGTTTCCAGTTCGAACAGCAGAAAATTTTAGCAATAACGGAAAATGGATGTAAGTACTACTTACTTCTCTTAACCGTTCGGCCTCATTTGTAAATCCTGGAAAGGAAAGATCGCGCTTTGCATAATATAGTCCAGGCTCAAAACGGAGGTTGATGTGTTCATGCAGTTTTAAGTCACCTACGATACCTACATTAAATCCAGTAGTTTTTTTAACAATAATATCTACAGGTTGAGCCTCTTTATAATCAATTTTAAAATCAAAAGAATTGAATCCAAGATAGTATCCAAAATACACTCTCTGTTTTTGAAAGTTTTCTAAATGAATAATAGGGTCTTTCCCAAACATGTTTGTTCCTGCTTGCGCAATGCCATCAAGTGGTAAAGAAAGAAGTATAAGGAGTGCCACTATTTTTTTCATATGTATGCTTGCTGTAAAATCAGTATTATTTTTTTGACGCTGAGTAAATGGTTGCAACACCAAATGTTTGTGGCATTGCTTTCACCTCTATAAACCCAATTTTTCTCAAAATATTGTTTAATGCTTCGCCATAAGGAAATTGAGCAGCCGATTCTGATAAGTATCCGTAGGCTACATTGTCTTTTGAAAACAATTTTCCAATCATAGGAAGAATGTTTCTACTATAAAAATTGTATCCTTGTTTGTAAGGAGTTTTATCGGGTACAGATGTTTCTAAAATAACAAATACGCCATTTGGTTTTAATACTCTTAAAATTTCTGACAATCCTTTTTCAAGATGTTCAAAATTTCTAACACCAAAAGCTACTGTTATAGCGTCAAAAAAGTTGTCTTCAAAAGGCATGTTTTCAGAGTCAGCCAAAACCATTTCAATTGTTTTAGAAAGGTTTTTTGCAGCAATTTTCTTTTCACCCACTTCTAGCATACCTGCAGAGATATCAAGTCCTATAATTTTCTCTGCTTTGGTTTGAGCCATCAAAATAGCCAAATCACCTGTTCCTGTAGCAATATCTAGGATGGTCTTTGGGTTCGAATTGCGTACTATCTCGAGTACTTTTTTTCGCCATTTGACATCAATCCCAAAAGAAATGACACGGTTTAGATTGTCATAATTTCCAGAGATGGTATCAAACATTTGTGCAACTTGTTCTTTTTTGCTTAAATCAGAATCTTTATATGGAGTGATGTTTTTTGACATTTCGGTTTTAATTTTCCACAAATATAATACAATCTAATTTGAACTTTAATTCAAAAATTAAATCCCTTCTATAAAATAGTAGATTACTGTTTTTATTCGAAATAAAGAAGAGTGTGAGGTAGTGCGAAAACTGTTAAAAAAGAATGCTTTTAATAACTAAAGTTTTGTTTGCTGACGTATTAGTGAAACTGTTTAGAAATTCGTTAATTTTTCGATATTCTCAGCAATAGTAAGGCTTAAGCGGTTTTAAGAAGGTTTTTCCGTAGTACAATACAAACAAAAAACAGTGAAAAATATTTAAAATATCACTAAAAGTGGGTATTGTGCACAAGGTATTAAAAGTCGAATTTTACATTATAAATAATAAAATATTTATTTACAATGATTTTTAAGGAACTGACGGGTCAAATCAAATGGATAATTTTTGCGGTAGTTATCTCGTTTGTTCTGGTGGTTTTTTTTGACGGTGCTGCTTTAAAAGGCAGTAGTTTGTTTATAACGCAAAATACGTTCTTAGGATTAAATTTGTTTTTGGAAATTTTAATTTTCTTTGTCTTTAGTACCTTCGTGGTATTTGGTATTAAGGGCTACTTTGAGATGTACTCTCAAAAAACCTCAAACGTTATCATCTTCTTAACTGGAGCTATGTTAACTTTTGTTATTTTTATATTAAGTTGTCAAATTCTACTTCAAGAGTAGATCTGTTATCCTAAGTCATTGTAAAAAGAACACCCCTTCTAGGGGTGTTTTTATTTTTTATAATAGGTTTGATACGTGTATTCGTAAAGATGTTTTTCATCTTTAGATTGCAGGTCAGAATCTCTAAGTTCCCATTCTTCTGGATTTATTACAGGAAAATAAGCATCTGCATCAAATTCATGGTGTACTTTAGTAATCTCTAGTTTATCCGCAAAGGGTATCGCTAGTTTGTATATTTCTCCTCCGCCAATTATAAAAGTATCCTCATCCTTCGGGCAGATTGCCAAAGCTTCCTCAATAGTATGTACTACAATACATCCTTCAGGCTGATAGTCTTTTTGTCTACTGATGACGATATGAGTTCTATTCGGTAATGGTTTCGGAAAGCTTTCAAATGTTTTTCGACCCATCACAATATGATGACCTGTTGTTAGGGCTTTAAAACGTTTAAAATCATTTGGCAAATGCCAAACAAGTTCATTGTCTTTTCCTAAGGCATTATTTTGTGCAACTGCAGCAATCATTATTATCATATTCTCAGTATTATCTAGTCGGTTCTTCGTTTGCTTTAGTAGTCAAATCGGCTATTTTTTTTGATTGTAACGAGACTAAACGATCTATTTGTTCACGTTCCCAGTCTTTGTTCATGAAACGATCTGTAATAAAGACTTTGATAAAGTGTAAGATAAACAGAAAAGCCCATACAGTAAATCCTAAGATTAACCAATTATAGTCGAACGTTAAAGTCATTACTTTTGCAAATATAAAAGCAAATAAACTGCTGCAAGCTAGCAGTACAAAATGAAAGTACAATCTTTTCTTTTGTTTAATGCGTCTTCTAGCGTATTCGTATAATTCGTGTTGGTCGCGTTCCATAAGTAAAATATTAAAGTATAAAGATAAAATTAAATTTAATATTTTGCTATTTATTGTAATTATTACTTCTTCGTCAACCGTTTTGTTTTTTATAAAATGAAATTTTTGCCTTGTTAAATTACTGAATTATTTAAAAATTAACAGATGAAGGGTTATTTCAATAAATCTAATGGGTAATTGTCGGATCTAAAAGATAATTTATTTCCTTTGTCACATAATATTAAAAATGAAATAGTTATGTCAATAAAGAAACAATTTATAAAGTCAAAGCCAGTTTGTAAAGTTACATTTTCTATCGAAGCTAAAGAAGCTACAACTGCATCTGTAGTAGGGGATTTTAATAATTGGAGTGTGGAAGAAGGTACATTGAGTAAATTAAAAAACGGTACTTTTAAAGGTGTTGTTGAATTACCAAAAGATGCTTCTTACGAATTTAAATATGTAATTGACGGAGAATATGTAAATGATGCGGAAGCTGATTCTCTAAAATGGAATGAATTTGCAGGTACTGAAAACGGAGTGTTGGAAGTATAAGATATATAAAAGAAAATCCGCTGTAAAGCGGATTTTTTTATTTCTATCAGGATGGTGTTGAATATGCTTAATTGTTAAACAGCAACACTTCCTTTTATACCAGCATGAGGTTCGTAGCCTTCAAGTGTAAAGTCGTCATAGTCAAATTCGAATATGTCTTTTATTGCTGGATTTAAGATCATTTTTGGTAATGGTTTTGGATCTCTAGATAATTGCAATTCTAGTTGTTCAAAATGGTTGTTGTAAATATGTGCATCGCCAAACGTGTGGATAAATTCACCCACGCCTAGGTCACATACTTGTGCGATCATCATTGTAAGTAATGCGTATGATGCGATATTGAAAGGTACTCCTAAGAATATATCAGCACTACGTTGGTACAATTGGCAAGATAATTTTCCGTCAGCAACATAAAATTGAAAAAAGGCATGACATGGAGGTAGAGCAGCTTTGTTGTTCCCTACATTTTCTGAAAATGATTTTGATGTATCAGGTAATACAGAAGGATTCCAAGCTGATACAATCATTCTACGACTGTTTGGATTTGTTTTTAATTCGGTAATTAGATCTTTTATTTGATCGATTTCCTCACTGTTCCAGTTGCGCCATTGATGGCCATAAACAGGACCAAGGTCACCATTTTCATCTGCCCATGCGTCCCATATTTTTACTCCGTTTTCTTGGAGGTATTTAATATTGGTATCGCCCTTTAAAAACCACAACAATTCATAGATGATGGATTTTAAGTGCAACTTTTTTGTAGTAACCATCGGAAAGCCTTCGTTTAGATCAAAACGCATTTGATATCCAAAGACACTTTTTGTTCCTGTTCCTGTACGGTCTCCTTTTTGGCAACCGCTTTCCATTACATGTTGTACTAAATCTAAATATTGTTTCATCGGTTTGTTACGTTAATAGTGGTAAATAGAGAGCTAATTGGAGAGTATATAATTTTAAGACTCTCTTTTCGAAATTTCGTCTCTTATTTTTGCTGCCTTTTCATAGTCTTCGTCACTAACCGCTATAGCTAAGATTTCGTTCAGTTCTTGAATGCTATGTTTTAAAAACGGTCTTTCGGCCAATTGATTTTCATCCTCTTCATTTCCAAAAGTTTCAGGATTCGAAAGAATGTCATCTATTTCATTAGAATCGTTATCGCCTTCTTGCGGATTTGTTTTTAGATAAATACCTGCTTTGTCAAGAATGTTTTTGTAGGTAAAGATAGGTGCGTTAAATCGAAGCGCCAGTGCAATAGCGTCTGATGTTCTTGCATCTATAATTTCTTCGATCTTATCTCTTTCGCAAATGATACTTGAATAAAAGACACCATCAACTAATTTATGAATGATTACTTGTTTGACAATGATATCAAATCGTTCAGCAAAGTTTTTGAACAGATCATGTGTCAAAGGGCGTGGTGGTTTAATCTCCTTTTCTAAAGCTATCGCAATAGATTGTGCTTCAAAGGCGCCAATTACAATAGGCAGTTTACGTTCTCCATCAACTTCGTTCAAAATCAAAGCATAAGCTCCGTTTTGTGTTTGGCTGTAGGATATTCCTTTTATAGATAATTTAACTAAACTCATGTTTGTTTTAAGTATTAGATTTTAAAGGCTAAAATCAAAGAATTATTTGGTGGTGATTTGCTCGAAAATTCAAATGCATACGGGCAAACCAATAAACATACAAAGAAACAAAATCTTTTCTTAGCCACAAAAGTATTCGTGCGTTTGTGAGGACAAAATGTTAGTGGAATCTTAAAATAAAAAAGCTATCCAATTTTTAAATCGGATAGCTCTTAGTAAGAATTAGTAAGCTTCTTATTGTGCTTTGAATGCTTTCAATTTTTCGATAAGTTGTGGTACTACTTCAAAAGCATCACCAACGATTCCGTAATCAGCCACTTTAAAGAAAGGAGCTTCAGGGTCGGAGTTGATAACAACCTTAACTTTTGATGAATTGATTCCCGCAATATGTTGTATCGCACCCGATATTCCGATAGCGATATATAAATTTGATGCCACAGGTTTTCCTGTTTGTCCTACGTGTTCTCCGTGAGGTCTCCATCCTAAGTCAGAAACGGGTTTAGAACAAGCTGTAGCTGCACCAAGTACAGACGCTAGATCTTCAATTAATCCCCAGTTTTCTGGCCCTTTCAAACCACGTCCTCCAGATACCACGATGTCTGCATCTGCGATAGTAACTTTTCCACTTGCTTTTTCAGTAGATTCTACTTTGATTCCAAAGTCAGCATCATTAATTGAAGGAGCAAAATCTTCTTCAGTTGCGCTTGAGTCTGTTGGTACAATTCCGAAAGAGTTTTTGGCCAATCCAAGAACTTTTACGTCAGTGCTTATTTCAGTTACAGTAAATGCTTTATTTGAAAAAGCGCTTCTTTTTACTTGAAAAGGTGCTGTGCTAACTGGAAGTCCAACCACATTTGAGGCGAAACCTGCATTAAGAGATACGGCTACTAGTGATGATAAATAAGAACTATCTGTTGTAGATGACAAGACTACTAGTTTAGCGTCTTCTTTCTTTGCAGCTTGTTGAATAGCGTCAGCATATGCTTTGGCCGAAAAGGTATTTAATTTGCTATCTGTAACTTTTAGCACTTTGTCTACACCGTATTTTGATAATTCAGATGCATCGCTAACGTTAAATGTGATTGCTGTAACTGTAGATCCTAAAGATTCTGCTACTTTTTTTGCATAGGAAGCCAATTCAAAAGCTACTTTTTTGAATTTCCCCTCTGCTGATTCTGCGTATATTAATATTGACATAATTTTTTTGTTTAAAAGTTTAAAGTTTCAGGTTTCAGGTTCTAAAGCTGAATACTGCTACTGAATACTGGTTTCTAGATTACTTTAGCTTCGTTGTGTAACAAATTGATAAGCTCGTCTATATTGTCTGCAGCAATCAATTTTACCGCAGATTTAGCTGCTGGTTTTTCATATTTTACTGCTTTTGTATTGGTATCTGCAGCAACTGGCTCCACTACGGTTAATGGTTTGGTTCTTGCAGTCATAATTCCTCTCATGTTCGGAATTTTAAGGTCTTTTTCTTCTACCAACCCTTTTTGTCCACCAATGATAAGAGGTAGCGTAGTTGAAATATTTTCTTTACCACCATCAATTTCACGAACAGCTTTTACGTTTGTTCCATCAATTGTTAGTTCAGTACATGAGTTTACAAAATTAAAATTGCTAAGAGCTGCTACCATTCCTGGAACCATTCCTCCATTATAATCAAGTGATTCTTTTCCTGCCAAAACTACATCGTAACCACCATTTTTAATTACTTCGGCTAATTGTTTTGCAACAAAAAAACCATCTGTTGGCGTTGCGTTTATACGTATAGCATCATTTGCGCCAATAGCAAGTGCTTTTCTTAAGGTTGGTTCTGTTTCTGGTCCACCAACATTAACTACAGTAACTGTAGCGCCTTGTTGCTCTTGAAACCAAATTGCACGTGTCAATCCGAATTCGTCGTTTGGGTTAATTACAAATTGAACACCATTAGTGTCAAATTCTGAATCATTATTTGTAAAATTGATTTTTGAGGTAGTATCAGGTACATGGCTGATGCAAACTAGTATTTTCATAAGGTTCCTGTTATTTAATATAATTTTTTTTGAAAAGTTTAAAGGTTTATTCTTTTTGATTTTTCGAATAAAAAAATGATTTTCGGTTCTAAATTATGGTTCTTTGATATGATTGAGTTACAAATTTAGGATAAAAAAATGTATAATTTACTATGCGTGCATAATAAATTTTACTTAAAATTGCGATTTTCAGCAAATAATTGGGTTTGGAGATTGTAAATTTAGGAAGATATAACAAATAACTAAAAATTACAGCGCATTATTTTAATCCAAATAAGGTATAAGTGATTTTAAATATTTATTTTTGCTTTTCGAAAAATATACATATACAATTATAATATGAGAACGATACAATTTAGAGAGGCGATTTGTGAAGCGATGAGTGAAGAAATGCGTCACGACGAGTCTGTTTACTTGATGGGTGAGGAAGTTGCTGAATATAACGGCGCTTACAAAGCTTCAAAAGGTATGCTTGCAGAATTTGGCGAAAAAAGAGTTATTGATACTCCAATTGCAGAGTTAGGTTTTACAGGTATTGCTGTAGGTTCTGCAATGAACGGTTGTCGTCCTATTGTAGAATATATGACTTTCAACTTTTGTTTAGTTGGTATAGATCAAATTATAAATAACGCTGCCAAAATGCGTCAAATGACAGGTGGACAATTCAATGTGCCTATCGTTTTTCGTGGGCCAACTGCATCTGCAGGGCAATTGGGAGCAACACACTCACAAGCGCTAGAAAACTGGTTTGCAAATACTCCAGGTCTTAAAGTTGTAGTTCCATCTACACCTTATGATGCAAAAGGTTTATTGAAAGCTGCCATTCGTGATAATGATCCAGTGATCTTCATGGAATCTGAGCAAATGTATGGTGATAAAGGTGAAGTGCCAGATGGTGAATATATTATTCCTATTGGTGTTGCTGATATCAAACGTGAAGGAACAGATGTAACTATCGTTTCTTTTGGTAAAATCATTAAAGAAGCTTTTACTGCTGCTGATGAATTGGCTGCTGCTGGAATTTCTTGTGAAATTATCGATTTAAGAACAGTTCGTCCTTTAGATATTGATGCCATTTTGACTTCGGTTAAAAAAACAAATAGATTGGTGATTTTAGAAGAAGCTTGGCCATTTGCTAGTGTCTCTTCAGAGATTACATATTTGGTACAAGAGCGTGCATTTGATTTCTTAGACGCACCAATCCAAAGAATCACTACTGCAGATACTCCAGCACCTTACTCTCCAGTATTATTGGAAGAGTGGTTGCCAAATGCAAGTGATGTTGTAAAAGCAGTAAAAAAAGTATTGAACAAATAAGCTTCAATTAGAATACTATAATGACTTCATCATGCGTTTGTATGATGAAGTTTTTTTTTAAATATAATTATGAATAAATATTATTTCATTCTGTTGCTTTTAATTTTTGGCGCAGGAACAACCGTAATAGCACAAACTAAGGTAAGTGGATTGGTTTTGGATAACACCAACCAACCCGTACCCTTTGCCAATGTGGTGTTCAAAGACTCAAATGAAGGGACGATGTCTAACGAAGACGGACGTTTTTATATTGAATCTGAAAAAGAATACAATGCAATTATTATCACCTCGGTTGGGTATTCTGATAAAGTGGTAGTATTGCCTCAAGCGATTAACTACAATTTTAAAGTGGTAGTTTCGGCTGCAGAGGCCTTGAAAGAGGTTACTATCTTTACCGGAAAAACTTCAAAGAAGAACAATCCGGCTTTGGATATCCTTAGAAAAATATGGGAACATAAGCGAAAAAACGGTCTTTCGCAATTTGATTACTATCAAATGGAAAAGTATGAAAAAGTCGAATTTGACATGAATACTATTGATAGTGCGTTTATGAAAAGTAAGTTGTTTAAGGGCATGGAATTTATTTTCAAGCACATGGATACCTCAAAAGTAACCGGAAAAACATATTTGCCCATTTTTATCAATGAGTCACTGTATGATGTGTATGGAAACAATAAAACAAATAAGGTTAAAGAAAAAGTAAAGGCAAACAAGAATTCTGGATTTAGTGATAACCAGCAAATACTTTCTTTTGTCAAGGATTTATATTCTAATTACGATATCTATAACAATCACTTGACCTTTTTTGATAAGAGTTTCACGAGTCCGTTGTCCAAAACAGGGATTGATACCTATAATTATGTACTTAGAGATAGTGCTTTTGTGGGTAAAAAATGGTGCTACAATATTTTGTTTTATCCAAGACGAAAAAATGAACTAACCTTCAAAGGTGATTTTTGGGTTACAGATACTACCTATGCAATTAAAAAAATTAATATGGCCGTGACCAAAAGTGCCAATATTAACTGGGTAAAAGATATTTATATCGAACAAGAATTTGAAGTTCAAAACGATTCGGTTTTTCTATTGACCAGAGATTATATGATGTCTGATTTTGCTTTAAACAAAAAGGAAGAGTCAAAAGGAATGTATGGAAAACGTACAACCCTATATCAAAATCATTTGTTTAATGTAGAAAAGCCAGCAAGCTTGTACAAGGACGAAGTAAATTATATAGACAACGAAGTCTATAATCGATCTGAAGCATATTGGGATGACAACCGATTTGAAAATTTGAATAAAGACGAAAAAGGAGTTTACAAAATGCTAGACACTTTGCAAACAGTCAACAAATTCAAGCGTTTGTATAATTTGGTTTCAATATTAGGAAGTGGTTATATTCAGTCAGGGCATTTTGATTACGGACCTATCTTCTCAACTTTTGGATTTAACACCGTAGAAGGGCTTCGCCTGCGTGTTGGTGGACGTACCTACTTCGGACCAAATGACGCATGGAGATTACAAGGATATACCGCTTACGGATTTGGAGATGATAAGTTTAAATACGGAATCTCTGGTAAATGGATGGTTGACAAAAAGAAAAGGATTATTCTATCGGGTGGTAACAGGCGCGATGTGGAGCAAATAGGTGCGAGTTTAACAAGCACCAACGACGTTCTTGGTCGAAGTTTTGCATCATCCTCTTTGTTTTCTACAGGAAGCAATGGAAAGTTAACCAATATAAATTTGAGCAATGTGGCAGTTGAGATTGAGCCTATCAAAAACTTAACTTTTCAAACTGGGTTCTCGTACCGTACTTTGGAGTCGGCGTCAGATACGTTTAGTCTAGATTATTATACAGATGATACGCGTACAACGGTTGAAGATGCTGTAAAACAATCGGAGGTTAATTTACAAATTCAATTTACTCCCAATCGAAAAACAATTGGTTACGGGGTAGAACGAAGCGATGTTGACAGTCCGTACAGTCATTTCTTTGTGAATTACAATCACGGGTTCAAAGGCTTATTGGATAGTGATTTTAAATATGACAAAGTACAGTTGTATTACAAACAACCCATCATTATTGGTCCATTAGGACGTACAAACCTTATTGTAGAATTGGGTAAAACGTTTGGTAAAATTCCGTTAGGGTTAATGAATGTGATCCCCGGAAATCAAACCTATTTTACTATAGAGAACACCTTTAGTAACTTGAACTTCTATGAATTTGTAACAGATCAATATGCAACCTTTCAGTGGAATCATAATTTTGGTGGCCGATTGTTCAGCAGAATTCCGTTCATGCGTAAGTTAAATTGGAGAGAAATCATCGGAGTTCGATCTGTTTTTGGATCTATATCTGATCAGAATAGAGCTTTAAATGCTTCGGGATTAGTTTACAATGCTCCAGAAAAAGGGTATTGGGAATATAGTGCTGGTATTGGGAATATTTTTAAAGTGTTACGTATTGATTTTGCTTGGAGAGGTAACTACCTAAATGCTCCCGATGCGCAAAAGTTCTCTGTAAAAGGTTCTTTTGGGTTCTATTTTTAGAAAAAAAAGAAGATTATTTAATGATTTAAGCAATAAAAGGTCTTAAACGTTCTAGATTCTACTGTTTTAGGAGAGATAAATCTTGGAATAAAAATGTTTTTGACTATTTTTGCATCCGATAAATTGAAATAAAAGATATTATAATATGAGTGCAGAAAAAACTATTACTTTCGATGTTTTAATCGAAATACCAAGAGGGAGCAGAAACAAATACGAATATGATTTCGAAATTAGAAGAATGCGTTTTGATAGAATGTTATTTTCTTCTATGATGTATCCTGCTGATTACGGATTTATTCCTGAAACATTAGCACTTGATGGAGATCCATTAGATGTTTTGGTTTTGGTAAATGAAGCAACATTTCCTGGTTGTGTAATGGAAGTTAAGCCTATTGGAGTTTTCTTAATGGCAGACGACAAAGGTCCAGACGAAAAAATTATCTGCGTACCCGTTTCAGATCCAATCTGGAATTCACTTGAAAACTTATCTGATATGAATCCTCACTTGGTGAAAGAAATCGAACACTTCTTCCAAGTATATAAAGATTTAGAAAACAAAAAAGTTGACGTTGGTGGATGGGGAGATCTTGATGATGCATTGAGAATTATCCAAGAATGTAAAGATCGTTTTGAAGCGATTCCAAATAAACCAGAAGGATTGTTTACTATCAAATTGTAAGTAGATAACCATTCGGTACCTAATAAAAAAAGCAATATTCGTAATTGAATATTGCTTTTTTGTTTTTATGAATCCCCCGCCTAGAGGTGCAATTTGTAACGGTCACAAAAAAAAACGGATCTAGAATTTACTTCTACATCCGTTTTTGTTTTTTTTAAAAATATGTTTATCTAAAACAAACCATTTAACTCAGCATCAATTCGGTTGATGATTGTTCCTAGATCTTCGGGGTTGTCAACAAAGTTCATGTTGTCAACATCAATGATTAGTAGTTTTCCTCGGTCATAGGTATGTACCCATGCCTCATAACGCTCGTTTAGGCGACTTAGGTAATCAATAGAGATTGTTGATTCGTATTCACGACCTCTTTTGTGTATTTGTCCTACCAAATTTGGTATAGAGCTACGCAAATAGATCAGTAAGTCGGGTGCTTTTACCGTTGATTCCATCAATTCAAACAAAGACGAATAATTGTCAAAATCACGATGGGTCATTAAACCCATAGAGAATAAATTGGGTGCAAAAATATGGGCATCTTCATAGATGGTTCTGTCTTGAATAACTTTTTTTCCGCTTTCGCGAATTTGTATTATTTGACGGAAACGACTATTCAAGAAATAGATTTGCAAATTAAATGACCAACGCTCCATTTGATGATAAAAATCGTCTAGGTATGGGTTGTCTACAACATCTTCATAATGTGGATCCCATTTAAAGTGTTTGGCCAATAATTGTGTAAGTGTGGTTTTTCCAGAACCTATATTTCCTGCTACTGCTATGTGCATTACGGTATTATGATTTTATAATTTGTAATTCCTTCGTTGGTAAAAGTAGATAAAATTTGGTCCTTGTAATAGCATTTGTCAAAGGTTTTATCCACAAGTTCAATTTTGTACACTTTATTTTTGCTATAGTCTTGCATGTAAAATAGATGGTCTTTTGAATATAAAATTTGCTGTTCACCCAGGAACTCAATCCATTCATATTCAGGTATTTTGTACAAATTTGTGATTTTTCCAAAAAGATTGCACATGAACGCCATGTTTTTGTCGTCTATCCAATAGAAATGATTGAAATCGGTTTGGTAATACTGAATGGTGTCCGGAAAAGGAGTCGAAATAGTTTTGTAGGTATTGTTGAGGTAGTTATACAGCCCAATTTGTTGATCAAGGGTGTTGTAGGTCCACAATTGATTTAGTCCTGCCATTCCAGTCGCTCTAAGGTTTATTGGATTTTCAGATTCGAAAAATAAAATACGTTGCGTTTCACTGAGTTGATTGTCGAGTAGGATTACGGCATTGAAATCCTGGTAGAACAAAACGATTTTGAGTGGATTGGTCAAGTCTATTTTGGTAAGGTTACCTAGTGAGACATTTTTATATTCCCATTGTTCTTTGTTTTTGCTTTTTGAGAATACTGCTTTGTCAAGAAAGTAATTGTAGCCATAGGAGTCGTGTCCAACAAAATTTTTATTCGCTATCGGAATAAAGTTAATTTTACTCGCTGCGATACTACTCTCTTGTCCTTGAAGCGAAAGAAAGGTAAATAATAAAAATAGGATAGCCTTTTTCATAGTGGTGCAAATTACAAAAAAAATCTGTTTCGTATTATGGAAACGGTTGTTGTTTTGCGTGAGGGATAGTCCCGAAAGTTCGGGAGCCCAACCCACTTTTTTTGCGGGTCACGCCCGAAGGATAGTAATGTATTGAAGAATTATAAATGATATAAAAAATTATTTTATGAATAGTAGAAAGAAAATAGTAATGGTATTGGGGCTGGCTTTAGGTTTGTCTGTACAAGCACAAGAGTTTCAAGGGATCGCGGTGTATCAATCCAAAACAAGTTCGGCAGAAATGAAGGAACGTTTTGCGAATGATAAAAATATGACGCCAGACCGTCAAAAACAAATTGAAGAACGCATGAAGTCTATGTTTGAGAAAACATTCATTTTGAATTTTGACAAAACGGCTTCTATTTACAAAGAGGAAGAAAAACTGGATGCACCGGGTCAAGGTGGTGATGGCCGTATGAAGATGATGAGCTCGATGATGGGCGCCGGAGGTACCATGTACAAAAATGTAAAAGATAAAAACTACACGGTTGACAAAGAATTTATGGGGAAAGACTTTTTGGTCAAAGATTCATTGGTAAAACTAAACTGGAAAATGGAAGGCGAAAGTCGCGTGATTGGTGGGTACAACTGTTTTAAAGCGACTGCAGTTATAGCAATGAATGAAACCGATTTGGGGAACTTTAGACCTAGATCTGACGAGGAGAAACGAAAAGAAGATGCCGCAGAAAAAGAGAAGAAAACAAGTTTGTTAGATCAAATTAAAGCGCCAACCGAGCGTGTGGTAACGGCATGGTACTCGCCAGAAATTCCTGTGAACCAAGGACCGGATAAATATTGGGGTTTACCAGGTTTGATCTTGGAAATCAATGATGGTAAAACCGTGATTTTATGTTCAAAAGTGGTTTTGAACCCAAAAGAAAAGGCCAGCATTAAGGCAGCTACAAACGGAAAATTAATCAATCAAAAAGATTACGATGCGACGGTGGTGAAAAAAATCAAAGAGTATAGAGATAATAATCCAAGACCCGCAGGTGGTCCTGGTGGAGGTGGTGGCCGTCGTTAATTAGTAATTGGGTTCTATTTAAATTATTTATATGAAAAAATTATATCTAGTAGTTTTGTTTTTATTTTCGATCCTATCCATTGGACAATCTTTGAAAATGGAAGGAAGTATTGTTGATACTAAAGGTAAAGCAATTGAGATGGCCAATGTTATGGCTGTCAATTTGGGTACCAAAGCAATGGACTCCTATGCAATTACAAATGAAAAAGGAAAATTTTCTTTGTCTTTAAAATCGGGAACGCATTATAGCATCAATGTAAGTTATTTGGGGATGCAAAGTAAAACTATTGAAATTGTAACTTCACAAGAAGATATCACTCGCACTATTGCACTTGAAGAAGGCGGAATCGAGTTGGACGGAGTAGAAATTGTGCATGATATGCCAGTATCTATCAAAGGGGATACAATTGTTTACAATGCAGACTCGTTTAAATCGGGTACAGAGAGAAAACTGGAAGATATACTGAAAAAATTACCAGGGGTTGAGGTCAATGATGATGGTGAAGTAGAGGTTGAAGGTAAAAAAGTAACCAAGCTTATGATCGAAGGGAAAGACTTTTTTGACGGTGATACAAAATTAGGTGTCAAAAATATTCCTGCGGATGCAATTGATAAAATTCAGGTGCTTCGAAATTTCAACGAAGTTGGTGCTCTCAAAGGTGTTGAGAATAATGAAGAAAGTGTGGCAATGAACATTAAACTAAAATCGGGTAAAAAGAATTTTTGGTTTGGTGATGTCACGGCAGGTGCAGGAGTAGGACACGAGGAAAGTCGCTACGTGATTAATCCTAAGATTTTTTACTACAGTCCTAAGTACAGCATAAACGTGATTACGAACTTTAATAATATCGGAGAGCTGCCACTTACTATTCAAGATTATTTAAAATTTACTGGTGGTTTTAGAGGGGTGGCCAAAAAAGGAGGAAGCAGTTTTGATGTTTCGTCAAATGATTTGGGAATCTCGCTACTACGCAACAATAGAGCTAAGGATATTGAAACGAAATTTGGAGCAACAAATTTTTCATACACTATCAATAAGGCGTGGAATATTAGTGGTTTCGGAATCTTGTCTTCTTCCAATACCGATTTAGAAACCAAAACACAAACCACTATTTTAGGTTCAGGTGATAAGCAGAATAGTAGCGAGGCTGCTGCTCAAAAAAGTAATTTTGGACTTTTTAAACTGAGCTCTAGTTATAAACCGACTGACAAATTACAATTGGATTATGATGTGTTGACCAAAATTTCGAAACAAGATGAATTATCTTCTTTGAACAGGGAATCTATCGTGGATGGGGTTAGCGCTACAGAGGATATTTTTACGAATAAAAAGCAAAATCCACTTTCGATAAATCAAAACCTAAATTTGTATTATACCAAAAATGATAAAAATATTTTTGCTTTTGAGGTGCAACATTTATACCAAGATGAAAATCCGTTTTACAGTGCCAATCTACAAAGTCAACCCTTCAGTCTAACTGATTATGTGTCGGGTCAAAATCGAAACAGCCTTAATCAAGATCGTTTTGTTAAAACCAATAAAGTAGATGCGAAGATGGATTACTATTATATGTTGACCAAAACGAGTAACATCAACGTGACAGTGGGTGATACGTATTCCAATCAAATATTTAATTCGAATATTTTTCAGATTTTGGACAATAATACAGTGAATAATTTAGACGATTCAGAGTATAATAATCAAGTGAAATACAATTTTAATGACACTTATTTAGGTTTGCATTATAAGATCTTGACTGGTAAATTTACTTTTAATCCAGGGGTAAGTTTGCATTATTATAACATGGCAAATGTGCAATTGGGTAGTGAATACCAACAAAATTTTGCTCGTGTTTTACCTGATTTTTATGCCTTGTATCAAATTAAGAAATCGCAGACTTTGAGCTACAATTATTCGTTGACCAACAACTTTACAGATATCAATAAACTGGCACAAGGAGCGGTGTTGTCAAATTATAATAGTTTGTTCAGTGGGAATCGGTTTTTGGAGAATGCCACTTCGCAAGTACATTCATTACGCTACTTTAAATACAACATGTATAATTTTGAAAATATTTTTGCGAATGCATCGTATAGTAAGAAAGTGGATGCCATCAAAACAAGCTCTGTTTTTACTGGAGTTAATCAAACATCGAGTCCTTACAATTCTAATTTGGCAGACGAAACCTTATCGGGATCAGGAAATTATGGGCGTTCGTTTCTAAGAAACTACAAAGCGAGCTTTGGAGCATCGGTAAATTGGTCTAAATTCAATAACATACAAAACACTAAGGCTACCACTACCGAAAGTTTAACGCAAAGCTATACGGTCAAAGCTTCTACAAATTACAAAAACATGCCCAATTTGGAGTTGGGGTACAATTATGCAGTCAATCAATACAGCGGTACTACGTTCTACACGGATAAGCCTTTTTTGAAACTGGACTACTATTTTTTAAACGCTTTTTCTTTTGTGTCTGAATATGAATTTTATAATTATCGAAATGATTCTAGAACGATACAAAATCAATATGATTTTTTGAGTGCTAGTATGATCTATCAAAAGAAAAATTCAAAAATGGAATACAAACTTGCGGCAACTAATATTTTGAATACTAAGTCACTTAACGATAATAGCTTTTCGCAGTTTGCGACTTCAAACTCGCAGTACACGGTACAGCCACGATACGTTATTTTTTCGATGAAATACAATTTGTAGTTGGATTGTAAAAAATGTATTTAGAATAATATCAAGTGGTATACTCTTTGATAATGAAAAGAAAAATAGTACTTTTGAAAAGTAAAAAAAACTTAAAATTATGAAAAAATTCGCTCTGTTATTAGCAGTATTATCTTTTGGTTTTGCAAATGCTCAAGCCCCTTTGGAGGAAGGTGGATTGCAACTGAATCTAGGAATTGGAACTTCTGGATGGGGAACACCTGTGTATGCAGGAATTGATTATGGTATCGCTCCAAACTTCACTCTTGGAGGAGAGCTTTCGTATCAGTCCTACAATACAGCTGGATATAAAAGTAATATCTTAGGAATCCAAGCAAATGGGAACTACCATTTTAATGAGATTCTTAATATCCCAAGTGAGTGGGATTTGTATGGAGGAGCTAGTTTGAGCTACTACAATTGGACATCGAAAATTGATGGTAAAAAAGCAGATTACAGTGGAGCTGATGATATTGGAGTAGGACTACAAGTAGGTGGTCGTTATTTCTTCACTGATAAATTGGCGATTAACCTTCAATTAGGTGGAAGCAGCGCTTTGAGCGGTGGTAAATTAGGAATCACATTATTATTGTAATACACTTTCTTTTATATACAAAAGGAGTCGTTTCTATCTTGAAACGACTCCTTTTTTTGTGGTAACATATACTTATTTTATTTTGACATAAATGGTAATATCATAATTTTCGATTACGACTTGATCTTCTTCGATTTGTCCATTCACACTTTTGTAATTCAGTCGAAAGTCAAAATTTTTAGTTCTAATGTTTTGAATGAGCTGTTCGGTATTCTGTTTTATCAGCTCTTTATTTTTAAATACAAAATCATTGATTGGCAACAGTATTTTTTCGTTGTTGATGGTCAACTCGATTCCTTTTGCGACCATTTTGTGACTGATGCTGTAACCTTTAGAGTCGATGGTTATACAATCATCACAATTTGTAGTAGCATATCTGTTTAATTCAAACGCCAATGCATAGCCTTGAATGTTATCAATTGGAAGACTTTTTTCAGAATTATAATAGTAATATACTGCTTCTCCATTATTTTCGCCTCTATACTGACTGCCACGATAAGTAAAACCAAGTTCTTTCATAATTGCAGCAGCACCCATGGTTTTATCTTTTTTGGCGGCAATTGCTATTTTTTTTGAATAAGGTGCCAAGGGCGAAATCCCATAATTGTCATTTATAAATAGTACAATACTACTTAAATCTTTTTCTTCCTTTTCTGTTAGTTTTGTGGTTTTACTTTTTAGAATAAATTTTTCAAAACGATTCAATTGACTTTTTTTCGAAATAGAATCTGCACTTTGAGGACCAAAAAGAGTCACGAAGGCAATCACGCACATGCTTACGGGTATGAAGATAATTTTGGAGTTTTTTATACAGATGAAATAAAAGGTGAGTACGGTAAGCCAAACAGCTAATGCTAGTACGTAATAGCGCTCATGTGTGACCCCATAGAGGTTTATTCGATACAAAATAGCCCAAAACAATAGGCCAAGTAAGGGTACTAGCAAAAAGTAAAACCATTTGTGAAACGTGCGCATCCAAACATTTTCATGATCATTTGCTATGGGATGAATCAAAAGCAGTGATAGAATTCCAAAAATGGCGAATACCAATATTAAGTTCGATACCCAGCCGACAGGTAATTCAAATGAGGCTATTATTTTGACTTCATAAGATAAAAGTATTACGAGGTAAATACTAATTAATGGAATCAATACAAACTGGGTGAATTTTTTTAGACCAACAGGATATTGCAATTTCAACGGAACTTTTGAATTGTTGGTTTCTGGAATACCTGCCAAAAAGAAAACGGTATTAAAAATCCCGTACACTAGGTAGAATAAATCTAGGTAGATAGTATCATAAAAGTCAATATTGAACAAATTATGTGTCGCCAAAAGAGCAAATGAAAGCCCAGCATAAATGACAGAACTGTAAAGTCCTGCTGTTAAAATACGCAAGAATAATTGTTTGTTGAATTCCCAAAAAGCATTTTCGTCATATTGTTTTTGAATGAAAGCAGCAAAAGATACTAGTAGGTGAAGTGCTAAATTGAGGGAAAAGAATTGGTAGATTTCCAACGGTTTGAACGGGTTGCTAAATTGAAAAACAAAGACAAACAGCAAGGCTCCCAAAATCAAGCTACTCCCAAAACGGAAGATATTATTTTTTTGATCTCTTAAAAAGTGCAAACTTATGGATAGGAACAAAACCAAACATAAGGAACAACTCATGATGATTTTGATGAATATTCTTTGAATTTCCTTATCCTTTTCATCATACGCATATATAGCACACAAGGTAGCGACAATAGCAACAAGAATTTCTAGAGGAAACCTCAGTAGTGTTTGCTTTGTTTCTTCGACAATTTTATGAAAGGAAGGAAAAGTAGCCATAGGATAATTTTTTTGCTAAGTAACGAAAAAGTATCCTACAAAAAAAAGGCTGCCTTGAAAACAAGACAGCCTTTATAATTATAAAACAGTTCAGGATATTACAATCCGAAAGCTGCTTTTACTTGATCAACAAAATCTAATTTTTCCCAAGTAAACAATTCTACCTCAACAGTTTTTGTTAAACCACCTGGAGCAGAGAAAGTTTTTGAAACCGTTTCAGGCGTACGTCCCATGTGTCCGTAAGCAGCAGTTTCACTGTAAATTGGGTTTCTCAATTTCAAACGTTGCTCAATAAAGTAAGGACGCATATCAAAGATTGCTTCTACTTTTTTGGCTATTTCGCCATCAGTCAAGTTTACTTTAGCTTTACCGTAAGTCTCAATAAAGATTCCCATAGGTTTTGCAACACCAATTGCATACGATACTTGAACCAAGATTTCGTCAGCAACACCAGCAGCAACTAAGTTTTTGGCAATATGACGTGTTGCATAAGCAGCACTTCTATCCACCTTTGAAGGATCTTTTCCAGAGAAAGCACCACCACCGTGAGCACCTTTACCACCATAAGTATCCACGATAATTTTTCTACCAGTCAAACCAGTATCACCATGAGGACCTCCAATCACAAATTTCCCAGTTGGGTTAATGTGGTATTGAATTTTATCGTTGAATAAATGAGCGTGCTTAGGATTTTTTGCAATGATTCTTGGAATCAAGATTTCAACAATATCTTTTTTGATTTTAGCAAGCATTGCTTCCTCTTCGTCAAAATCATCATGTTGTGTAGAGATAACGATTGCTTCGATACGTACCGGAACATTCTCGTCGCTGTACTCTAACGTTACTTGAGATTTAGCATCAGGACGTAAATAAGGAATCTCCTTGTTTTCACGTCTTAAAATTGCCAATTCTTTCAATAAACTATGGGATAAATCCAATGCCAATGGCATGTAGTTTTCTGTTTCGTTGGTTGCATAACCAAACATCATACCTTGGTCACCTGCTCCTTGCTCCTCTGGGCTAGAACGGTCAACACCTTGATTGATATCTGCAGATTGTTCGTGGATAGCCGACAAAATACCGCAAGAATTTGCTTCAAACATGTATTCACTTTTCGTATATCCAATTTTGCGAATTACTTCACGAGCAATATGTTGTACATCCAAGTACGTATTTGATTTTACCTCTCCAGCTAGAATCACCTGACCTGTTGTAACTAGTGTTTCACAAGCTACTTTTGAGTCAGCGTCAAAGGCCAAAAAGTTGTCAATTAATGCATCTGAAATTTGATCTGCAATCTTGTCTGGATGTCCTTCACTCACAGATTCTGACGTAAATAAATAAGCCATAATAAATATTTTTTAATATTAAGCGAGGAAAAATAATTGCAAAAAAAGACTAAAGGAGAGTATCTGCTTTAGCATTTTTTTCTACCAAAAATTGTTTGGCACCCATAATCAACTAAGTTCATTATGAAGAGGTTGCAATCAGTTCAAATTTTTCCTCTTGTATTTTGAGGTGCAAAGGTATGAAACGATTTTGAATTGGAAATTATTCTTAACTAATTTTTTAAATTAAAAAGAATAGGAGTCTTTTTAGTTCTTACAATTCTTTGGGCGTGCCAACATACCAAAAAAGGGCAACGTAGTTTGCAGTCAAAAAGCCCTTTTTTGGTATGCTGTCGTGTCATCCGTTACAAGTCCTCAACCAGTTCCGCTATCGCTACACTGGTTTGCGGGCTTTTCACTACTACCACTCACGCAGATTAGGGGAGGTATTTTGTTTGTTTTTCAAAAGTAAATTCTCTAGAATCAGGCATAACTTAATTGTTTATAAAAACCAGCATATCTTTATATACATTTGTTAAGCTCATTTGTAGGCACTGTAAATTACAATAGAATGGTATTCGATTCAGAATAATTTCTCAAAAGACTATTGACAATTTTAATTTTCAAAACTAGTAGGCTCGAAAAGAATTGCATAAATTTTTCTGTCTAGTTTTCTGAAACTGTAATTATTTCTTTGTCAGTTTTATGGTTAAAGTCCAATGTGAACTATTTCGAACTTCGTTTCCATTTTAACTAGATCGAAAGTTTAGACGTTCTACCGTAAAATGGCGCACTAAACCATTTCATGTGCTAAATTCAGCTAATTGGATATTCTTAAAAATGCGATAGGATACTGTATTTGTTGTCTAGTATTTTTAACCAAATCTATTTTAAAAATATAGACAAAATAAAATTCACTGTTGGGCTGTACTCTACAGTTAAATGCAAATTAAGAGACATTCACATAGGAGTCTAAACTATTTTGTTAGTTCTTAATCACTTTGCAAAGTGGTAATAAAATAGGAATTCAAGGTATATAAAAAACCATTTGGAGTAATGAATCTTTTGAATGTTAGTAGTTGAAGTTTTAATTTCGTAAAATAAAACTAAGACCAAAACCATGAGAAAAATATTTACTTTTTTATGTTTCATTATCTTGCCATGTTATACCTTAATGATTGCTCAGACAATTTATGTTGCAACCAATGGTAACGATTCAAATTCGGGTTCTATTAGTAGTCCTTACAAAACTTTTAGTAAAGCTGTTTCTGTTATGTCGCCAGGGAGTACTTGTATTATTAAAGGGGGAGTCTATGAACAAGAATTGCTTATTTCGAAGAGCGGTTCGTCAGGAAATTATTTAACCTTTAAAGCCGCAGATGGTGAGAAAGTAACCATAAAAGCAACTACAGTAGTTAATGGTTGGCAATTACACAGTGGTAGTATTTTCAAAGCCAATGTGAGTATGAGTATTGATAGTAGGTTTAGAGCCTTGTATCATAATGGGGATTATATGGATCTAGCGCGATGGCCTAATAATGTAGATAATAACCGTTGGACTTTAAATACAGTCGCTGTAACAGGTGGTGATGCATCTTCTTTTCAAGCAAGTTCGCTACCTAATATGGACTGGACAGGCGGTTTGGTTTATTACTTAGGTGCTCATTCTGGAGCTAGTTGGACAAGACCAATTATTAGTAGTACAACAACGCAAATTAATCATGTGGGTGTTGATATTACAAAATGGCCTTTTGATCCACATAACCCGACAGTTTGGAGAAACATTCCCGGAAACAATCGTGGACAAATGTTTTTGTTTAACAAATTGGAAGCACTAGATTACGCTAGAGAATGGTTTTATGATAGTGCTAATACTATTTTGTATTTTCAAACTCCTGACGGTAATATCCCTGCAAATGGAACTGTCGAAATAGCGACTAGACAATATGGAGCGCAGTTAACGGGTCAATACATTAAAGTTGAAGGCATTGATTTCTTTGGTGGAAGCATCAAAATTAGCGGAAGTAACAATATGTTTTTTAATAATACAGTTATTCATGGTAATGAAGGTCATGATAATTTAAACAATACCGGAGCCAGTGTTGGTGAAGCTGCAATTGAGGTTTTGGGTGCAAATACATTGGTGAAAAGATGTATTATTAACCATTCTGCCGTAAATGGTATCATTATTCAAAATTATTCGGGTGCACATAATTCTATTATAGAAGAAAATACGATTAGTAATATTGATTATTTAGGAATACACGCAACTGCTGTCAGGTCTACTGCAAACAATATTAAGGTATTAAAGAATACGATAACAAATGCGGGTCGTGACGGAATTTATGTGAGCGGTCTAAATTGCGAAACAGCTTATAACGATGCATCTCGTGCCGAATTGATTAATAGTGATTCTGGTGTTTTTTACACCGTTGGTAATGCGGCTTCCAAAGGGAGTGTTATACACCATAACTGGTTTCATGATTCAGCTTCGCCTTCTTATTCCTCAGCCAAAGCAGCGGGTATTTACCTAGACAATGATAGCAAAGGCTATGTGGTGCATCACAATGTTATTTGGAATGTTTCTTGGTCGGGTTTTCAAGTTAACTGGGCCAATTGGAATATTGATTTTTTTAATAATACAATCTGGAATTCTGGTGGTGCTATGGATTCTTGGGTAAACGGTAGGGTACAGCAAGACAATCGTATCTACAATAATTTTGCGTCAACCGGAGATTGGTTTAGAGGGACAGGATTTGATATTCAAAATAATATAATTGCAGCAAGTTCTCCTTTTGAAGATGTTGCAAATCTTAATTTCATGCCAAAATCAGGAACTTCACTCATAGATAGTGGAAGACAAATTACTGGCTTTGTAAATCCTTTCAAAGGAACTGCACCAGATTTGGGAGCTTATGAAAGAGGCGGAACAGCTTGGACTGCAGGAGTAGATGCTATTATGGATACAGGTGAGGCACTTGATGTAGCACAATTCTTTAATCAAAAATCAAATCTCACGATTTATCCAAATCCAGCTTCGGATGTGCTTAATGTCCAATTGGATGCTAGCCAAAATAGGGGTATTGTTACTGTAAAAGTGTATTCATTGCTAGGACGTTTGATACAAATAAAACAATTTGATGAAAGTCAAAATTCAGAAATTAGTATTCCTCTTAATGATTTTTCACAAGGAACTTATCTGATAAAGTTGTTTGCAAACGGCTCCGTCTATAACGGAAAATTTATTAAAAAGTAATTGTAGTTTACAAATGGAAATCGCATACCAACCACGTAAAACCATTTGCGTGGTAGTTTTCTACTATGGGAAGTCATGGGTATTCGATTAGCAGTCCCAAGTTATTTTGTGCTAACGATAGCAATTTGCAGAGCGGGGATAATTGGAGCGGGCCCGGATTGCAAATTCGAACAATTGTGTTAGTTTAATTTTCGGATATCGTGTTCAAATTTTTTGAATTGGAAATTATTCTTAACTAATTTTTTGAATTAAAAAGAATTGCGGTTCAATACGATCTTCTTTATTTTGGATTGTATCAAAACGCAATAATGGAACAACTGCATTAATTTTCTTTTATTTCGAACTAAAAAATGCAGTCAATATTTTGAGAAGTAGCCATTACCAAACGCTACTTTTTTCACGGTTTTGTGGCAAAATATAGGACCAAACAGTACCGTTTTTATTTTTAAATTTTTTAATAATTCCTTTTTCAAAAAGATCTTGTAATGCCGCAGTAGTTACTTCTAGACTTGTATCCATAATAAAACTATATTCTGATTCGGTCATGCTATTAAAACGTTCAAATAAAGCTTCCGGCGTAAAATCAATGGTTGTTTTGGTAGCATTGGGGAGGAACTTTTTTATAATAGATTCAAATTTCTCATAAGGTTGCATGCCTGAAATGCTAGTTTTAATTTCGTTATCGACAGAAAATAAGATGGTTGGAAAAGCGGTGACATTCATTTCTTTGGCATAATCCAAATCTTCGTGAAATAGCCCTAGTCCCTTCGCTTTTATATCTTTAAACAACAAAGCAGAATCTAGTTCACTCGTTAAGGCGGCCTTTTCAATTTCGGTCCACTTGCTGATGTTCTTTTTTTCGATAAAAATCATTTCTTGCAAACGTCTTAAAAACGAAATCGCCTTGTCATTACTTTGTAACTGTGCAGCCTTAAAAGCAATAGACGGTGGGTAGGACGATTCCAGTGGGTCTTCTATCCAAATGTCGCCAGAAATAGGGTTGAGGTGTTCTTTGCTTACTTCTTCCCAATGTTGCGCAACGTCGAGTGGGTTTTTGATCGTACCGCGCTCATAATTGTCCCAAGAAGGCAATAGACCACCCATCAAATACTCAAGGTTGATGTAAGCACCATATTCTAGTTTTAATTTGCGCAATACAGGTTGAATCACCCAGCAGGTAGAACAAATAGGATCAGTAAAATAGGTGATTTTCAACGGTTTATTGGAGGTGTCGGTGCTGTCTTTATCACTAACTAGGGGCAGAATATAGCCTCTCTCGCTGTGTATTTCGGGTTCAAGAAAAATAGTTTTCAATAAACGTCCTTGCTCCAAGTGGTTGGTAAGATCGGCATAACGCTCTTGGTAAAATCTGCTGAAAGCCTCTTCAATTGTAGCTGTCGTGGTTAGAGCATTTGTCAAGGTTTTGGCATCAAGGAGCGCATTGGTCGTACCTGCACTCGTAAAAGGAACGGCAAGATGTGCGGCATCACCCATCAATACTACATTCTCTTTGTGAAAAGTGGGCAAGGTGTCAAAATCTCTCGTTTTCCAAATATAGGAAGTACTAAAATCATTAGCATCCAAAACCTCTCGAACAGCATCTGGAAATTCAGCCAACATATCATAGCAGAATTTTTTCAAAGATGCAGCACTTGCGCCTTCTTGCCCATTGGCCAGTTTAAGGTCGTATTGCATAAACCAAACCGATTCGTCTTCCGAGGCCGGAATATAGCCAAAAGCAAGTCCTTTTGTTTTACTTTGAAATTTTTGAAAAATCACTTTTTCGGGATCGTCAATTGCTCTTTTTTTCGAAATACCAACAATTTCATTTACCTCAACGGGAGTAAAATTAACTTTTCCGAACAAGGCTTCACGCACTTTGGAGTTGCTTCCATCGGCACCGATAAAGATGTCGCCCTTCTCAATTTCACCATTTTCAAAAACTGCCGCAGTGGCTACTTTGTCTTCATATAAGAAATGAGAAAATTTGCGTCCCATTTTTAGAGTTTCATTCGAAAAAAAAGAATAGAGGTACGAAATCAATTCTACTCGTTTCATACAATGCCAACCGTCCAATTTAATTCGGATTTCTTCAT